>CAYVHG010000152.1:0-4137 GCA_964450875.1 uncultured Anaerolineaceae bacterium | reverse complement strand
AAGGGGCACATTTGGGTGCGGTTGCTGGGGCTGGAAGACGAACGCTGGGCCATCGAAGTCGAAGACACCGGCGTCGGCATCCCTCCCGAAGCCCAAAAGCACATCTTCGAACCCTTCCGCCAAGTCGACGGCAGCCCCTCCCGCCGCTACAAGGGGTCGGGGCTGGGGCTTTCCATCGTCCAGCAGTTAGTCGAACTCATGCACGGCGAAATCCGGCTGGAAAGCGAACCCGGCAAAGGCAGCAAATTCACCGTCATCCTTCCCTGCCAATCCACTGTCGCCGAGGAGCAAACCTCATGAGCACCCCTAAACCCCTCGCCCTGGTCGTCGAAGACGACCAAACCCAGGCCGAAATCTTCGTGATGGCGCTTTCCCAAGCCGGTTACGAGGTCACCCATATCGACAACGGCCAAGCAGCCATCGACTACCTCAACGAGCACAGCCCACGGCTGGTGCTGCTCGACCTCCATCTTCCCGAAGTGGCCGGCACAGCCATCCTGCAGCACATCCGCCAGCGTAAGCACCTTGCCCACACGCTTGTCATGTTGGCCACCGCCGACCCGCGCATGGCCGACACCATGCGCGCCGAAAGTGACCTCGTGCTCATCAAGCCTATCAGCTTCACCCAACTGCGCTCGTTAGCCCAGCGCTTGCTTCCCAACGCCTAACCCCCAACGAAGGAGTAAGGCTCATCATGGACGACCTCACCCAACGCCTCACTGCGCTGGAAACCCGCCTCCGCGACCTTCGGGGGCGTCTTTGACTTGGACGCCAAACAAGCCCGCCTCGAAGCACTGGAAACCCAAGCCAACGCCCCCGACCTGTGGGACGACCCCCAACGCGCCCAGCGGTTGATGCGCGAAATGGCCGCGTTGCGGGAAACGGTCGAGGGCTTCCGAAGCCTGGAAAACCGCATCGCCGACGCGCTGGAGCTGGCTTCGTGGGGTGAAACCGACCTTCAAAGCGAGCTGGAGGCCGAAACAGAAGCCCTCGAAAAAGCCATCGAGGAAGCCGAATTGCGCGCCATGCTTTCCGGCCCTTACGACCACCACAACGCCATCCTTGCCATCCACGCGGGGGCCGGCGGCACCGACGCTCACGACTGGGCCGAAATGCTCCAGCGCATGTACCTCCGCTGGGCCGAAAAGCACGGCTACCAAACCGAAATTCTCGACTACACCCCCGGCGAAGAAGCCGGCACCAAAAGCGTGACCATCGCCGTCAACGGCCCCAACGCCTACGGCTACCTGCGCTCCGAAAGGGGCACCCACCGCCTGGTGCGCCTTTCGCCCTTCGACGCCGCCCACCGCCGCCACACCTCTTTTGCGTTGGTCGAAGTGCTGCCCCAGGTAGAAGACGACGTCGAAGTCGAAATCAACCCCAAAGACATCCGCATGGACACCTTCAAAGCCGCGGGGGCAGGCGGTCAGAACGTGCAAAAGAACGCCACCGCCGTGCGCATCACCCACCTGCCCACCGGCATCGTGGTTTCCTGCCAAAACGAGCGCTCCCTGACCCAAAACAAAGAAAACGCTCTCAAAGTGCTCAAAGCCCGCTTGCTGGAAATCAAACAACGGGAACAGGCCGAAAAAATGGCCGCCCTCAAAGGTGAATACCAAAAAGCCGAGTGGGGCAGCCAAATTCGCTCGTATGTGCTGCACCCCTACCAAATGGTCAAAGACCACCGCACGGGCTACGAAGTAGGCAACGCGCAAGCCGTGCTCGACGGCGACCTCGACGGCTTCATCGAAGCCTATCTCAAACAAGCCAAAGGGGAATAACCTGCGCCCTCTTTCCGCGCTTCTTGCGGCGGAGCCGAACGAAATTCGGCTCCGCCGTTTGCGCGCTCCTTTTCGGTTTCTACACGCCCTCCGAAAAAGCCGCACCCGCGAGCGCCGTCGGCAAGCCGCTCAAAAAGCCAAAGGGGTAAAATCGGTGCCGCGGTCGAAGACATCCATGCCTTCGATGCGCTTCAAGCCATTGGCCACCACGTAAGTCAAAGGCGTTGCCAAAGCCTCATAAGCCACCTTGACCAACCATTGCGAAACGACCGCTTGCAACAACCCCGCCGTGGGAATGATGCCATAGAAAGCCAAGGTGATGAACGTCGCCGCGTCCACGCCTTCCCCCACGATGGTGGACGAGATGGTGCGCAGCCACAGCCAACGCCCTCGCGTGCGCACTTTGAGCCTCGCCATGATGTAGGCGTTCAGGAATTCCCCCGCCAAATAAGCCGCAAAGGAAGCCCCCAGCAAGCGCGGCGTAAAGCCAAACAACGCGCGAAAGGCCGCCTCTGCCTCGGCCGCTGAGCCCAAGCCCGCATTCCAAAAGGGCGCTGCAGGCAAACGCACAGCCACCCCAATCGCCATCACAGCGAGCAAATTGGCCCCGAAGCCGGTCCAGATCATGCGACGGGCAGCCGCGTAGCCGTAAACCTCGGTGACGACGTCGCCCAGAATATACGCGATGGGGAAAAGCACCACCGCCGCGGGCAGCACCAGCCCCGCGACCAGCACCAATTTGACCGCAATGATGTTGGAAACCACCAACACGACCGCGAAAATGCCCACCAGCGCGGCATAGTAGCGGGGCTGCGCGGCGGGCTGGAGCGTCTTTTTAGGCATGGTGCGCTTCTCCGCAGGGTCAGAGCATCGAAGCCACGGCCTCTTTGGCCTCCGGCGTTTTGACTTGCTCGGCGCTTACCGTGATGACAATGCCACCACGGATGTTGAACTCGCCCACCACGCGGATGTAATGCGGGTCGAGGGCTTTCACCAAATCGTCCAAAATGGTGTTCACCACATGCTCGTGGAACACCCCTTCGTTGCGGTACGACCAGAGGTAAAGCTTGTAAGACTTGGACTCCACGATTTTCTGGTCGGGCACGTAGGCCACCTTGATGGTGGCGAAATCGGGCTGGCCGGTGACCGGGCAGAGGCACGTGAACTCGCTGGTTTCCAAGGTCACCAGGTAATAGCGGCCGGGGGTGCGGTTGGGGAAGGCTTCCAGTTTCTTGCTCGGCTGGGCTTTGCGCCCCAGCAAAGTGATGTCTTTCAGGTCTTCGGGTTGGGTCATCGGCATGGGGGACCTCCTCATTCACTCGCCCGCTGGCGGGCTGCCTCGTCCACCCGCGCCACCAGGCGGCAGAAGGCGCATTGCCCCGGCGCCGAGGTGGGCTGGCCGCAGGTGGGGCAGGTGTGCAGGGTTTCGACCACTTCTTCGGTTTTTTGGGCAAACAAACCCTCGTCTTTGGCTTTCAGGAAACCAAGGTAAAACTGCAGCTTGGCGCCCGGGCGGTCGGCTTCCAGCTTGTTGAGCAGTTGCTTGTAATAGATGGACTTCGCGCCCACGGAAAAGGGGCATTCCTCGTAAATGTAGCGGATGCCCCGCAGCAGCGCGTAGGCCGCGGTTTCCCGCTCGTAGAAGCGGAAGAGCGGCTTGACCTTGCGCGCCAGCCCAGGGGAAGCCGGCAGCACCGGCCCTTGACGGATGAGGTAGCCCGTAGCCCATGTCAGGGTGTTGCCGAAGAGCACCGCCGCTTCGTCATCCAGGTTGTGGCCGGTAGCGAGGACGTTGTAGCCCAAATCGCGGGCAATGCGGTTCATCTCGTGGCGCTTGACCAGCCCGCACACCGAGCAGGGCTTGCCCTTGCCGCGGTGGGTGAGCTTCGCCATTTCGGGAATGCTCGCCCCATATTCCGCGGGCACGTTCACGATGTGCAGCGTCAGGCCGCGGGCTTCGGCAAAGGCCTGGGTAAGCGCTTTGGACTCGCGGGAATAGCCAAAGCCGCCGTCGATGCCCAGGTCAATGTAAAGGCCGTCGGCGTGGTATTCCAGCCGCCAGAGCACATCCCAAAGGGCCAGCGAATCCTTGCCGCCCGAAACGGCCACCAGCACCTTGTCGTCACGGCCAAACATGCGGTACTTCTTGATGAACCGCTCGGTTTGGGCAACGAACCATTCCAAGTAGTGGTCTTTGCACAGCGCCAATTTGTGGTGGCGCATGTTGATGACGGCCTTTTGGCCGCACTTTCGGCAACGCATGAGGGCTTCATCCTAAAAGGGGAAATCGCGAAAGGGCATCAGCCGCCGGAAATCACAGCCACCAGGCGGATGGTGTCGCCGTCTTTCAGGTGAG
>CAYVHG010000151.1:0-14026 GCA_964450875.1 uncultured Anaerolineaceae bacterium | reverse complement strand
ATTCTGGAAGTGGACGACCTGCGCACGGAATTCCACACGGAAGAAGGCATCGTCCACGCCGTCAACGGCATTTCGTACAGCCTGCACGAGGGGGAAACCTTGGGCATTGTTGGTGAATCGGGGTGCGGCAAGAGCGTTTCGGTGCTTTCCATTATGCGGCTGCTGGCCTCGCCGCCGGCGAAAATCCGCGGCAGCGTGCGTTTCAAAGGCACCGACTTGCTGCAGCTGCCCGAAGCCGAAATGCGCAAAATTCGCGGCGCGCAGATTGGCATGGTCTTTCAAGACCCGCTGACCTCGCTCAACCCCGTGTTGACCATCGGCTACCAGATGATCGAACCGCTGCAACTGCACCTCGGCATGGGGAAAGCCGAAGCCCGGGAACGCGCCGGGGAATTACTGGAAATGGTCGGCATCCCCGCTGCCCGCAACCGTCTGGACGATTACCCCCACCAGTTTTCGGGCGGCATGCGGCAGCGTGTGATGATCGCGATGGCCTTGGCCTGCAACCCTGCGCTGCTGATTGCCGACGAGCCCACCACCGCTTTGGACGTCACCATCCAGGCCCAAATCGTCGACCTGATGAAGCAGTTGCGCGACGAAATCGGGATGACCCTCATCTGGATCACCCACGACCTGGGCGTGGTGGCAGGCCTGGTGGACCGAGTCATCGTGATGTACGCTGGCTTCATTGTCGAAGACGCCCCCGTCGACGACCTGTACGACAACCCGCGCCACCCCTACACCAAAGCCCTCTTGCGTTCCTTGCCCCGCATGGATGGCAGCCCTGGCGAAAAGCTGGAGACCATCGAAGGGCTTCCTCCCGACCTGGTAGCCCTTCCCCAAGGGTGCCCATTCGCGGCGCGCTGCAAATATGCCAAGCCCATTTGCCGAGAACAGCGCCCGCCGCTGGAAGAAATTGCCCCTGGCCGCCGGCTGGCGTGCTGGGTCGATGTTGACACAGGGGAGCTGCGATGACCACACAACCTCAAAAAGCCCTCGTGCAAGTGCGCGACCTGAAAAAGCATTTTCCCATTCGCCGCGGCCTGCTGGTGCAGCGTGAAGTGGCTGCCGTGCGGGCCGTGGACGGCGTGACCTTCGACATTTACCCCGGCGAAACCTTGGGGCTGGTTGGCGAGTCGGGCTGCGGCAAATCGACCACCGGCCGCACCATGCTGCAGCTCTACCGCCCGACCGGCGGCAGCGTGATTTTCAAAGGCCAAGACCTCACCCGCCTCAAAGGCGCCGAGCTGCGGAAAGCCCGCCGTCACATGCAAATGATTTTCCAAGACCCCTACGCCTCCCTCAACCCCCGCATGACGGTCGGCAAGATCGTGGAAGAACCGCTGGAAATCCACAATATCGGCACCCCCCAGGAACGCAAAGAACGGGTGGCCGAGCTGCTCAACCTGGTGGGCTTCAGCCCTTCCTTTGTAAGCCGGTACCCTCACGAGTTTTCCGGCGGTCAGCGCCAGCGCATTGGCATTGCCCGCGCCCTCGCGCTGCAACCCGAGTTCATCGTGTTGGATGAGCCTATCTCGGCGTTGGATGTTTCCATCCAGGCCCAGGTCGTCAACCTGCTCGAAGACCTGCAAGCAAAATTCAGCCTCACTTACCTCTTCATCGCCCACGACCTGAGCATGGTACGGCACATCTCCGACCGCACTGCCGTGATGTATCTGGGTAAAATCGTGGAACTCGCCGACCGCGACGAACTCTACGCCCATCCCTTGCACCCCTACACCCAGGCGCTGCTCTCGGCAGTGCCCATTCCCGACCCCAAGAAAGAGCGCCAACGCAAGCGCATCGTGCTGGAAGGCGACGTGCCCAGCCCGGTCAACCCGCCCAGCGGGTGCCGCTTCCGTACCCGCTGCCCCCTCGCCAAAGACATCTGCGCCGAACAGGAGCCCGAATGGCGCGAGGTTTCCCCCGGCCACTGGGCTGCGTGCCACTTGATCTAACCCCACTGCTAAGCCAGATGCCTCAACCTTCGCGAAAGGAGGTGATGTGTATCGGAGAAGCACCGTCTTTTCCTGCCCTGTTCTTCCCTTTCCGCTGTTTCCTAATTCCTTACCTTAATGGAGGAGGAGCATGAAACGCACGTGGATCGTCTTGTTTGCCGTGCTGGTCGTCGCAGCGTTGGCGTTGGCGGCATGCGGCCAGCAGGCTCCCCAGACCGTCGTGGTGACCCAGGTGGTCGAAAAGCCCGGCGGCACCGTGGTGGTCACCCAAATTGTGGAAGCCACCCCCGCCCCGCCGCAGGCCAAGGAATTCAAGTCGCCGCACCCCGACACCCTGGTGGTCGCTACCATCGGCGACGCTGAAAGCCTGGACCCGGCGTGGGACTATGAAAGCTCGGGGATTGGCGTCATCATGAACCTGTACGACCAACTGGTGACGTACGACAAAAGCGACGCCACCCACTTCGTGCCCGACTTGGCCACCAAGTGGGACATCTCCGAAGACGGCAAGACCTACACCTTCTACATCCGCAAAGGCGTGAAGTTCCACAACGGCGACACCCTCACCCCTGAAGACGTCGCCTACACCTTCCAGCGCGCCATCTTGCAGGGCGGCACCGACTCGCCGATGTGGCTGCTGACCGAGCCCTTCTTCGGCATCGGCACTTACGACATCGCTGAGCTGGTCGACCCAACCGGCGCACTGGATGACGACCCCGACGCCTTGAAGAAAGCCGACCCGGATAAACTCAAGGCCGCCTGCGAGAAGATCGTCAACGCCATCACTTACGACAACGATGCCGGCACCGTGACGATGCACCTCGCACAGCCGTGGGGCCCCTTCCTGGCAACGATCGCCCAGGGCTGGGCTTCTATCATCGACAAACAGTGGTCGATCAAACAAGGCGCGTGGGATGGCTCGTGCGACACCTGGCAGAACTACTATGGCGTCGACGACTCCACCGCCCCGCTTGGCAAGGTGGAAAACGGCACCGGCCCCTACATCCTGGACCACTGGACGCCGGGTGAGGAAATCGTCCTCAAAGCCAACCCGCATTACTGGCGGGCCGAGCAAAACGTCCCCGCGTGGGATGGCGCGCCGACCGCGCCTTCCATCCAGACCGTGGTGCTCAAAGTCGTGAAGGAATGGGGCACCCGCTTCGCCATGCTGAAAGCCGGCGACGCCGACTTTGCCGACGTGCCGCGCCAGAACGTGGCCCAGGTCGACCCGCTGGTCGGCGAGATCTGCGTCTGGAACGCCGACAAGAACGACTTCGACTGCAAGCCTTCCGACAACCCCGACCAGCCGCTGCGCTTGTGGAAGGGCATGCCCACCGTCATCCGCACCGACGTCTTCTTCAACTTCAAGATCAACACCGACGGCGGTAACCCCTACATCGGCAGCGGCAAGCTGGACGGGAACGGCATTCCTGCCGACTTCTTCTCCGACATCCACGTCCGCAAGGCCTTCAACTACTGCTTCGACTGGGATACCTTCATCAAAGACGCCCTCAACGGCGAAGGCGTCCAGAACGTTGGTCCGCTCATCCCCGGGATGATCGGCTACGACCCCAATGGCCCGCACTACACTTACGACAAGGACAAGTGCGTGGAAGAGCTGAAGCAGGCTTGGGACGGTCAGGTCTGGGAGAAGGGCTTCCGCTTCCAGGTGGCCTACAACAGCGGCAACGTCACCCGCCAGACCGTGGCGCAGATTCTGCAGGCTGACTTCGCCGACATCGACCCGAAGTTCGAGATCGAAGCCGTGGGTCTGCCGTGGCCGGCCTTCCTGAACGCTTATCGCGCTGGCCGCCTGCCGATGTTCATCAGCGGGTGGATTGAAGACATCCACGACCCGCACAACTGGGCACAGCCGTTCACCGTGGGCACCTACGCCCGCCGGCAAAACATGCCCAAAGACATCCACGACCAGTTCCAGAAGTTGGTGAGCGAGGGCGTCGCCGAGACCGACCCGGCGAAACGCGCTGAGATCTACAAGCAGCTTACCGCACTGGACTACAAATACGCACCGGCCATCCGCCTCGCGGTGGCGACCGGGCGTCACTACGAACAGCGGTGGGTGCAGGGCTGGTATTACAACCCCATTGCCCCCGCGTTCTACTATCTCTACTCTATCAAGAAGTAACCTTCTTGGCAAAGGGCAGGGAGCGCCTGAACCTTGGGCGCTCCCCCGCCCTTTTGGAGGTGGATCAGGATGTTCAACTACATCATGCGGCGGTTGCTGATGATTCCGCTGTTACTCTTCGGGGTAACTGTGCTGATTTTCCTGATGCTGCAGTTCTTGGGGCCGACTCAGCGTTCCGCGCTCTACGTCCGCGATATTCCACGCAACGAGCGCGTGCTGCAAGGCGTCATCCGCAAATATGGGTTGGATAAACCGTTCTACGTGCAATACTGGCGCTGGCTGGTCGGGGTGACCGACGAGAAAACCGGCAAGCACGAAGGCGGTATTTTGTTCGGGCAATTTGGCTATTCGCGCACGGCCTCTGAGCCCGTGATCGAAATCATCAAACGCCGTTTTCCGGCGACGCTCGAATTGGCTTTATGGAGTGTTCTTCCTGTGATTCTCGGCGGCGTGATTTTAGGGGTGGTTGCCGCGGTGAATCACAACAAATTCATCGACCAACTGGCTCGCGTCTTCAGCATCTTAGGGTGGTCGTTCCCGACATTCGTGTTCGGTCTGTTGATGCTGATGATTTTCTATGCCGAACTCAAGTGGTTTCCCCCAGGGCGCATTTCGGACTGGGCGGACGCCGTGGTGCGTTCCCCTCAGTTTCACAACTACACCACCATGATTACCTTCGACGCCTTGCTCAACGGCCGCCTGGACGTTTTCTGGGATGCTTTCAAACACCTGATCCTCCCCATCACCACTCTCTCTTACCTCAACTGGGCCCTGCTGCTACGCGTCACGCGCTCTTCGATGCTGGAAGTGCTGCGACAAGATTACATCACCACCGCCCGGGCCAAAGGGCTGAGCGAGCGGCGCGTGATCTTCCGCCACGCCCTCCCGAATGCCCTGATGCCGGTGGTCACCATCGGCGGCATGATGGTCGTGGGCCTGCTGAACGGCGTGGTGATCACCGAAACCGTGTTCAACTACCCCGGCATGGGGAAGGCCGCCGCCGACGCCGCCCTCAACTTGGATGTGGTCACCGTGCTCGGCCTCACCTTGTTCAGCGGCACTTTGTTGATTTTCTCCAACCTGGTGGTTGACATCATGTACGCCTACATTGACCCCCGCGTACGGCTGGAATAACTCAACCAAGATAGGCCCCCAGCACCACCTATCTTGATTTACGAGGAGCAATGATGGCATCTCAAGACACGATAGCACTCAACAGCAAAGAACCGGGGCGGCTGGAGCGCCTGTTGGGCCCCGATTTCTACCGCATGCTCAAAGGGCTGCTGACCAACCCGCTTTCCCTCTCTGGGTTGGCGCTGCTGGGGCTGTTCTTGATCATCGCCCTGGCCGCCCCCGTGCTCGCCCCGCCCCGCCCCAACGCCAACCCTTACCACATCCCGCGCGATGGTTTCAGCCCCAACCCCAAAATGCCCGGCACAGAATGGCGCGTCCGCCAGCCCCCGCTGCCCTTCTGGTGGAAGCCCATCACGCACAAAGACCACTGGGTGCACCTGATGGGCACAGCCAGCGGCCAATGGGATATCTACTACGGCGTGGTATGGGGCACCCGCACCGCTTTCAAAGTGGGGTTGATCATCACGCTTTCCGTCGCGACGCTGGGCATTTTCCTCGGCTCGGTTTCGGCTTACTATGGCGGTGCTGTCGACATGGTCATCATGCGCATCACCGACGTTTTCATGAGCTTCCCCTTCCTGCTGGCTGCGCTGACCCTTTCCGCCATCCTCGCGCCGGTCATGGGGAAAAGCCTGATACCACCATCCATTGCCTTGATTATGTTCGGGTGGATGGGCTACGCGCGCCTCATTCGCAGCGATATCCTTTCCGTAAAGGAACGCGAATACGTCCTGGCCGCCAAAGTGCTGGGCGCAACCGACCGCCGGATTTTGCTCAAACACATCCTGCCCAACGCGATTTACCCCACGATGGTGGTCGCCTCGATGGATATGGGGTCGTACGTGCTCAGTTTCGCCGCCCTGAGCTTCCTGGGCGTGGGCGCCGAAGTGGGCTACGCTGACTGGGGGCAGTTGATTTCCTTCGCCCGCGACTGGATCACCGACTTGGGCCAATACTGGTTCATCGTGGTTTACCCCGGCATGGCGCTGGTGCTCTTCGTGCTGGCGTGGAACCTGGTTGGCGATGCTCTGCGCGACATCCTCGACCCGCGCTTGCGCGGCCGAAAATAAGCCCGCCCGCTTCCGCCTTCCCTACACAGCCCTTGCTCAAGGGCTGTGTTTTTTTAACCGCCGTCAGTGCAGCCCGAACGCGCATTGGGGCAGCACCCCAGCCAGCGGCTTCGCCCGCGCCCGTCGGCATTTCCGATTCTCCATACCTCCCCCAGGCCATCGCCGCCTCAAGAACTACACCATCGGCGCAATCTGGGGTTCTACCTGCATTCCCGTGTTCTCTCCATTTACATTTAACCCCAGCGCCAAAACTGGACAATATTCCCCCTTTCGGGTATCATTTTAGCGTTTCCCATCAGGCTTGGAAGAGGCTGTTGGGGAAGTTTTGCTGCGCTCGGCAGGCGCAGTACCTCAACCAAGGATTGTGCGCGCGCATGGATAAAACCATAACCCTGCTGCAACACCTCACTGAGGCGCACGGTGTCCCAGGTTTCGAGGCGCCAGTGCGCGCTTTAATTCGGCAGCACCTCGAACCCCTCGGCCAACTCTCGCAAGACAAGTTGGGAAGCCTCATCTGTTACAAACCAGGCGAGGCCGAAGCCCCCAAAATCATGCTGGCCGCCCACATGGACGAGGTGGGCTTCATGGTCAAGCACATCACCAAAGAGGGCTTCATCAAGTTCCTGCCGTTGGGCGGTTGGTTCGACCAGGTGCTGCTCGGCCAACGAGTCATCATCAAAACCCACCAGGGGGATGTGGTCGGGGTCATCGGGGCAAAACCCCCGCACTTGCTTCCCCCTGATGAACGCAACAAGGTCGTGCAGAAAAAAGATATGTACATCGACATCGGCGCGACCTCACGGGAAGAAGTCGAAAAAGCCGGTGTGCGGCCCGGAGACCCCGTCGTACCGCGCGCCGACTTTGTCGTTTTGGCAAACGGCAAGGCCTACCTCTCCAAGGCCTTTGACGACCGCGTGGGCGTGGCAGTGATGATTCAAGCCCTCGAAGCCCTTCAGCAACAAAGCCACCCCAACAGCGTCTACGCCGTGGCCACCGTACAGGAAGAAGTCGGCGTGCGCGGTGCGCACACCGGCGTCTGGGCAGTGGACCCCGACCTGGCCATCGTGCTGGAAGCCGACATCGCCGGCGACGTCCCCGGCGTCAAAGGCGAACAGGCCCCCGCCAAATTGGGCCAGGGGCCTTCTTTGCTGATTTACGACCGCAGCATGATCCCCAACTTGGGGCTGCGGGACCTGTTCCTGGAAACGGCAAAGGAAATCGGCGTCAAGTTGCAGATTTCCTTTGTTGAAGGCGGCGCAACCGACGGGGCGGTCATCCACCTGCATCGCACGGGCGTGCCGACGGTGGTGCTAAGCGTTCCTGCCCGCCACATCCATTCCCATAGCGCGATCATCCATCGTGACGACTTTGATCAGGCCGTGCAACTGCTGGTTGCCGTGCTCCGCCGCCTCGACGCGGACACGGTAGCAGCATTGACGCGGTGAGTACCCTGGAGGCGAAATGGCTGAACCCATCAAACAAATCGTAGACGATTTACAAAAGCAAATCGAGGCCTTCGAGCCGCAACTGGAAGTGCGCGACATGGGGGTCGTGCTGGAAGCCGGTGACGGTATCGCCCGCGCCAGCGGCCTCTCCGACGTCCGCTCGCAGGAACTGGTGCGCTTCGAGAACGGTGTGATGGGCATTGCCTTCAACCTGGAGAAGGACAATGTCGGCATCATCATCATGGGCGACTACACCGAAATCGAAGAAGGCACCAAAGTCTACACCACCAAGCGCATTGCATCGGTGCCTGTGGGCGACGGCCTGATCGGCCGCGTGGTGAACGCCCTCGGTGAGCCCATCGACGGCAAAGGCCCCATCAAATTCGACCATTACCGCCCGGTCGAACGCATCGCCCCCGGCGTAATCGAGCGCAAAGACGTCGACACCCCCCTGCTCACCGGCATCAAGGCCATCGACGCGATGATTCCCATTGGCCGCGGCCAGCGCGAGCTCATCATTGGCGACCGCCAAACCGGCAAAACCGCCATCGCCATCGACACCATCCTCAACCAGAAGGGCAAAGATGTGCTCTGCATCTATGTGGCGATTGGGCAGAAGAAAGCACAGGTTGCCCGCACGGTAGCCACGCTGGAAAAATTCGGTGCGATGGAATACACCACCGTGGTGGTGGCCGCCGCCGACGAACCGGCCGCCCTGCAATACCTGGCGCCCTACGCCGGTTGCGCCATCGGTGAGGAATTCATGGAAACCGGCCGCGATGCCCTCATCGTGTACGACGACCTTTCCAAACACGCGTGGGCCTACCGCGAAGTTTCCCTGCTGATGCGCCGCCCGCCCGGCCGTGAAGCCTACCCCGGCGACGTCTTCTACCTGCACTCCCGCTTGCTGGAACGCGCCGCCCGCATGGCCGACAAATACGTCATCGTGCCCGCGGACTACACCAGCGAAGACGGCATGGCCGCCCCCGAAGACGGCGTGGACGGCAAAGTGTACGACGGCCCCATCGCCGAACACGCAGCCGAAGAAGCCCGCAAAGCCATGGAAAACGCCGACGCCTACAAAGTCGTCAAAGTCCGCGGCAGCGGCGGTTCCCTCACCGCCCTGCCCATCATCGAAACCCTGCTGGGCGACGTCTCGGCCTACATCCCCACCAACGTCATCTCCATCACCGACGGCCAGATTTACCTGGAAAGCAACCTGTTCTACGCGGGCATCCGCCCGGCCATCAACGTCGGCATTTCGGTTTCCCGCGTGGGCGGCGACGCCCAAACCAAAGCCATGAAACAAGTGGCCGGCCGCTTGCGCCTCGACATGGCCGCCTTCCGTGAACTGGCCGCCTTCGCCCAGTTCGGCTCTGACCTCGACAAGGCCACCCAGGCGCAGCTCAACCGCGGCCTGCGAATGCAGGAAATCCTCAAACAGCCCCAATATTCGCCGGTGCCGCTGGAACACGAAATCATCGTGATTTACGCCGCCACCCACGGCTACGCCGACAACGTGCCGCTGGACAAAATGCGCCAGTGGGAACAAGACCTGCTGCGCTTCATGGATACCTCGCACCCAGAAATCGGCCGCACCATCATCAGCGCCGGGCGCATTACCGACGAAACCGAAGAACAACTCAAGGCGGCCCTGGACGCGTTCATGGCCGGCTGGAGCTAAGGATAGAGGCCTATGGCGACCGCGAGAGAAGTCAAACTCCGCATCCGAAGCGTCAAGAACATCGCGCAAATTACCCGCGCCTTGCAAGCCGTGAGCGCCAGCAAAGTGCAGCGGGCTATTGCGACGGTGGAAGCCACCCGCCCCTACGCCACCAAAGCATGGGAAGTGCTGACGCACGTCGCCATGCAGCCTGGCCGTGAACACATGCACCCCCTGATGACCCGCCGCGACAAGGTCGAAAACGTCCTCGTCGTGCTCATCACCAGCGACCGCGGCCTGGCCGGCCCCTACAACACCAACGTCTTGCGCTACACCTTCAAAACCTTCGACAACTACCCCGTGCCGGTACACTACGTCACCGTGGGGCGCAAAGGCCGGGAAATCCTCCACCGCCGCGGCAAGCACATCGTGGCCGACTTCAGCGGCATTCCCGACCGCCCCAAGTTTGCCGATGTTTCCCAAATCGGCCACCTGCTGGTCGAAGAATTCCTCGACGGAAAAGCCGACGAAGTGCACCTGGTCTACACCGACTTCATCAACATGCTGCGGCAAAACCCCACCCGCAAAAAACTGCTGCCCCTGGAAGTCGAAGACGGCGAGCGGGTGCAGGAATTCGCCCCCGCGGCGGGCCACAAGGTGGTGGCTTCCTACATCTACGAACCCGACGAAACCGAAATCCTCGACGAAATCGTGCCGCGCTTCACCCAGTTGCAGGTCTTCCACGCCATTTTGGAATCGCAAGCCAGCGAACACGCAGCCCGCATGGTGGCAATGAAAAACGCCACCGACAACGCCAGCGAACTGGCCGACGCGCTGCAACTGGAATACAACAAAGCCCGCCAGCAGAGCATTACCAGCGAAATGCTCGACATCGCCGGTGGCGCGGAAGCGCTTGCCCAGGCAATGGCGGCCGAAGCCCGCAAAGCGGCAACCAACTGACACACAACCGAGCAACCAAGTAACACAGCAAACAAGCAAACAACCCCGATTTTGGAGGCAAGCATGGCGAAAGCAACTGGCCGAGTAGTGCAAATTTTGGGCGGCGTGGTCGATGTCGAATTCCCCGCCGAACAACTCCCTGAAATTTACGAAGCCGTCAAAGTGCTTCGAGACGACGACCAACCCCTGGTGCTGGAAGTGCAAAAACACCTCGGGAACAACTGGGTCCGCTGCGTGGCCATGGGCGCCACCGATGGCCTGAAGCGCGGCATGATGGTGGAAGCCACCGGCGCGCCGATTTCCGTGCCCGTGGGGCCGGAAGTGCTGGGGCGCATCTTCAACGTCCTCGGTGAAACCGTGGACGGCGGCGAGAACGTCAAAGCCTCTACGGTGTACCCCATCCACCGCCCCGCGCCTTCCTTCGAAGAACAATCTACCAGCGTGGAAGTGTTCGAAACCGGCTTGAAGGTCATCGACCTGATCGCCCCCTTCACCAAGGGCGGCAAAACCGGCATCTTCGGTGGCGCTGGCGTGGGCAAAACCGTGATCATCATGGAGCTCATCCGCACCATCGCCAAAGTGCACAAAGGCAACTCCGTGTTCACCGGCGTGGGCGAGCGCACCCGTGAGGGCACCCAGCTCTATCGCGAAATGCTCGAATCGGGCGTGATGCCCGACACCGTGATGGTCTACGGCCAGATGAACGAGCCCCCCGGCGTGCGCCTGCGCGTGGCCCTGACCGGCCTCACCATGGCCGAATATTTCCGCGACCAGGGCAAAGACGTCTTGCTCTTCATCGACAACATCTTCCGCTTCTCCATGGCCGGTTCCGAAGTGTCGGCGTTGCTGGGGCGCCTGCCTTCCGCCGTGGGCTACCAGCCCACCCTGGCCACCGAAATGGGCGAACTGCAAGAACGCATCACCTCCACCAAGCAGGGCTCGATTACCTCCATGCAGGCCGTCTACGTGCCCGCAGACGACTACTCCGACCCCGCGCCGGTGGTGACCTTCGCCCACCTGGACGCGACCATCGCCCTGGAGCGCTCCATCGCCGCCAAAGGCATCTACCCCGCGGTGGACCCGCTGGCTTCCACCAGCCGCATCCTCGACCCGCAAATTGTGGGCGAAGACCACTACCGCACCGCCCGCGAAGTGCAGCAGGTGCTCCAGCGCTACAAAGACCTGCAAGACATCATCGCCATTCTGGGCGTGGAAGAACTGAGCGAAGACGACAAGCTCATCGTCAGCCGCGCCCGCAAAATCGAGCGCTTCTTCTCCCAGCCGATGTTCGTGGCCGAGCAATTCACCGGCATCCCTGGCCGCTACGTGCCGCTCAAGGAAACCATCCGCGGCTTCCGGGAAATTTTGGACGGCAAGCACGACGACCTGCCCGAACAGGCTTTCTACATGGTCGGCTCGATTGACGAGGCCGTCGAGAAAGCCGAAAAGATGGCCAGCGAAGCCGCGTAGGAGGCGTTATGCCAATCCGTTGTGAAATCGTCTCCCAGGATCGCATGGTATGGGCTGGCGAGGCCGATATGGTGGTGGTGCCTGGGGCGAGCGGCGAAATGGGCATCTTGCCCGACCACGCGCCGTTGCTTTCGACCCTCAAGCCCGGCTTCATCAAAGTGGTGCACGATGGCGAGGAAGAGATGTTCACCGTCACCGGCGGCGTAGTCGAAGTGCGCCCCGACAAAGTGACCATCCTCGCCAACGCGTCGGAGCACGTCACCGAAATCGACGTCAAGCGCGCCGAAGAAGCCCGCAAGCGCGCCGAAGAGCTGCTCAAAACCACGCCCCCCACGGCGGCAGAGTACCTCAAAGCCCAAGCCGCGCTCCAGCGCGCCCGCATCCGCCTGGAAGCCGCCCGCCGCTTCCGCCCCAAGCAAGGCCCGCAGATCCACTCCGGCCCCGCCGAGGATGAGGACTGAGGCCCCTGATGGCACTTTTCTCTCGCAACCTGGGCATCGACCTGGGCACCGACCGCGTGCGGATTGCCGAAGGCGACCAGGTGCTGCTAGATGAGCCCACCCTGGTCGCCATCGCGGTCGCCGAGCGGCGCATGGTCGCTGCTGGCGAAGAAGCCGCCGAAATGGAAGGCCGCACGCCCGAGGTTTACGAAGTCATCCGCCCGCTGCAAAACGGCGTGGTGGCCTACTACGAACTGACGGAAAAACTGCTGGCCATCCTGCTGCGGAAAGCCGGCGGCGCCTCGTGGCTGTTCCGCCCCAAAGTGATGATTACCGTGCCCTATGGCGTGACCAGCGTGGAACGGCGGGCAGTGCACGAGGCCATCTTGCAAGCCGGCAGCAGCGAGGCTTTCCTGGTGCCGACCGTGCTGGCTTCGGCCCTGGGCGCCGACCTGCCGGTAGGCAGCCCCGCAGGCAACATGATCGTCAACCTGGGCTCGGGCACCACCCAGGCCGCGGTCATCGCCATGTATGGCGTGGTGGCCGCCGAAACCCTGCGTCAGGGCGGCCGCACCCTCGACGAAGCGCTGGTCACTTACGTCCGCCGCAAATATGGCCTCGTCATCGGCCAGCCCACCGCCGAACAGGTCAAGCTCAAAATCGGCGCGGCCGTGCCGCTGGACGAGGAAATGAGCGCCGAAGTCCAAGGCCAAGACCAAGTGACCGGCCTACCTCGGGAAATCACCCTCACTACCAGCGAAGTCGTCGAAGCCTTCCAGGAACCGTTGCACAACATCGTGGAATCGGTGCGCCTGGTCATGGAAAAAACCCCGCCAGAGCTGGTCGCAGACGTCATCGACCGCGGCATTGCTCTGTGTGGCGGGGGAGCGCTGCTGCGCGGGTTGGACCGTTTGATGACCAAAGAACTGGGCGTGCCGGCCTACCTGGTCGACAACCCCCAACACGCCGCCGTGATTGGCGCTGCCCGCGGGCTGGAACACCTGCCCGTGCTGCGGCGGCACCTGCTCAGCGCCTAACCCCTCTGCTTGCCTCGAATGCCACCGGCCCCCTCTGCGGGGCCGGTATTTTCATGCCCAGGGGGAAGCCTCGGCCTTTGCCGCCTCTACGATTTCTGCCGCCAGCTCATAGCGCCGAAACTGGGGCATGATGTAAACGCCCGCCGCCCATGGGCGAATGGCCGCCACCAGCTCCTGCGCGATGCGCACGCCTTCCTGCGGGGCGCGCTCGCCCGCCTGCTCGATACGCCGCATCACCTCCGGCGGGATGTGGATGCCCGGCACCTCGTGGTGCAAAAACAGGGCATGGCGACGGCTGTAAAGGGGCATCACGCCCACCAATACCGGGATTTCCAGCGGGCCAAACTCGGCCTCGTAGGCTTCCAGAAAGCGCCGCGCCTTTTCGGGGTCGAAGACCGGCTGGGTGAGGGCAAAATCGGCCCCAGCCCGGATCTTGCGGCGCAGCACCTTGAACTCGCGCTCGGGGTTCTTGGGGTTGAGGTTGAGCGCGCAACCCACGAAAAACGAGGTAGGCTGGCCGATGGTGCTGCCGGCGTGGTCCACCCCGGCGTTGAACTTCTGCTTGATGAGTTTGATCAGGCCGGAAGGCACCAGGTCGTAATTGTCTGCGGCTTCGGGGTAATCGCCGATGGAAGTGGGGTCGCCCATGACCACGAAAACGTTGCGGATGCCCAAAGCATGGGCGGCGAGCAAATCGCCTTGC
>CAYVHG010000150.1:0-37761 GCA_964450875.1 uncultured Anaerolineaceae bacterium | reverse complement strand
GCCCCCTACCCGTCATCGGCTTGGTAGGCCGTTACCCTACCAACTACCTGATGGGACGCGGACCCCTCCCGAAGCGGCGCCGGCACCTTTCGGTAGCCGGAACCCTTTACTCCCGAAGCCTCTAACCTCCGGGAGCACATGAGGTATTAGCAAGCCTTTCGGCTCGTTATCCCTCTCTTCGGGGCAGGTCGTCCACGCGTTACTCGCCCGTTCGCCGCTAAGAGCCCAGCAAGTATTGCTACTCGCTGTCCTCTTCGCTCGACTTGCATGTATTAGGCGCACCGCTAGCGTTCACCCTGAGCCAGGATCAAACTCTCCGCAAGAGTATCGCCTTTCGGCGTTTGTCTGCACGGATCGTTGTCCTGTAAAACTCGTCAGAATCGACAGGTCGCTTCTGCTTCCTGTCACTCTTCAGTTGTTAAGGTCCCGTTCCCTCATTCGAGCAAGCCCAATTCTACTTGTCAGGCTCGGCTCTGTCAAGGTTTTTGGGGAGACAACAACAACCGATGTCTGCTCTCCCGACACCGGCTGCCAGACCGAACAGGCTTCCGCTTTCTCAGCCCTGGTCTCTGGCGCTGCTGCGCCTCTCCTCGGTTGTTATCGGTTTGCCTCGCTGTGGAGGCGAAACCATCCGTCAAGCACGGGCGGAATTATACGCGCATCTTCCCAGAAGTCAAGGGATTTCGAGAAAATTGCCCAAACTCGTTTTCAGGGCGTTCCCTCCGTGCGCCACGGGCCGGGGAATTCCTCTAAGCCGCCCCGCAAGTCGTCCAATACGCCGTAGGCCGTCATGTCCATTTGAATTGGGGTTATCGAAACAGCCCCTTCGGCCAGCGCGCCGATGTCGGTTCCCGGCTCGGCCACGCCCTCCGGCGCGCTCCCGCCAATCCAGTAGTACGGGCGCCCCCACGGGTCTTCCCGCCGCACCAGCGCATCGCGATAAACCCGCCGCCCCAAGCGCGTCACCCGCAGGCCCCGCAAGGCTTCCAAGGGGCGATGCGGCACGTTGACATTGAGCAACACTTCCGCGGGTAAGCCGTGCGCCAGGACGTATTCGGCCACTCGGCGGGCTACCTGCGCCGCAGGGGCAAAATCCAGTTGAGAAAGCGGCGCGCCTTCCCGCTCCAGCGAAACCGCAATCGCCGGCACGCCAAAGATCACCGCTTCCATCGCTGCCGTCACCGTGCCGGAATAGGTGATGTCGTGCCCGACGTTCGCGTTGGGGTTGATACCCGAAACCACCAGGTCCACCGGCTGAGGCACCAACCCCAACAGTGCCATCGCCACACAATCGGAAGGCGCGCCATCGGTCGCCAGCGCCTCGCTGCCGTCTTCCAACTGCACCGGCCAGGCTCGCAAAGGGCGCGTGAGCGTCTTGACATGCCCACTGATCGACCAGTTGCGGTCGGGCGCCACCACGCTGACCCGACTGTCGGGAATTTGCCGCAGCGCCTGGGCCAGCGCCAGCAAGCCGGGTTCGAATACGCCGTCGTCGTTGGTTACCACAATGTGCATCGGGGGTTACCTCCGCGGGAAATGGGCTTTCCTAATCATACCGCAAGTGGTTCTTTTCTGCGGCGGTGCGCATCCCCAAAAGGCTCCAAAGCCCGTGTCGTGTAGAAACGGCACGGAAGACCCGCGGCGGGGGCTGCGCCTGCCCACAGCGCCATTGCCAGCGGTTGTTTTGCCCCTCAGCACACGCACGCTCACCCGAATTCCCGCCTTGACAGCAGCGGGGGGAAAGGGTAGCATACGACTATCTTGCACCGGGCGGCGTCGGCCGCCGGGGAGGTGTTTCGTGTCTGTGCCCCAACCGTTACCGCAACCTCAAACTTTCACCGACCGGATGCGCGTGCGTTTCAAAGGGGTGCTGGATGCCGCAGGCGGTTTCTTCAATCGCCTGGGCGTGCACCCCAATGCGATGACCGTGACCGGCGTGGTGGGCAACGCTGTGGCGGCTGTGTTCCTGGCGCAGGGCCGCATTGTGGTAGGGGGGCTGATAGTGCTTGCGATGGGCGCGTTCGACGCCCTCGATGGCACGATGGCACGCCTGCGCGGCGGCGGCACGGCATGGGGGGCTTTTCTCGATTCGGTGGGCGACCGGTATTCCGAACTGTTGCTGTTTGGCGGGTTGGCTTATTTCTACGCGGCGCGCGGCAATTTGCTGGGGATGTCGCTGGCGTATGCCGCCGCGGCCGGCGCAGTGTTGGTTTCCTATACCCGCGCCCGCGCCGAAGCCTTGGGCTGGGAAGTCAAGGTCGGCGTGTTGACCCGCTTCGAGCGCTATCTGGTGTTGGCTCCCGCCCTGGTGCTCAACCTGCCGTTGGTTGGCGTGGGGCTGATTGCCGTCGGCGCTAACCTGACCGCCTTCCAGCGGATTTTCTTCGCACACCGCTTGGCAATGGCTTCACAAACTCAAGACGAGGCATAGTGTCATGGTCTTTCATATCGGCCCTCTTCCAATTCATGTGTATGGCCTGTTGCTGATGCTCGGCGCGCTGGCCGGTGCGTGGCTGGCGACGGTGGAAGCCAAACGCCGCGGCCAGGACCCCGAAATCGTCTGGGACGCGCTGACTTGGGTGCTCATTGGGGGCGTCATCGGGGCGCGGCTGTGGCATGTCTTCACCCCGCCGGAATCGATGGTCGAGATGGGCATTACCACCCATTATTACCTCACCCATCCGCTGGCGATGCTCGCGGTGTGGCGCGGGGGGTTGGGCATTCCAGGGGCGGTGATGGGCGGGCTGTTGGCGTTTTGGCTGTTCGCCCGCCGCCGCAAGTTGAATTTCGCCCTTTGGCTGGATATTACCGCCCCCGGCATTGCTTTGGGGCAAGCAATTGGCCGCTGGGGAAACTACGTCAACCAGGAACTCTACGGCGCGCCGACCCATTTGCCCTGGGCGATTTACATCGACCCCGCCCACCGCCTACCCCAGTTCGCCGACCAGGCTTATTACCACCCGCTTTTCTTTTACGAGTTCCTGTGGAACCTGCTCAACATGGGCGTGTTGCTTTATGCCGCCCGCAAGTGGAGCGACCGGCTGCGGACGGGCGACATCTTCCTGATGTATCTCATCATTTACCCCGTAGGACGCTTTTTCTTGGAATTCCTGCGGCTGGACCCGGCTGAAGTAGGGGGGCTGGATATCAACCAGATGCTGATGGCAGTGGTGGCGCTGAGCGCGGCTGCTGCGTTGGCCTGGCGGCATCGCTCAGGGGCAGCCACCCCGCCACCAGCAGGAACGCCCGGCAAGCGCCGCCGTCGGCACAAGTAGGTCGAGCCATGATTGTCGCAGACTATTTGGGCAAGCGATTCGGCGATTTTTGGGCAGTGCGCAGTTTCTACGTGCGCGTGGCACGGGGGGAAGTGGTGGCTGTGCTCGGCCCCAACGGCGTAGGGAAAACCACGACGATACGCATGTTGGCTTCCCTGCTGCGGCCCACGCACGGGCGGGCGAGGGTGGCAGGCTTCGATGTAGCAACCCAGGGCTTGGAAGTGCGCCGCCATGTGGGAGTGTTGACCGAGCAGCACGGGTTGTACACCCGCATGCCGGCGTATGAGTATCTGGAAACCTTCGGCAAAGTCTATGGCTTGGAAGGCAACCTGCTGGCGCGCCAGATCGTCCACTGGATGAGCTATTTTGGCCTATGGGAATTCCGCAATTGGCGCATCGGCACGTATTCCAAGGGAATGCGGCAGAAACTGGCGCTGGCGCGTGCCTTGCTGCACGAGCCGCCCGTGCTGTTACTCGACGAACCCACCTCGGCGATGGACCCCGAAAGCGCTCGGCTGGTGCGGGAAGCCATTCGCGGCTTGCGCTCGCGGGAGCGGGCAATTTTGCTTTGCACCCACAACCTTTACGAGGCCGAGGCGCTGGCCGACCGCATTGCCATTATGCAAGCCGGGCAGGTGGTAGCCGCGGGCACACCGCAGGCGCTCAAAGACCATTGGCTGGGGCCGCCGGTGTTCGCTATCATGCTTTCTCGCCCTGTGGAACACCCTCTGCCCGCCTTCCCACCCGCGGTAGAAGTGGTGCGGGCTGAGGGGCGCACTCTGGAAATCCGCTCACCCCAATGGGAACGCAACAACGCGGCCGTGGTGGCGGCGCTGGTGAAGGCGGGGTATGGCGTGCTTCAGGTAACAGAAATACCCCGCACTTTGGAGCAGGTTTACCTCAAGGTGATGGCGCATGAACAAGGCTGAGTGGAAACGTTGGTGGCGCGGCACGCTGTTGATTGCCCGCCGCGAGGTGCGCGATCAACTGAGAGACTGGCGGATCGTGCTGCCGATTGTCGGGCTGACGCTTTTCTTCCCCCTGTTGATGAATGCGACCGCCAAGGCGATGGTCAACTTCGTGGCGCAGTATGGGGCCAACATCGTCGCCGAGCGGTTGTTCCCTTTCTTGATGATGGTGGTGGGGTTCTTCCCGGCTTCGATTTCGCTGGTGGTGGCTTTGGAAAGCTTCGTGGGGGAGCGTGAGCGCCGCACGATGGAACCCCTGCTGGCAGCCCCGTTGACCAACGCCCAGCTGTATGTGGGCAAATTGCTGGCAGTGCTGTTTTTGCCGCTCACCGTGAGCTACGTTGGCGTGGGGGTGTATGTGATCGGGCTGCATTTGGTCACCGGATGGTGGCCTTCCACCATTTTGTTGGGAATGGTGTTGCTGCTCACCACGGTGCAGGCGGTGATGATGGTTTCCGCGGCGGTGGTGATTTCCACCCAGGCGACGTCGGTGCGGGCGGCAAATTTGCTGGCTTCGCTGGTCATCGTGCCGGTGGCGCTGCTCTTGCAGGGGGAAAGCGTGATGATGTTCTACCAACATTACGGGGTGCTGTGGGCGACCGCGGCGGCTGTGCTGGTGGTGGCCGTGTTGACTTCCCGCATGGGGCTGGCGCATTTCAACCGCGAAAACCTGCTGGGGCGGGAGGTCGACGTTCTCGACGTCCATTGGATCTGGGGAGTGTTCTGGAAGGCGTTTCGGGGAGAAGCCACGAGCGTGCGGGCATGGTATCGCGAGGTGTGGGAGGATGTCAAAACCTTAGGATGGCCTATGGTGATCGCGTTTGCGCTGATGGGCGCTGCGGCGGCGCTGGGCGTATGGTTGGCGAAGGATGTCCCTACACAGGCGCTTTCCCCTCCTTCGCCGATGGAGTTCCAAGCGACGCTGCGGTCGGGCGCCCTGAACGGGCTGACCCTGCTGGGGTGGCAGGGGACTTGGCTCGTATGGTGGCACAACATCCGTGCGATGCTGCTGGCTGCTCTGGGCGCAGCGTTCACTTTTGGGGTGTTGGGCATTTTGATCCCTCTGCTCCCTTACGGGTTGATCGGCGGGGCGCTAACAGTGTTTGCCCGCGCGGGGCTGTTTTCCCCGTGGAAGGCTTTCGCCGTAATGGTGTTGCCTCACGGCGTGGTCGAGATTCCGGCCACGGCGCTGTTCGTGGCGGCGACGTTGCGCTTAGGGGCCTCGTTGGCTTCCCCCGCAGCGGGGGAGAGTTTGGGGGCCTTCTGGCTGCGCGCCTGGGCACGCTGGTGGCGGGTGTTCCTGGGCGTGGTAGTGCCGCTCATGGCCTTGGCAGCGGTGTTGGAGACTCACCTAACGCCCCTCATTGTGAGCCGTTATCTGCTGCCCTGATGCTGTGCCCATGGGGCGCTTGCCCTGGGGCAGCGCGCCATCATGTTTGCCCAAAGCCGGATTGGAAAACGAAAACGCCCGTCGTATGACGGGCGTTTGGTTCGGTGTAGCTGGGGTGGCGTTTAGGCGGTCCAGTCGGCCGGCGCGCTGGGCGCGGCTGGCGGGGGGCTGTCGGCAGCCATAATGCCGCCGGTGGCTTCCGCATAAGCCTGACCGTAGAGGTGGCCCTGCACTGCGGCGGCATAGGGGTAAGTGATGATGATGCCCACAACGCACGCAATCAGGCCCAGCGGGGCAACCACGCCTGCCACCAAGGCGCCCAAGAAGACGACGAGATAAGCGCCCAGGTTGTCTTTCACCATGCCGATGACTTTGCCAAAGGCCAGCCCTGCGCCAATGCTGTCGGCGGCCATGGTGAAGCGCATCAGAGCTGCAGGCATCACAAAGCCCATGAAGATGCTATAAATGAAGACCACGCAGCTGAGAAGCAAGTTGACAAGGGTTGCGGCGGTGCTCACGCTGTCGCTGTTTTGGCCCATCATCGAGAGCGTCGCGGAACAGGCTTCCAAGACGATGAGCGGCAGAGCGTAGACCAGCGCCACCACCACGCCTTTCAGGCCGCGGACGAAGTAAGTGCCGAAATCATCCCAACCGGGCAACACTTCGGCCTCTCCCCCGGCCACGCGGCGCCCAATTTCCAGCAACCACCCCAACACGGCGAAGTTGACAATGGGGATGAGCATAATGATGCCGCCAATGGCAATTTTCTTCAGCCAATCTTTGTCTTCAAAAACGAATGAAAAGGCCTTTCCGAAATCCATCTGACTCCTCCAGGTTGGTAGTACATGCTGCATGATGCGATTAAGACATTTCTATTATACAGCATTAATGACTGTACCGGTGACAAAATCTGCAGCAGCGGAGAAACAGCGCGAAGACGGAACCCAGGAGAACACACAGGCGGTTGCTAACTTTGGGAAATGCCCTGCAGCCAGATGCCCTGCGGCTGGCGCTCGCGCCCCTCGAGGGGGCGAGCGGGCGTGGCCGAGGGGCAGGCAACGCAGATTAGATGGCATATCCGCGCTTCCTCTCGCTCTTGCTTGCCAGCCCGCGATTTTTAGGGTACACTCTTTGTAAGTCAACTTGACAAACAAAAGGCGGAAGCCATCGTGTCACTCGCAAAAGCTACCCACCACCAGACCAAACTCCATAACCGCGACCTCATCCTGCGGACGATTTTCGACCACGAGCCTATCAGCCGCGCGGAAATTGCCCGCCGCACGCGCCTTACCCGCACCACGGTTTCGACCCAAGTCGCCGCCTTGCTCGCGGAGGGCTTGGTGGAAGAAGTGGGCTTTGGGGCCTCATCGGGGGGAAAGGCGCCCATTTTGCTCCAAGCGGCCAAGGATTCGCGTTACCTCATTGGCCTCAACTTGGGCCGTGACCGTTTTAGCGGCGCCGTGCTCAATCTGGCAGGGAAAATCAAAACCGTGTTGGAGACGCCCGTAAATGGGCAGCAAGGGCCAGAAGCCCAGCAACTGGTCAGCGAAATGTTGAATAACCTGCTACGGCGAGAGTGGCAGCCTGTGGTGGGCATTGGCATCGCCACGCCCGGTTTGGTAAATACCCGCGAAGGGCGCATCATTCAGGCCGTCAATTTGGGCTGGCGGGATTTTCCCCTGGCGCGCAACCTTGCCGAGAAATACGGCTTGCCGGTGACCTTGTTGAACGATAGCCAAGCCGCGGCCATCGGGGAATTCCGCTATGGCGGCTGGCAAGCCGCAAATTTGCTGGTCGTAACCATTCGCCACGGCATCGGGGCTGGCTTGCTGGTTCAAGGCTCCCTCTTTCAGGGTGACGACAACGCTGCCGGCGAAATCGGCCATGTGGTAGTCGACCCCCAAGGCGCCCAGTGCCGTTGCGGGCGGCGCGGCTGCTTGGAAACAGTGGCAAGCACACCAGCAATCTTGAAACGCGCCCAGGCATTGGCTGAGCGTTTTCCCAATTCGTTGGCGTTGAAATCTTCCCCCAATTTGACCCCCGAAGCCTTGGGCGCAGCCTTCGAAGTAGGCGACCCTCTGGCTGTGGAGACGCTGGGGTTCGCGGGCGAGCATTTGGGGCGTGTGTTGGCGCACCTCACGGCGATGCTCAACGTCCGCACCATCATCCTGACCGGTGATGCCCCACGATTTGGCCAAGCATGGCTGGATTACGTACAATCGGCGGCTCGTAAGGCTATGTTGGCTT
The DNA here is from genome assembly GCA_964450875.1 of uncultured Anaerolineaceae bacterium. Classification (GTDB taxonomy): domain Bacteria; phylum Chloroflexota; class Anaerolineae; order Anaerolineales; family DRMV01; genus DRMV01. Next base: position 29,881 of record CAYVHG010000150.1, on the reverse strand, counting down.
CGGTGGCACAGCACGTCCATTTGCACGCTGGGCGTTTGCCCTTCAACCAAGCGTGTATGTTGGGAGCCTCGGCCTACATGCTACTGGAAAACTACCACCCCCTTTACCTACAGCCAGCGTTGTAACAGGAGCAAGAACGATGACCGTGGCAAATCTTTTGCCCCCCCCAGCCGTCGTTCCACCGCTGGACCCCTATTTCCGCCCGCCAGCCCTGTTTCACCGCGACTTCCAGGCCGAGGCAGAAACCAGGGGAGAGCGTGTGACGTTGGGGTTGGAAGGGGAAGGCGGCCGATTTTCTCGATACGAGATGCGCATTTTCCCAAAGGGGCACCGTCGAGCGCCGGAAAACCTCTTCGCGGTGGAGCGGGTGGTCAAGTTTTTGCTGTGGCAGCGCGGCGGCTTTCGGCTTTACGTCGGCGGGCCGCCACGGATCGGCGAGGCCATTCGGCGAATGTACGCTGCGGATGGCGCTCGCGCCTTTGAGCGTGCCTTCCTGGCCACCCATGTGTACGAACGGCCGTTTGAAGTCCAGGTGTGCCGCCCCGACGAAGTTCCGCCCCCTAACGAACAAGGACGGAATGTCGGAGGACACCTGGACGGCTGTCGCATCGGCTTCGATTTGGGCGCTTCGGACCGCAAAGTCGCTGCAGTGATCAATGGCGAAGTGGTGTACAGCGAAGAGGTCGTGTGGGAACCCCGCAAACACGCCGACCCGCACTATCATTATCGCGAGATCTTGGCCGCGCTTCAGGCGGCTGCGGCTCACATGCCAAGGGTTGACGCCATTGGAGGGAGTGCCGCCGGAATTTACATCAACAACCAACCTCGGGTGGCTTCGCTCTTTCGGGCCGTTCCGCCAGAGCACTTTGGCGAGGTCAAAAGCCTCTTCCACCGTTTGCAACGAGCGATGGGAGGGGTGCCGTTGGTGGTCATCAACGATGGCGACATCACGGCACTGGCTGGCGCCCTGAATTTGCGCGCGCCGGGGATTCTCGGCATCGCGATGGGTTCGAGCGAGGCCGTCGGCTTCGTGGACGCTCAAGGAAAGATTACCGGCTGGCTCAACGAACTCTCGTTTGCGCCAGTGGACTACAGCCCCCACGCCCCCCTCGAAGAATGGTCAGGAGGGCGCGGGTGTGGAGCGACGTATCTTTCCCAGCAGGCTGTCTTCCGCCTTGCGTCACAAGCAGGCATCGAAGTCCCTGCCGACGTGCCCAATGCCGAAAAGCTCAAAAGCGTGCAAGCCAAACTGGAAGCCGACCATGCGGGGGCGGTGCAAATTTGGGAAACGATGGGGGTATACCTGGGCTACACCATTGCCCATTACGCAAGTTTCTACGATTTGCGGCACGTCCTTGTTTTAGGGCGCTGCACTTCTGGGCGCGGGGGGAACCTGCTGTTGGAAAATGCGCGGAAGGTGCTGCAGCGGGAATTCCCGCCGCTGGCGGAAATGGTGCAGTTGCATCTCCCCGACGAGAAAAGCCGCCGAGTAGGGCAGGCCGTGGCGGCTGCCAGCCTGCCCTCGTTAGCGTAGATTTTACGCCGTAAAGGAGAAATCGTATGCGTTTTCATCAACCAGGCGCCGAGATTTACATCCCCGATGGCAAGCCCGAAGCCGAGGCTATGGCTCGGACGACCCATTTGTGTTTCTCGGCCCACCAAGACGACATCGAAATTATGGCCGCTCACGCGGTGTTGGCGTGCTTCCGGCAACCCGAGCGTTGGTTCACCGGCGTGGTGGTCACCGACGGCCGCGGCTCCCCGCGCGCGGGCATCTACGCCAATTACACCGACGAAGAAATGCGGGCAGTGCGCTTTCACGAGCAGCGCAAGGCCGCCTTCGTGGGCGAATATGGTGCGCAAGTGTTTTTGGATTACCCCAGCAGGGTGGTAAAAGAGGGCAACAACGCCGCTCCTACGGAAGATATCTATGCAGTGCTGCAAGCTACCCGGCCGCGGGAAGTTTACACTCACAACCTGGCCGACAAGCACGACACCCATGTAGCGGTCGCCTTGCGGGTCATTCAGGCCATCCGGCAGCTCCCACCCGAGCAGCGCCCCGCACGCCTCTATGGCTGTGAAGTGTGGCGCGATTTGGACTGGCTCTGCGACGCCGACAAAGTGGTGTTCGACCTCTCTCGGCAAGAAAACCTGCAGGCCGCGTTGTTAGGGGTATTCGATTCACAGATTAGCGGCGGCAAGCGCTACGACTTGGCCGCTCTGGGTCGGCGACGGGTGAACGCGACCTTTTTCGCTTCCCACCAGGTAGACCAAAGCGAGGCTCTTGCCTTTGCAATGGACCTCACCCCCCTCATTCAGCACGACGACCTGGACCCGTTGGCTTACGTCGAGGAATTCATTGCACGCTTTCAACACGAGGTCGCCGACCGCATTCAACGATTGCGGCCTCGAGCCTAACGTCGGCGCCACTGGATCTTCTTCCTCATCCTCTCAAGAGAAGGACAACGCGCCTTCCGAGGGGTATTCCTGGAACGCGTTCGCTGGGGCACGATTTGCGAGGAGAGCTCATGAGTTTACGTGCGGAAATTTACGAACAGCCGGCCGTGGTGCGCCGATTGCTGGAGCAAGGGCGTGCTCGGGCCGCCGAAGTAGCAGAGGCCATTCGCCGGGCTAACCCCAAATTCGTCTTTCTGGCCGCCCGCGGCACTTCCGACAACGCAGGTCGGTACGCCAACTATCTTTGGGGCGCGGTCAACAAAATGCCGTTGGCCTTGGCAACGCCTTCCCTGTTCACCTTGTATCGCCAGCCCCCTCGTCTGCAGGAGGCGATGGTGGTGGGCATTTCCCAATCGGGGCGTTCGCCCGACATCGTGCGGGTGGTGGAAGAAGCCCGCGCCCAGGGCAACCTCACCCTGGCGATCACCAATTCACCGGCTTCCCCGTTAGCACGGGCAGCGGCGTGGGTACTACCGATCGAGGCAGGCCCCGAACGCAGCGTGGCTGCCACCAAAACCTACACCGCCGAACTGGCTACGCTCGCCTTGCTCTCAGCGGTCTGGGCGGGCGACGCCGCGATGGAAGCCGCACTGGCACAAGTGCCCGCCTGGATGGAAGCAATGCTGGCTCTGGAAAGCACCATTGCACAGGCCGTTCAGCGTTACCGCTACATGGCTCAATGCGTCGTCTTGGGGCGAGGGTACAACTACGCTACGGCTTTCGAGTGGGCTTTGAAGCTCAAGGAATTGACGTACGTCGCAGCCGAGCCGTACTCCTCCGCCGATTTCCAACATGGGCCGGTGGCGGTGGTTGGGCAAGGCTACCCCGTGTTGGCCGTGGCGCCTTCGGGGGCAGTATTGGATTCAATGCGCGGCCTTTTGCGCCGCCTGCGCGAACAGCTCCAAGCCGAACTTGTGGTGATTTCCGACGATGCCGAGGTGCTTTCCTGGGCCGAGGTCCCCTTGCCTCTGCCGCCCGAGGTGCCAGAGTGGCTCACGCCCCTGGTAGCGATTGTCGGAGCTCAGCTGTTTGTGTATCATCTCACGTTGGCCAAGGGTTACGATACGGAACGCCCCCGCGGCCTGCGTAAAATCACAGAAACCGTGTGAACGAAAAAACCGGCCGAGAGGGCCGGTTGGGCAAGCGGGCGAGAAGGAGACAGGAACTACCACGCCAGGATGAACACGATGGTGAACAGGGTAGTCACCAAAAATTGCCGGATGCCGATGACCGTGGGCTTGACCTTGACCGCCGGGTGGAACACGCCCCACACTGTCTCACTCCACTGGACGGCATAAGCCAGCCACAGCCAGGGGGAAACCACGCCGCTCAGGCCTAACGCTATCACGGCAACGAGGTTGAAAGTCGTGTAACAAAGGGCGCGCCAGCCCTTGCGGGCACGTTCGCGCAGCGGAGGAGGCGAAGCCCAGCCGCGTTGTTCCAACCGCAGGTAGGCATACACGATGGAAGCAGCGGCCTGAAACCACAGCAGCAGCCACAGCAGCCACCCCATCCACGTGACGCGCCCCTGCGCCAGCCAGAGGGCGGCGGGGGCGCTGAGGGCCAAGGAGCCGCTGGCGACGACTTCCACATCCATGCGGCGGCGCTCGGCGCGATGCGCCACCAGACGAAGGTGCCATAGGAAGACAAGAAGGCCCGGCACGGCCAACCAAAGCAAATACACCGCCCCCGCGCGTGCCAGGGCAATGGCCGCGATCACGCCCACTGCGCCGTAAACGCCGCTCCAAAACAGCGCCGCCGGCAGATCCCTGCGGCTGCGGCGCCCCGCATACACCTTTACGGCAATGGTGACCGGCTGGCGGGCGAAAAAAGCGGCCAAAGCGCCTACCACCAACCACGCAGTGGCTGCATCCCACCGGTTGCCAGCAGCCAGCCCCACAGCCAGGGGGCTCAGCAAGAAAGCCCATGCGCCGTGTTCCTGGGGCAGGGCGACGTGTTTGCGAAAGATGCGGTTTGGTTTCATGGCGAGCCTGTCAGCAGAAGATGAGCAACACCCGCGATTATAACGCCCCTCACGAAGCCGCGAGCAAATTCTTCGCGAACTTTCATGTTTCCCCGCTTAGCGCTGCGATTTGATCTCGGCCGCCGGGATGCCCTGGTCGCTCGCAATGACCAGCCCCTCGCCGCGCCGCAAGTCGCCCTTGTAGGCAATACCGGTGGTTTCGGGCACCCACCCCTCCAAATTGAAAGGAATGACGCCGTAGGCAATCATCCATTCCCCGTTGTATTTGCGGGCAATGTGCACGTGCGTGCCCGTCGTGCGGCCGCCTTCGCAAGAAGGGTGCCCAATGGGGTCACCGGTTTTGAGCCGGACGCCTTGCGGCACCCGCCCGTTGTCAGCCAAGTGGAAATAGAAGACATCCCAGCCGGTGCGCTCGTCGCCGTCGCCATCCAAATCGAGCATGACCTCGGCATACGTCGAGCGAGCCACGACGCCGTCGGCCACTGCCACAGCCCATTTGTCGGTTGGCTGGCAACCGGAAACCCCCAGGGGGGCAAAATCCAAGGCGGCAAAGGGCTGCCCCAGTCCCCAACCGGTATGCGGCGCGCCTGTGAAAACCCAGATCTCCCCTTTCGGGAAAGGCAACTTCATCGGCGGCTGATGCAGATTGGCGGGAATATGCGGCGGCGGGGGGTGCTTCCACGGGTCACCGAAAAGGAAAGCATAAAGCCGGAAGAACCCCCGCGGCGAAACGGCCTCGTGATACATGTTCGCCGGCAGCATCTGGGCAAAATAGTTTTGCAGCGCCACCGTAGCAGCGTTTTGCCACGGGTCGGGGCGCACCTCGGTGCCATCGTGCAGCACGAACAGCGGCAAAGCGCCCAGCTTCCAGCCATAGTAGCCGTTGTTGAGCAAGTTGGCAGCATAATTGAGCTGCAGGAACAACCCGTGGTGTTCGGGGTCTTCATAGCCCAGAGGGTAGCGCATCTGCTCGGCTGGCAGGGAAGGCTTGGTGAGCGCGCCGGCCTGATATTCCAACAAAGCCAACAGCAACCGCGGGTCGATGCTGTACATTCGGCTGATGTAGTCCACGATGTTGGCGCCGTCGCGGGTGGCATCGGCAGCGTATTCCTGGTAGTGAGCCAGCCAGCCGTTGGGGTAACGCGCCAGGAAGGCCCGCGTGTCGAAGCCGCGCGCAGCCGGGCCATCGACGAAGAGCGCGTCGGGCAGAATTTTGAACGGCGTGCCCCAGAAAGGCGCGTAGTAAATGGGCACTTTCATGGGGAAGCCCGGCGGCAAAGTGGTGACGTCGCGCGGTATGCTGGGGTTGGCATCCAAAATTTGCTGCACCGTGGTGTTGAAATGCGCGGCAATCGCGGGGAGGGTGTCGCCATCCTGGGCGGTGTAATCCACCAGGGTGCCGGGGGCGTATTCGGGGCGGGTGGGCAGCGGCGTGCCTTCCAAAGTGGGCGTGGGAGTGGCCGCAGCAGGGGAAGCCGCGAGCGGGGCGCGGTTCCCCGCAGCCGCAGGACGACACGCTGCCAGGAGCACCACCATCCCCAGCAGGAAGGTCGCGGTCAGGTTACGGGGCTTGGTCATCACTGGGACGGAAAATTTGCTGTTTGGGGCTGCCGCAGGGGCAGGCTCTGATGGTCTTGCCGTCTTTGGTCAAAGTGCCTTCGTAAGGTTGGGGGCCTGCGTGAGGCACCCAACCATCCATCACGAAAGGCACAGGGCCGTCGGCGGCAATCCACTCGCCGTTGTATTTGCGGGCGATGTGGACGTGCGTGCCGGTGGCATGCCCGCCTTCGCAAGAGGGATGGCCGATGCGGTCGCCGACGTGAAGGTGCGTTCCCGCGGCCACCCGGCCTTCGTCGGCGATGTGCAGGTAGAGAATATCCCACCCGGTTTGCTCTTTGCCATCGCCGTCCAAGTCGAGCATGACCACGCCGTGGCCGGAACGCACGACGACGCCCGAGGCCACAGCGACCACCCATTTTCGGGAAACCTCGCAGCCCCCGTGGGTAGAGCCGGGGGCAAAATCGAGGGCGGCGCGCGCCCCGTCGTGCTCCCAAGCCCCGTGAGGGCCGCCAGTGAAGTACCACACGCTGCCTTTTTGGAAAGGCAAGATAAGCGGCGGTTGGGTCAGGTCGGGGGGGTAAAGGGGCTCGACGGTGTATGCGCGCGCCCACGGGTCGCCGAACATCTTGGCATAAAACGCCGGGAAGCCGCTTTTTTCGTCCAGCGCGCGCTCCCACTCGGCGCGGTTGGCGCTGACCTGGGCAAAGAAGTAGGCCAGGGCCACCGTGCCCGCGTTCAAGTCAGGGGCCAGGCGGGCAGTGGTGCCATCGCGAAAGCGGATGGTGGTGAGCAGGCCCTCCCGCCAGCCGTAGTAGCCAATGGAAAGCTGATTGACAGCCCAAGCCAGTTGATGGTAAAGGGGGGCATGGCTGTCGGTCTTCGTATACCCCAGGGGGTGGTCTTCCTGGAAGGGGTTGGTAGGGTATTCGTAGACCCAGTGCCCCTCATATTCCAACAACGCCAGCAGCAAGCGCGGGTTGATGGAGTTGTTGAGAGAGACTTCGGCGAGGATGTCGGCCCCCGCGGTCATGCCGCTGCTCTGCAGGTATTCCCGATAGGTGCTGAGGTAGCCACCGGCCTGTTCCACATAAGCGCGGACGTCGAAATCGATGGCGGAAGGCGAATAGACCACCTCGCTATCGGGCAGCAAGTGGGTGTTGGCCGTGGTATGGGCCAGCCGCCGCGGGATGAGCAGCATGGTGTTGGGGGAAAGCAAGCCGGTGGAAGGCAAAGAGGTGTTGGCGCGAATTTCCTCCGTCGCGACGCCGAAACGCACGGCCAGCGCGGGGAGGGTGTCGCCGGCTTGGGTGTAGTAGATATAAGGGGGCTGATGGGCCAGGTCGGGGGTAGGCGAAGGCGTGGGGGAAGGCAGCAGCGCGGTTGGCGGGGGTGTGGCCGTCGCTCTGGGGGTTACGGTGGGAATGTACAACGGCACCGGCGTGGCAGAAGGCGCGATGTTCCACGGCTGAGCGCCCGCCACGGCCGGGCTGCAAGCCGCGAGCGCCAGCCCCAACCCTATGGTCAAGAAAAGCCACCACCGCTCTCGTTTTCGCATGGGGGGAATTATACCCTTAACCTCATTTCTCTCTCGACGAGGGGTCTTGCCTGTTACCGGCCCTCGATGGACGAGGCCGAGGGCATCGTGACCAACAAGATCAAATCGTTGACGTTCGTCTGCGTTGGGCCCGGGCGCAGCAGGCCGCCGACGGTTTCCCAAAAGGCGTAGGCATCGTGGCGGCGCAGGAAGTCGGCGGGGTCGAGGCCGAGGGTGCGGGCGCGAGCGAGGGTTTCCCCCGTAGCAGCAGCCCCGGCGGCGTCGGTGGGGCCATCGGTGCCATCGGTGGCGAAAGAGATCAGCCAAACCCCCGGCAGGCCGTCGAGGGCCTCGACGGCGGCCAAAGCGAGTTCCTGGTTGCGCCCGCCGAGGCCGTGCGTCTCCCCCAGGGTGACCGTGGTTTCGCCGCCCAACAGCAGGCAAGCGGGGCGGGGCAGCGGGCGGTCGCGGCGGGCCATTTCCTGCAATACGGCGGCCAGGGCGCGCCCCACTTCGCGGGCTTCGCCTTGCAGCGCGGTGGTGGCAATGGCCGTGTGGAAGCCCTGCCGCCGCGCTTCTGCCGCCGCGGCTTCCACCGCCAGGGCGAGGTTCCCCACAATGCGGTGGTGCACCCGTGCGAACACCGCGTCACCGGGCTTGGGCGTTTCGGGGACTTCGCCCCGCAGCCCCCGTTGCAGCCATGCCCGCACGGCCGCGGGCACTTGGGCCGTCAGGCCGTGGCGCGCCAACACCTCCCAGGCGTCGGCAAAGGTGGTAGGGTCGGGCACAGCAGGGCCAGAGGCAATGGCGTCCAGCGGGTCGCCGAGCACATCGGAGAGCACCAATGCGACCACCTGCGCCGGCGCAGCAGCCCGCGCCAGCCCGCCGCCCTTGACCGCGTCGAGATGCTTGCGAACAGCGTTGATTTCCTGAATCGTCGCGCCGGAAGCCAGCAGCAACTCGGTCGTGCGCTGCATGTCGGCAAGGGTGAGCGGCAGGCGGGGCGCGGTGGCCAGGGCAGACCCCCCGCCGGAAATCAACAGCAGCACGGCATCGTCGGGGCTCAGGCCGCGCAGGGCGGCCAGCATAGCCGCCGCCGCACGCACGCTGCCTTCGTTCGGCACAGGATGCCCCCCAATGTGAACGCGAAAGCCGGGCAGCTCGCCAGGGGCGTAACCGGCCTTGGTCACCACCAGCCCGCGGGCAATGCGCTCGCCCAGCACTTCGCGGGCCGCGCGCGCCATCGGGAAGGCGGCTTTTCCCAAGGCGATGACCACCACGCGCGGCGCGGCGAGCAACGCCGCCGTGGGGCCGTCGGGCGTTTCCAGCGCCCGCTTCACCGCCAGGTAGGGGTCAACGGCTTCCAACGCCGCAGCGAGCACGTCTTTCAGACTGGCTGGCAGCGGCAGAGCATCTGAGGTGGACATGGGAAGGGCTCCTCGTTGATTGCGCGCCGCGCTTTGCTTCCACGTTTGCCGTCGGCACGGCACGGGGGGCGCCCCAAAAGCGAAAGCCCCCGCCGAGAGCGCCTGCACTGGCCGGGGGTCAGGGGTGGGCTTCCTGCTGGCGTTCCTCTTCCCAGCGGGCGAGGAGGGCGCGTTCCTCGTCGGTCAAGTCGGCGTGCGCCAGCAAGTCGGGGCGGCGTTCCCACGTCCGGCGCAGCGATTGTTCCCGCCGCCAGCGGGCGATGCGGGCATGGTCGCCGGAGCGGAGCACTTCGGGCACTTCCCAGCCGCGGAAGACGGGAGGGCGGGTGTAGTGCGGGTGTTCCAGCAGGCCCGCGGCGTGGGAATCTTTGGCCGGGGCGTCGGGGTCGCCCAGCACGCCGGGGAGCAGGCGGGTGACGGCATCCATCACCACGAGGGCAGCCAGTTCGCCGCCGGTGAGCACGTAATCGCCGATGGAAATTTCATCCGTCACCAGGTGTTGCCGCACGCGCTCGTCCACCCCTTCGTAACGGCCACACAGCAAGGCAAGGCGCGGCTGTTGGGCGAGTTCCCGCGCCACAGCCTGGGTGAAAGGCCGCCCTTGGGGGGTGAGCAGAATGACCGGGCAAGTGGGGGGGCTTCCCAGCACGCCCTCGACGGCGGCAAAAATCGGTTCGGGCTTCATCACCATGCCGCCGCCGCCGCCGTAAGGTTCGTCGTCTACCACGTGGTGCTTGTCGGTCGTCCAATCGCGGATGTTGTGCAGGGCGATTTCCACCAGGCCACGGGTGCGGGCGCGGGCGATGATGCTGGCGTCGATGTAAGGCGTGAAGACTTCCGGGAAGAGGGTGAAAACGTCGAAACGCATGGGCCAGTGGGCTCCGTGGCTTCCAGAGGAATGGTGCAAGGGCTTATATTTCGTCGGGCGGCTCGACCCCGGGCCAGTGGATGTCGATGACCTCGCCGTGGACGTCGATGCGGACACGGAACCCCAACATGCCCATGTAGGCACGGTGTTCTTCGGGAATGCCCGCCTGAAGCACGTCGTCGATGTGCTGGTCGAGGTTCTTGAATTGCATTTCCAAAGCGGCTTTGCTGAAAGGGTCGGTCTGCCCCAGTAACTGCGCGGCCTGCTCGGAAAGAAGGTCTTCATGGCCTTCGACCAGGGCGAACATCTCTTCCAGCACCTGACGGTCAACCTGTTCGGCAGGGATATGCCGCCGAAAACCCGCATCGTCCACCACATAGCACGGTTCGTCGCCCACGTAGGCGACTTCCACCGCGCGGTCTTCTTCGTCCACCACCAACCCGGCAAACAAGGGCTGACGTTTCATCGGTGAACCTCCACAGGCGTTCCGTAGCGTTTTTTGTAGGCGTATTGTGCGCCAAAGGGCACGACCGGCGTGGTCCAACGGTAAACCCACAGCGCTGCGGTAGGGCTCAAGTTGATGCAGCCGTGGGAGCGCGGCTTGCCAAAGTCGTTGTGCCAGTACGTGCCGTGGAAGGAAATGCCGCTCTCGGTAATATAACACACCCACGGCACACCGGGGAGGTCGAATTCGGGTGCGGCGCGGTTGCCTGCAGCCATATGGCGGTAAGGGCGCTTGTGGTAGGTAGAAAAACGCCCCACAGGGGTGCTGTAATAGCCCATACCGGTGGCAGCCTTGGCTGCGAACACCGCCCGCCCGCCCTCGTAGGCCGTCACGATCTGATGCGTCAGATCGACCCGCAGCAGTTTCTCCGAAAGCGGCACGTCGGGGCTGAGGGGGGCCACATCGGCGGGCTGCACCAACCGCAGGTGGCGCGCCGGGGCATAGTAGAAGAAGTTCTTCCACTTGTCGTCTTCGATTTGGTACCACATCTCGCCGTTCTGCCCCTGCACCAACCGCACCACCCAGTGGGTCGTGGCGTAATACAACCGATAGCGCGGCGCTCGAATGCGCGCCGGTTCGGCGTAGCCGTCGGTGTACGGCACGGTCACCTCGGCGAGCGCCCCCCCATCGGGCACGGCCTGCGGCTTGTTCAAGCGTATTTGCACCGGCTGCACCCCCCCGGAATGCACATAGCCGCGGCGGGGAACGTGATACCACAAGCGGTTGTAGTCGGGCTCGTCGTCGCCCACCACCACCGCGTCGATGGGGAAGACCTCATCGCGCCACAGCCCGGCAAGCCGCTTGGCCGAGAAAGAGGGCTGCGCATAAAGCGCCGTGCGCTCGAAGGCCACGCGCCCCTGGAAGCCCGTGGGCGCGGCGGCTTCCCGCAACCCCAAGGCAGGCAATGCAGCGCCCAACAAGCCCAGCCCAGCCAGTTTCAGGAAGTCGCGGCGGCTCAGGCGTTCAGGCAAGGCGTGGTGAAGGTCGAAGTTCGATGGCATAGGGCAGTGAAGGGTCGAGAGGAAGGCCAAGGCCCGGTTCGCGCCGGCAAACGCGGCAGCCGGTTCAATAGTGGATGTGCACCGTGGTGCCAAGAGGCGCCCAATTGAACAGCCATTGGGCTTCGGGCGTGCGCATGTTCACGCAGCCGTGGCTCATCGGCACCCCAAAGTTGTGATGCCAATAGGTGCCGTGGATGCCATAGCCGCGGTAGAAATACATCGTGTAGGGCACATTCGGCAGGTAATAGCCCGGCCCGGTCATCAGGGTGGAGACGTATTTGACGTAGATGTGGTAAGTGCCGGTGACCGTGGGGTAGGCTGGCACCCCTGTGGAAACCACGAATTGTCGGATGAGCTGCGTGCCGACGTAGGCATACAGCCGCTGGCGCGAGAGGTTGACGTCGATCCACTTGTCGTGCGGCCCCACCCCCGGCGGCAGGCCCCTGGCACCGGAAGGCAGCAACACCGGCGGGGGAGGCGGTGGCGGCGGGGGAGGCGGCGGCCGTCGGGTGGCGGTCGGGCGGGGCGTAGGCGAAGGCAGCGGCGTGGCCGTCGGCGTGGGGGTGGCGGTAGGCGTAGGCGTCGGCGTAGGGGTATTGGTCGCTGTGGGGGTGATGGTGGGCTTGGCCAGGGCGTTGGCGCGAGGCTGGGGGCGGGCAAACGCCAGCGCTCGGCCGGGGAAACCGCTCGCGAAAACCCACGCCGCCAGCAGCAACAAGGCCACGGTCGCCAGAGGGAGCCAGCCAATCCGCCTTCGGGCGTAGGCCTCGGCTGGCGGCGCGGAAGCCGTCACAGCGGGGGCTGGGCGTTCCCGCAGCCGCCGCGCCGCCCACGCCATCCCTTTGCGGGCACGGCGGCTGCGCGGGTTGATTTCCAACGCCCGTTCCAAATAGCCAATGCTCGCCCGCGGCGACTGCGCCAGCCCCGCCAGCACCAGCCACGGGTCTTCCCACTCGGGGGCCAGCGCCGCAGCCTGGGCAGCCAGCCGACGCGCCTCGCGCTGCTGACCGCGGCGCATCGCACGCACGGCCTTTTGCAGCAACAGGCGGGCTTGAGGGGAAGGAGAACTCATGGCGCTTCGGTGGGAGTGGGCAATTGCACCGGTTCGTTCCGCAGGTAGCACAGAATGCCGTTGGCGATGCCGCGCGCCACCTCGTCGGGATGGTTCACCAACAGATCGCGATCCATGCCGAGAAAGCCGGTTTCGATGATGACCGCCGGGGTAGTAGGGGCGATTTCCTGAAAGGCGTGGTATTGCGTCATGTGGCGGCTGACGCTGGTGGGATGATAAGGCAAATGGGTCACGGCGGCATAACGGGCGTCGATGCAAGCCTTGAGGTGCTGCGAGTTTTGCAGCTGCGCCGGGTCTTGGATGCCGGTAGCAGGGGCGGTCTTGAACCCCGTCCAATCAGGGCGCGGGGTGCAAACATCGGCATGAATGGAAACCAGCGCCGCGGCCTGGTAATGTTTCAAGCGGGGGTCGAATTCGGCCAGCAAATCGACCTGGTAACCAGCGCGTTGCAAGTCAGCCACGACCCGCAGAGCAATGGCATGGTTGACCTCTTCTTCGGTCAGGCCATCGGGGCAGGTCGCGCCGGAATCGTTCTTCCAATGGCCGGAGATGATGCCGATGCGCACCGCAGGGGGCACGGTGGGCGTGGGGAGCAGCACCACCGTGTGTTCCCCGCCCCCGCCGCTGCGCAACAGGCCCCGCAGCGAGAAGGTCGGCACTTCGTTAGGCCCCCACGACACCAACACCAGCGCGATCAGCGCCGACCAAAACAGGCCACGCAGAAAGAGGCTCAATGCGCTTTCGCGCTCGGTGGCATGGGAGGAAGGAGAACGAGAGGGCATAGGATTCCTGACCGTGCTATCATCGGTCGAGCGGCCGAGCCGCCGCGCTCGGCCCGTTCGGCGGTTCCAATCGTGCACCAATTATGCCAACTGCCAGCAGCGGCGGAAACGTCGTTGCACCGCGGCGAGGGCTGCCTCGGCCCGGCGGCTTTCCGCCGCGGGCAGGGAAAGCGCCGCAAACTCATCGGCATCCAGCACCACCTGCCGCCCATCCGGCAGCACCACCAGATCCAGCGCCAGGTCGCGGTAAGCCACGCCCGCGGGGCCGACTTCCAGTGGCTCGCCAATGTTGACATACCAACCGCGCAAGCGCCCGTTTTCGCGAGCATACACCGCGAAAATATTGTACCAGCGATTGGCATAATAGGTCTCGACGAAACAATCGCCAGGGGCCAACCGCAGCCCGCCGACAACCATCGGCCCCATGCGGAAGGTCGCGGCAACGGTCAGGGCATATGGACCGCTCCACAGCACCCATGCGGGGTAACGGTACACTTCGCGGCCAGCCGCGTTCAGCTTGCGCACCCACAGCGCCGACGCCGCCGACAATCGGGCGCACAAGAGAGGGCGGGATGAGAGAAAACGGGCAGAAATGCTCACGCCCTAATTGTAACGCCTCTGCCGTGCCTTCCCTTGGAAGGTGCGATATAATCACTTCCACGAAGGAGGCACGCAGCTTATGACGACCCTTTTGATCTTCATCGCGGCCTTGGCGCTGATGATTTTGCTCCACGAGCTGGGCCATTTCATCGCGGCGCGGCTGGTTGGCATTCCCATCGAGGTATTTGGCATTGGCTTTCCGCCGCGTATCGCCACCCTGTTTACCGCGGGAGGCACGCGCTACACCCTCAACGCCATCCCGCTGGGGGGCTTCGTGCGCCCCAAGGTGCTCAACGATGGCCGCGACGGCAGCCAGCCAGTCGACGCGCTCACCGCCGCGCCACCGGCTCGGCAGCTGGTGGTCGCCGTGGCAGGGCCGTCGATGAACATTTTGATCGCAGTGGTGCTTTACATCGTCATCTTTGCGCATCAGGGCGTGCCTCAACTCGACAAGGTCGCGATTGTGGACACCGCGCCGAACTCACCCGCCGCCGAAGCAGGGCTGCAGCCGGGCGACATCATCGTGGCTGTCAATGGCGCACGGGTGGAAGACCCCGCCCAACTGCACGACGCCATCTACGCCCATTTGGGCGAACCCATCCGCCTCACCGTAGACCGCCACGGCCAGGAGGTCGAGGTCACCCTCACCCCTCGCAACCCGCCTCCCCCCGACGGGGCCATCGGCATCCTGATGACGCATCCGCTCCAGCGGGTATCACTGCTCGCCAGCATAGGGTGGGGCGTTCGCGCGACCGTGGATGATGTAGTGCGGGTCGCACGCTACCCCATTACCCTCCTCAAGCCCCGGCATACGACCAACGCCCGCTTGTTGGGCTACAAAGGCATGTACGAAATGTACCGGCAGTTCCGGGCTGCCGACGTGCAGGCCGCGCAAGAAGCCCCCAAAGACGCCTTCCCCGTCAACACCCTCGTCTTTTTCATCATCGTGACCATCTCGTTAGGGGTGTTCAACCTGCTCCCGTTGCCTGCGCTGGATGGCGGGCGCATTGTCATCGCGTTGGTGGAACTGGTGTCGCGGCGGCGAATTCCCGTGGCGGTGGTCAACGCTATCAATTTCGTGGGGTTCGTAGTCCTTTTGGGCCTGCTCTTACTCATCAACCTGCGCGAATGGTTGCCCTAACCCCTTCGGGTGTTCCACCTGAGAACCCTGCCCTGAAAGAGAGGTCACGCCATGGATTTGGAAAAGCCCATTCCCGATTTCGAAGAAGTGCTGCGGGCGCTAACCGACGAAAGCCATCCCTTCCCACCCCAATACCTTTACCACTTGGGCGACCTTTCGCCGGAAGACACAGCGCGCCTGCAGGAAGTGTGGCCGCGGGTGCCGCTGCAACGCCGCCGCGGCCTGATGGAAGACTTGGAACTCATCACCGACACCGACCTGACGGCAGCCTTCAAGGAAGTGGGTCTGATTGCGCTGGAAGACCCCGACGCTGCCGTGCGCTTCGGCGGCATCCGCCTGCTGTGGATGGAAGACGACCTCACCCTCATCCCCCGCCTGCTGGAAATGGCACAACACGACCCCGACGACGAAGTGCGCGCCAACGCCATAGGGGCGTTGGGCGGCTTCATGGATTTGGCCTCGCTGGAAGAACTGCCCTGGAACTACACCCACGACATCGAAACCACCCTCATGGCGCTTCTGAAAGACGAATCGGAAGACGATCTGGTGCGCCGTCAGGCGTTGGAAGTGCTGGGCTACTCCCTCAATTTGGACATGACGCCGTGGATCGAAGATGCCTTTGCCAACCCTGACGAGGCATGGCAGGCCAGCGCGCTCTTCGCCGCCGGGCGCACCGGGCAAGAGCAGTGGAGCGAGAAAGTGCTCGCCTACCTGCACCACACCAGCCCGCGCCTGCGCGCCGAAGCCGCACGCGCCTCGGGCGAGTTGCTCCTCAAAGCGGCGCGCGACGACCTGCTCGAGCTGCTGGAAGACGTCGACGCCGACGTCCGCATGATGGCTGCATGGGCGCTTTCCGAAATCGGCGGAGGCGAAGACGTCGCCGCCGCGCTGGAAGCCGCCCTCGAAAACGCCGCCGACGACGAGGAAATCGCCGCCCTGGAAGACGCCCTCAGCAACCTCTCCTTCACCGACGGCATGCTCGACCTCTTGATGATGGACCTCGACCCCGAAGACCTGGAAGACATGATCCGCAGCGGTGACCTCGACGAACTGCTGGACCTCTTCGGCGACGACGAGGAGGCATAGCCCGTGAAATGGTGGGGGTGGTGCCTGGCGGGCCTGGTGTTCCTCTGGCTGGGGGTGGGCAAAGCCGCGCCCGCAGCCGCAGCGGCCGCGCCGGTGGAAGTGCAGCCCGAGGTGCATTACACTTTCGGCGAGCAAATCCTCTTTCAGGCCCAATTTGTGCCCCACGATAAAGTTACAAAAGTGGTCATCTTCTACCGCCCAGCCTGGCAGCAGGCCAAGACCTTCTTTGGCGAAATGACCCTCGAGCCAGACGGCACGGCCTTTTTTGCCCACAACCTGCAGGAAGCGCCCTTTCCGGCGTTCATCACCCTCTACTACTGGTTTCGCCTGACCCTCGCCGACGGCACGATTTACACCTCCCCATCCTTCACTTTCGTGCTCACCGACACGCGCTTCCACTGGCAGACGATGGAAGCGCCGCCTTTCCACGTCTTCTGGTATCGCGGCGACGCCGGTTTTGCCCGCCAAATTGCCGATGCAGCCGCAGCGGGGCTTGCCCAAGCCCAAGCGCTTTGGAACGCCCCCACCCCGGAAAGCGTCGCCATCTATGCCTACGCCGACCCGCAGGCCTTGCAAAGCGCCTTGGGGCTGGAAAGCTGGGCAGCGGGGCATGCTTCCCCCCGCTTAGGCGCCCTCTACGTCGCATTGCCGCCCGGCCCTCAGCAGGAAGCCGAAATCCGTCGGCTGGTGCCCCACGAGCTGGCGCACTATTTGCTCTACCACATGGCGGGCGACGTCGGCTATCGGGATTTGCCAGCCTGGCTGAACGAAGGGCTGGCCTCGGTCACCGAGCTTTCGCCCAACCCCGACTACGCCGCAGCCCTGGAGCACGCCGCCAAAACCGGCGACTGGCTGCCGCTGAGCGACCTGTGCGCTTACTTCCCCAACGACGCTTCGGGCGCCCTCTTGGCCTACGCCGAATCGGCCTCGTTCACCCAATACCTGCTCAAGCGCTACGGCCGAGCGACCATGCACACCCTGGTGCTGACCTACGCCCAGGGGGTGGGCTGCCAGGAAGGCGTCGTGCAAGTGCTGGGCGAACCCCTGCCGCTGTTGATGCGCGACTGGCAGCGCAGCATTTCCCCCCGCAGCCCCTTGGGCGACGCGCTGGGGCGTCTGCTGCCGTGGCTGCTGCTGCTCGGCGTGGTCGGGGCTTCCCTGCTGGCCGGCGCGTGGGTGGGGCGCAAAAATCGGGCATAGCCGCCGGAAAGCACGGCGCACACCCCTGACCCGCGGAGGTTGCCATGTCAACGGAAACCACCCAACCCCAAGCCCGCTTTCACGCCTTCGTCCGTGGCCGCGTGCAGGGCGTGGGCTTCCGCAACTATGCCCTGCAAACCGCCCGCCGCCTGGGGGTGCGCGGCTGGGTGCGCAACCGCATCGGCGGCGCGGTCGAAGTCGTCGCCGAGGGCCACAAAACCACCCTGGAAGCCTTCCTCGAAGCCCTGCACCGCGGCCCCGCCATGGCCTACGTGACCGACGTCGAAGTCACCTGGGAGCCGCCCCAGGGCGAGGAAGGCCCTTTTCGGGTGCGCGGCACCGTCTGAGCACCCCTTACCCCTGCCCCCGAGGAAACCATGAGCACCCTTTGCCTGCACCACAACGACGCCGACGGGCGCGCTTCGGCCGCCATCGTGCGGCGCTTTTACGGCCCCGAAACCACCTGCCACGAGATGAACTACGGCGAGCCCGTGCCGTGGGAAGCCGTGGCCGAGGCCGAGCGCGTGGTCGTGGTCGACTTTTCCCTGCCGCCCGAGACCATGCGCCGCCTGGCCAACGGCCGGGAATTCATCTGGATCGACCACCACAAAACCTCGCTGGAAGCCCTGGCCGCCGAAGCCGCCGAGCGCGGCTGGCCGGGCATTCGCGACGTTTCGGAAGCCGCCTGCGTGCTCACCTGGCGCTTCTTCTTCCCCCACCAGCCGGTGCCGCGGGCCGTCGTGCTCATCGGCGACCGCGACATCTGGCGCTGGGCCGAAGCCGACACCGGCGCTTTCAACGCCGGCCTCTACGCCGAAGAAGACACCTCGCCCTGCAACGACGCGCTCTGGCAACCCCTGCTCGACGACGACCCCGCCGCCCTCCAGCGCTTGCTCACCCGCGGCGAAATCCTCCACACCGCCCGCCTGCGGGAAACCCGCCGCACGGTGGACAACAAAGGCTTTGAGGTCACTTTCGAAGGCCATCGCACCTTGGCGGTGAACGTCCGCGGCACGGGGGAAATGGGCGAATACATCCGTCAGCAGGGCTACACCCTGGGCTACTGCTACAGCGACGCCTGGCACAACGGCCAGCTTTACACCTTCGTCACCCTGTACTCCGACCAGGTGGATGTCTCGCGCATTGCGCGCAAATTTGGCGGGGGCGGGCACCCCGGCGCGGCGGGGTTTGGCTTCCCCCGCGGCGAAACCCCTTTCCCGCCGGGCAGCGAATGGTCGTGGAAGGCTTCTTGAAGCGGTTCCCTCTTGATTTTCTCCCGAAATCCTCTACAATAAAAGCAGCATTCGCGAAGCCGCACACGGAACTTCAAGGAGAGACTGCCATGGAAGTCATCAAAGTATCAGGCACATCGCGAACTTCGGCCGTGGCCGGGGCGATTGCCGGGGTGTTCCGCGAGCATCAACGGGCGGAAGTCCAGGCCATCGGTGCGGGCGCAGTGAACCAGGCGGTCAAAGCGCTCATCCTTGCCCGCAGCTACCTGGCCGAAGACGGCCACCACGTCGTTTTCGTCCCTAAATTCACCGATGTGGAAATCGACGAGAAGGTGCGCACGGCCATCAAATTCGTAGTGCTGGCGTGCGAGGAATCTGCCGCCGAAAGCGAAGCCGCACCCGAAGCACCGGCAGAAGCATAGTCACATCACAGCACGAAAGGAAGGCTGCACGACATGGGGGGAAGCCAAAAAACTCAATGGGTGATGACCTTGCCCGTGGCGTTGCTCAGCATGTGGGTGCTGGTGAGCGCGCCGCGGGCTTTTGCGTTCTCGCTCTCGGGGGAAGCCGCCACCCCTCCAGCGGCGGCCGAGAGCGCCCCTACCACCTCCACGCCCCTCCCCAGCCCGACACCTACCCTGCCTCCCGCTGCCACCGCTACTTCCTCGCCCACACCAACCTTCACGCCTTCGCCCACACCAACCTTCACGCCTTCGCTTACGCCCACCCCCACGCCAACCTTCACACCTACCCCCACCGCGACGCCCACGCCCTACCCGCCGCGTGCGGTGCTCATCAGCGAAATCGCCTGGGCGGGCACGGCGGCATCGGCCAACGACGAATGGCTCGAACTCTACAACGCCACCGACCACCCCATCACCCTCGACGGCTGGCACCTCACCGCCGCCGACGGCACGCCCCACATCGCCCTGCACGGCGTCATCCCCGCCCACGGCTACTTCCTGCTGGAACGCACCGACGACAGCACCGTGAGCGACATCCCCGCCGACCAGATCTACACCGGCGCCTTGGAAAACGGCGGCGAAAGCCTATCCCTCACCGACCCCTCGGGCGCGGTGATCGACACGGCCAACGCCAACGGCGGCGCATGGCCCGCCGGCGACGCGCCTTCCCACGCCACCATGGAGCGCATCGGCTTGGCGCCCGACAGCGACGCCGCCTGGGGCACCAACACCGGCTACCTCACCCACGGCCACGACGCCCACGGCAACCCCCTCCGAGGCACGGCCAAGTGGACCAATTCCGTCGACGTCCCGACGCCCACGCCCACCCCTACCCCAATTTCCACGACGCCCTACACCCCAACCCCCACGCCCACCCACGCCCCTCAGCAGCCCAAAGGACGGGTGCGCATCGGCGAATTCCTGCCGCGCCCCCACTACGACTGGAACGGCGATGGGCGCGCCGACAACGGCGACGAATTCATCGAGCTGGTCAACCTCGGCCCCGGCGCAGTCAACCTCGACAACTGGCTGCTCGACGATGGGCCTGGCGGCTCGAAGCCCTACGAAATCCCCGAAACCGGCTTGCTTCCGGGGCATGTGGTCGTGTTCTTCGCCAGTCGAACCCACATTCGTTTGAACGACGGCCGCGACATGGTGCGCCTGTTCACCCCCGACGGTCGGCTGGTGGATGCCGTGACCTATCGCGCTGCAGCGTGGAATCTTTCGTGGTGCCGCCCCGACTGGGGGTGGGGTCCTCTCACCTACCCCTGCTGGCCGACGCCGGGCGGGGCGAAGAACGTCAGATACGACGTTGCCACAGGAAAGCCCGTAGCGAACCTGCCGACGAGGGGGGCAAACATGCCCGTGACGGGGGAAAACACGCTGCCGCGCGGCCTCGGCAGTGGGCGGCTGCCCATCGGCTGGGGACGGCTTCGGTGGGTCTGGGTGCGGTAGAATAGGGGGAATTCCACCTTCGAGGATGTGCAACCTGTGAAACGCCTTTGGTTCGTCGTGTGGCTTTTGCTGGGGTTGCTGGCCGCCGCCTGCCGCCCCTCAACGCCCGCCGCCCCTTCCGCCGCGCCCACGGGGCTCAGTGCCCCCCCTATCGAGACCTTCTTCACCCAACCGGTCCAGCCTACCCGCTTGCGCGGCGGCCTGGACGAAACCGTAGCCGCCGCCATCGACAACGCCCGCCTGAGCATCGATGCCGCCCTCTACGACCTGGATTTGTGGAGCATTCGCGACGCCCTTTTGCGCGCCGCCCGCCGCGGCGTGCAGGTGCGCATCGTGGCCGAATCCGACCATCTGGGACGCGCCGAATTCCAGGCTTTGCGCCGCGCCGGCATTCCCATCGTGGGCGACCACCGCCAGGCGCTCATGCACGACAAATTCATCGTGATCGACCGCTACGAAGTGTGGACGGGCTCGATGAATTACACCCTCAACGGCGTCTATCGCAACGACAACGACCTGGTGCGGCTGCGGTCATCCCGCCTCGCCGCCGACTACACCGCCGAATTCGAAGAAATGTTCACCGGCCATCGTTTCGGCGCGGCCTCCCCCGCCAACACCCCTTACCCCCAAGTCAACCTCGATGGCACCTTGGTGGAAGTGTACTTCGCGCCCGAAGACCACCCCCGCGACCATTACCTGCCCGTGGTAGCGCAAGCGCAAGAGAGCATCGTTTTCATGGCCTTCAACCTCACCGACGACGACCTGGCGCGCCTGCTGATTGCCAAAGCCCGCCAGGGGGTAAAAGTACAGGGCGTTTTCGACGCGCGTCAGGCCGCCACCAGCCACGGCAACGACTACGAAACCCTCCGCCGCGCCGGATTGGACGTCCGCCTCGACGGCAACCCCTACGCCATGCACCACAAAGTCATCATCGTCGATGGCAAAACCGTGATCTTCGGCTCTTACAACTTCACCCACAGCGCCGAGAGCCGGAACGACGAAAACTTGCTCATCGTCCACGACCCGCTGCTGGCCGCCCGCTTCATGGAAGAATTTCAGCGCGTGTATGCCCTCAGCAAGCCGTAAAGAAAGTATAATTCACCCGAGTTTCGCGCAGAACGCCCCCTGAACGGAGCCCCTCATGCCTTTGGATTATCGAAGCGTTTACGCTGCCGTGACCCGCTGGGAAGCCCAGGTCAAAGACTTTTACAAAAAGCAAGAAGTGCGGGAAAAGGAAGCGTGGGAAAGTCTGCACGCCTGGAGCGAGCAGTTGGAGCCGCTGGCCCAACGCGTCGCCAAGGTCATGGACGAAATTCCCTACTGGCGCTCGGCCACACCGGCGAGGGAAGCGCTGACGCTGGCGGTCGACCCGCCCGCCGACGCCGAAGCGCGCGTAGCCCAGGCCGTGGTGTTGGCCGCCGACGGTTCGCAAATCGAGCCCAACCCCCACGCCAGCGTATATTTTGCCCTGGTCAACGTGGGCACGGTGGCGATGGCCGCGGGCATTCCCCCGCGCACCCATGTGACCAGCACCCTTTGGACGCCCGAGGTGTTGGCGGCCGGCCACCTGCAGGTCAGCCTGCAGCGCGACCTGCGCGAACGCGCCGTGCTGGCCGACATCGTGACCACCCTCCACACGGGCAAGCCTCCCGGCGATGAAACAGCCTGGGAAGCCTTCGTCGCCGGCCTGCCCGCCGAAGCTCCTGTGCTGGCCCTGACCGACGGTCCCTTGGAACTGTGGGGAGCAAAGGACGAAGAAGGCAGCAGCTTCCGCACGGCCTTGGAAGCCTACCGCCAGAGCCTGGAAACCCTACAACGCTACAAAGCCATCGCCGCAGGCTTTGTGGACAAGCCCCACGCGAACCTGGTCGTGCACATGCTGGAACTGGCCTTGCTCGACCATGCCCCCTCGAAGCACGAGGCGCAAGCCATCAGCCGCGGCGAGGCCCAGTTGCAAGGGGTAAGCGACACGACATTGTTCGGCCGCCTGCTGAAACCAGGCCAACGGTCGGCGGTATTCGGCCTGGCTTCGCAATCTCAAAAAGACTACCGCGACGCCTTGGCTTTGCACTTCTTCTACCTCAACACCTCCCTCGACCCCCGCCGAGCCAACATCGCCCGCGTAGAAATTCCCGCCTGGGTGGCCAACGACGCAGAGGCTTTGGCGACGCTTCACGCGGTGCTGGTGTGGCAGAGCCGCCGCGTGCCGCAAATCCCCTACCCCTACATTTTGCACCGCGCCCACGAAGTGGCCGTGGTGCACCGCGAAGAGCGCGAAGTCGTGGAAGAATGGCTCTGCCGAGTGCTGGTCGCCAACGGGCGTTGGTGCGTGCCTTCGGCCAAGCAGCGCATGAAAGATCTGCGTTAGCACCTTTGCCCCGCCAGGGGGCTATGCAGCCGCGGGTTTCACCGGCGCGGCGCTCAACACCTCGGTCAGCCACTGCAAAGCTTGCTCGGCAGTGGCTTTCTTGTTGCCGATGCGGTCGTGCGGCCACACGAAGCGGCGCGCCCAGGTGCCTTCCGGCGTGCTGAGGGCAATCCAGGTGGTGCCGACGGGTTTTTCGGCGCTGCCGCCGCCTGGGCCGGCAATGCCGCTGACCGCAATCGCAACTTCGGCGGCCAAAGCCCGTTTGGCGCCCGCGGCCATCAGCCGCACGACCGGCTCGCTGACCGCCCCGTGGGCTTCCAGCACCTGCCACGGCACGCCCAGCAGGCGCACTTTGGCATCGTAGGCATAGGCCACGATGCCGCCCACGAAGTAGGCCGACGAGCCGGGGATGTCGGTCAGGCGGCTGCCAATCAGCCCGCCGGTGCACGATTCTGCAGTGGCTACCCGCCAGCCCCGCGCCACCAGCAGGGGGCCCAACAAGGCTTCGGGGGCCTGCCAATCCTCTGGCTGCAGGTCGCGGCCTTCCATTTCAGCCGCCAGGGCCTCGAAATACGCCCGCATGACCGCGTCGCGGCGGGCGGCAATGCTGCGGGCCGCGGCGGTGAACAGGCGTTCCCGCAAGCGGCGCAGTTTGAAAAGGTATTCGTGGTAGGCGCTGTGGGGTTCACCGGCAGCCTTCTCGCCGCTTCCCAAAAACCGCTCCGAAGGCGGCGCGTAGACCGGGCTGCCGTGGGAAACCGCATAGGCGATGGCGCGCGCCACGCCCACCGCGCCGATGGCGTCCAGCTTGTCCGCGTCGAAGAGCACCTGGGCTTCGAGGGTGCGCGGCGGCTCGCCGGTGCGAAAGCGGTGCGTGCGGATGGCCGCTTCCACCGCCGCGATTTTGGCTTCCGGCCAGCCTTTGGCGGCCAGCACTTCGCGGGCGAAGGCCGCGGAAGCGTGGTGGTGTTCGCCGCGGGCCGCGCTTTCCAAGTGCCCGGCCGCGCCGGTGGCATCGTGCAGCAGCGCCGCCGCGCGGACCACCTCGGCATCTGCACCGCTTTCCCGCGCCAGGAATTCGGCCATGCGCAGCACGCGCAGGATGTGCCCAAACCCGTGGGTCGGGTCGTCGTCGTACCAGCGGCGGGCTTCTTCCAAAGTCAGTGGTTGCATGGGCGTTTTCTCATCGCATGAGGTAAGTGGCGAGGGCGGCCCCTGCGGCCAGCAGCAGGATGACGAAGCAGCCAATGGTGACCAGGTGCCAGGCCAACTTGACGAAGACTTTGAGCAGGAACAGCACGATGAGCAGGGCCACGGCAGCGGCAACGATGGTCAGCAAGGTGGAACCTACGGCAGCGGTGGGCATGTCAGTCCTCCTTCCACACGGTAGAAACGCCCGCGCTTGACCACCCACGCCACGATGTTCGTGCCGAAGCGGTAGGCCAGGTGGCGGTAATCGGGCGTTTCCAGAATGAGCAAATCGGCCTGCTTGCCGACCTCCAGCGAGCCGAGGCGGTCGGCGCGGCGCAGCGCAGCCGCGGCGTTGATGGTGGCCGCGGCCAGGGCCTGGGCGGGCGTCAGCCCCATCGCGCGGCAGGCCAACGCCATTGCAAAGGGCATACTCTCGCACCAGGCCGTGCCCGGGTTGCAATCGGTAGCCAGCGCCAGCAGGCCGTTGGCTTCCAGAATGGCTTGTGCGGGCGTGTAGTGCGGTTCGGCCAGGCCAAAGGGCGTGCAGGGCAGCGCTACGGCCACGGTGTCGGAAGCCGCGAGGGCGCGGATGTCGGCAGCAGAGGTGGCCACCAGGTGGTCGGCGGAAGCCGCGCCCAGCTCGGCAGCCAGGGCCGCGCCGCCCAAGTTGTCGAACTCGTCCGCGTGCACTTTCAAGGGGAAGCCAAGGGCGCGCGCGGTTTCCAAAATGCAGCGGGTTTGCTCGAGGTCGAATGCGCCGGCCTCGCAGAAGACATCCACGAAAGGCAACGGCCGCCCGCCGCCGTGCGCTTCCCACCAGCCTTTGAGCGCGGGCAGCATATCGCGGCAAATCAGGCGGGCGTAATCGTCGCCGCGGCCTTTGAACTCCGGCGGGATGGCGTGGGCGGCGAGGAACGTCGGCACCAGCTCCCAGGGGCCTTCGTCGTCCAGTGCGAGGATGGCTTCCAGCATCTTGAACTCGGCGGCGGTCGCGAGGCCATAGCCGGTTTTGACTTCGATGGTGGTAGCGCCGTGGGCAAAGGCGCGCAGCAGGCGGGGGCGGGTAGCGGCCATCAGCGCTTCCACCGAGGCTTTGCGGGTGGCCCGCACGGTGGAAAGAATGCCGCCGCCGGCTTGCAAAATTTCGAGGTAGGTTTTGCCCTCCAACCGCATTTCGAACTCGGCGGCGCGCTCACCAGCCCAAAGGGCGTGGGTGTGCGGGTCCACCAACCCGGGCACCACCGCGCGGCCCTGGGCGTCGAAGCGCGGCTCGTCGGGGAAGGCCGGCGCGACCTCGGCTTCCGGCCCCAGGGCTATGATGCGCCCCCCTCGCACCACCACGGCCGCCTGGGGAATGATTTCCAGCGCGCCCAGCTGCCGACCGCGCTGCGGCCCGCCTCGAGGTGTGACCAGTTGACCGATGTTGTGAATGAGCATGGCTGCCTCCTGCTGCAATTATACGCCAAACCGCTTGACCGCCTCGAAGGGCGCGGCTATACTGAAAACATCTTTGCGCAGGGAGGCTGTCATGGGCTTGAAACCCGACCATTGGATCCGTAAAATGGCGCTGGAACACGGCATGATCGAGCCGTTCGTGGAAGAGCAAGTGCGCGAAGGCGTGCTTTCTTACGGCGTGTCGTCTTACGGCTATGACGTGCGCGTGGCCGACGAGTTCAAGATTTTCACCAACGTCTACTCCACCGTGGTGGATCCCAAGGGTTTCGACACCCGCTCGATGGTGGATTTCAAGGGCGAGGTGTGCGTCATTCCCCCGAATTCCTTTGCGCTGGCGCGCACGGTGGAAT
This sequence comes from uncultured Anaerolineaceae bacterium, assembly GCA_964450875.1. Lineage (GTDB taxonomy): Bacteria > Chloroflexota > Anaerolineae > Anaerolineales > DRMV01 > DRMV01. Next base: position 4,149 of record CAYVHG010000150.1, on the reverse strand, counting down.
ATTTCCGCATTCCCCGCGGGGTGCTGACGCTGTGCGTGGGGAAGTCCACCTATGCGCGCTGTGGCATCATCGTGAACGTCACCCCGCTGGAGCCGGAATGGGAAGGCTATGTGACGCTGGAGATTTCCAACACCACGCCCTTGCCCGCGAAAATCTATGCCAACGAAGGTATCGCACAGATGATTTTCTTCGAGGCCGACGAGGAATGTCGCGTGTCGTATGCCGACAAGAAGGGCAAGTATCAGCGGCAGGGCGGCATTGTGTTGCCCAAGCTGTAGCGGAGAGGCCGGCGGGGCTTGGGCATGGCAAAAAACAACGGCAGGGATGAGTTTCCCTGCCGTTGTGGCATTCGAGGAAGAGAAGCGCGCTACTTGACGGCTTCCATAGCCTTCTCGACCACGGCTTTGAAGGCTTCGGGGTGGCGGACGGCCAAGTCGGCCAGCATTTTGCGGTTGATGGTGATGTCAGCGGCCTTCATCGCGTGGATAAGCCGGCTGTAGGTGGTACCGTTTTGCCGGGCCGCGGCGTTGATGCGGGCGATCCACAGCCGACGCAGGTCGCGTTTGCGGGTGCGGCGGTCGCGGTAGGCATACCAGAGGCTCTTGAGCATGGCCTCGTTGGCGCGGCGGAAACGCCGCGAGCGGGCACCATATTGGCCTTTGGTGAGCTTGAGGATTTTCTTGTGGCGTCGGCGACGCACGAAACCTGTTTTGACTCGCATGGTAACCTCCTGCGGTCCCCTGGGCGTCGACGGTTGCCCCGTCCGTTAGTACACCCAGCAGCCGCAAAGCGAAAAAATTAGGCGGACTGTTTCTTCAGGTAGGGCGCAAGGCGATGAACGCGCTTGATGATGCCCTTCCCCTCCACCGGCAACATTTCGGTGAACAGGCGCTTGGTGCGCTTGGAAGTGTGACGCCGCAGGTGGCTCTTGCCGCCTTTGGTGCGCACCAGCTTGCCCGATCCCGTCACGCGGAAGCGCTTGCTGGTTGCCTTGTGGGTCTTGATCTTGTACTTTTTGGTTCGCTGTTTGCGCGGCACTTTGATGCTCTCCTCTTACCTTGAGATATGGGGGAAGCTCCCACAGAACTCACTTCTTCTTTTTGGCCGGTGCCAGAATCATCAGCATGGAGCGGCCTTCCAGCGCGGGGGGCTTTTCGACCACTGCAATATCGGCGAGGGCTTCGGCGACCTCTTTGAGGTCTTCCAGGGCGATTTCAGGGTAGGTGATTTCCCGGCCGCGGAAAAGCATCCGCACCCGCACTTTCATGCCCTTTTCCAGCCATTTGCGCGCGCTGCGCACTTTGAATTCGCGATGGTGTTCGCTGGTTTTGGGGCGCAGGCGCAGTTCTTTGATTTCGACCTTGGCTTGCGCCTTGCGGGCCTGGCGCTCTTTTTTCGAGCGCTCGTACAGGAATTTGCCGAAATCCATCACACGGCAGACCGGTGGTTTGGCGTTGGGAGCCACTTCCACCAGGTCGAGGTTGGCTTCCCGCGCGATACGCAGGGCTTCGGCGCGCGAAACCACGCCAATATTGTCGCCGTTCGGCCCGACCAGCCGCACTTCGGGGGCGCGGATGGCCTCGTTGATTCTGTAGTCACTTGCTTTGGCTATGGCCGTTCCTCCTGAGCAAAGACAAGCAGCACCCGCGGGTGCTGCGCGGCACCTTACCGAGGCCAAAGCATACCATAACTCGCGAGGGGCGTCAACTTTAAACGCGGCAGGTGACTCTCCCACAATGTGCGAGGGGGAGGAGAAGTCGTCCACCTCCCACAAGCCCTCTGAAAAAAGCAAGGGGAAGCAGGTTCCGGTATGATTCCATCTGCGTCCATCTGCCCTCATCGGCGTCATCTGCGTTCCTCTCACCTCCGCCCCAAAGTCACCCCTGTCCCCCGCCCGCAATTCGCAATTCCTCATTCGCAATTGCCGCGCGCCCGCCCTCATCCCCCTGGTTCCCCCTTCTCCCAGAGGGCGAAGGGGGAATAGGGCAAGGCACGCCTTGCCCCTACAAAAAAAATCGGCGCAAATCGGTGTCAATCGGTGGATTTATCTGCGTCCATCAGCCCTCATCTGCGTGCATCTGCGTTCTCCCACGGCGAGGGGGGAACGCCCTTGCGCCGGCGGGGAAAACGAACAGGCCGACAGCATTCCGTCTGTCGGCCTGTGGCGCTTCTTCGTGGGGAAGGGGCGGGTTATGCCACCACTTCGGCTTCGGCTACCGCGGTGAACGTCAGCCCTTCGGGGCCACGGTCTACCCGGATGGTGTCGCCTTCTTTGAATTCCCCGGCCAGGATTTTCAGCGCCAGCTTGTCTTGCAGTTCGCGTTGGATGGCGCGTTTCAGTGGGCGGGCGCCAAAGTCGGGATCATAGCCCACTTCGGCCAGGTATTCCTTGGCCGCGTCGGTGACTTCCAGCTTGAAACCGCGGTCTTCCAGCAAGGCTGCCATGCGGCGCAGTTGGATGTCTACGATTTTCACCAGGTCTTCCTTGGTGAGTGGGTGGAAGACGATGATGTCGTCGATGCGGTTGAGGAATTCGGGGCGGAAGTGCCGCTGCAAGATGCGGTTGATTTCGTCGCGCGGCACGTTGCGGCGGCCTTCCAGCCATAGTTCGCTGCCCAGGTTGCTGGTCATGATGACGATGGTGTTGCGGAAGTCCACGGTGCGGCCTTTGCCGTCGGTCAGGCGGCCGTCGTCGAGCAACTGGAGCAAGACGTTGAAGACTTCGCGATGGGCCTTTTCGATTTCGTCGAAGAGCACCACGCTATAAGGCCGCCGCCGCACGGCTTCGGTGAGTTGGCCGCCTTCCTCGTGCCCCACGTAGCCGGGGGGCGCGCCGATGAGCCGCGAAACGGTGTGCTTTTCTTGATATTCGCTCATGTCGATGCGAATCATCGCGTGCTCATCGTCGAAGAGGAATTCGGCCAGGGCGCGCGCCAGTTCGGTTTTGCCGACACCCGTGGGGCCGAGGAAGATGAACGACCCGATGGGGCGGTTGGGGTCTTGCAGGCCGGCGCGCGAGCGGCGCACCGCGTTGGCCACCGCTTCGATGGCCTCATCCTGCCCTACCACCCGCTGGTGCAGGCGCTCTTCCATGTGCAGCAGCTTCTCGCGCTCGCTTTCCAGCAGGCGGGAAACCGGAATGCCCGTCCACGAGGAAACCACCTCGGCGATCTCCTCGGCGTCTACTTCTTCTTTGAGCAGCGCGCCTTCGGCCTGGATTTCCTTGAGCTTGGCTTCCTGCGTCTTGAGCTTTTCTTCCAGCTCGCGAAGCACGCCATAGCGCAAGCGGGCTACTTTTTCCAAGTCGGCTTGCCGCTCGGCGCGTTCGATTTCGAGCCGCGTTTGCTCGATTTGCTCTTTGATGGCGTGCAGTTCCTCGATGGCCTGCTTTTCAGCCTGCCAGCGGGCGCGCAGGGCTTGGGCTTTTTCTTGCAGTTCGGCCAGCTCTTTCTCGATGGCCTTCAAGCGGGCTTTGGAAGCCTTGTCCTTTTCCTTTTTCAGGGCTTCGCGCTCGATTTCCAACTGCAAGATCTGCCGCTCCACCTCGTCGAGCACCTGCGGCTTGGAGTCGATTTCGGTGCGCAGGCGGGCTGCGGCTTCGTCAATCAGGTCAATGGCCTTGTCGGGGAGGAAGCGGTCGGTGATGTAGCGGTGGCTGAGAGTCGCGGCGGCAATCACCGCGGCGTCGGTGATGCGCACGCCGTGGTGCACTTCGTAGCGCTCTTTCAGGCCGCGCAATATGCTGATGGTTTCCTCGACGGTGGGTTCTTCGACCAGCACGGGCTGGAAGCGGCGTTCCAGCGCGGGGTCTTTTTCGATGTATTTGCGGTATTCGTCTAAGGTGGTGGCGCCAATCATGCGCAGTTCGCCGCGGGCGAGCATGGGTTTGAGCATGTTGCCCGCGTCCATCGCGCCTTCGGCTTTGCCTGCGCCCACCACGGTGTGCATTTCGTCGACGAACAGGATGATTTCACCCTGCGAATCTACGATTTCTTTCAATACGGCCTTGAGGCGCTCTTCGAACTCGCCGCGATATTTCGCGCCGGCGATGAGGGAGCCTATATCCAACTGGATGAGCCGCTTGTGCTTCAGCACTTCGGGCACGTCGCCGTTGACGATGCGCTGAGCCAACCCCTCGACGATGGCGGT
>CAYVHG010000149.1:0-2648 GCA_964450875.1 uncultured Anaerolineaceae bacterium | reverse complement strand
GCTTTCAAGCTCATCGAGGGGGTCAAGCAAACGCCGGTCGTGGACGGGCAGGGGTTGAAGCACACGTTGGAGCGGCGGGTGTTCGAATTGGCGGCCCCCCAGTTGCGGGAACCGTTGCATTTCGAAACGGCTTTTATGCCTTTGGCCCTCGACCGCGTGGGCTTAGCCCAGGCGGTGGACGAGGTGGCCGACGAAGTCGTCTTTGGCGATTTCATGGTCGGTTTGGGGTTACCCATTCCCATTCGGGGATTGAAAACCTACATCCGTCTGCTGAAGGCGCTTTTGCCGATAGTGGGCTTTTTCCCAATGAGCATGTTGTTCTATGGCAGCGATGGTGTGGAGCACGAGCCCAAATACGAGAAATATTGGGAACAGGCCGAGTTGATAGCCTGCGACTTCATGTTCATGAAGAAATACATGCCGCCCCACATGCTGGCGGGGAAGACGATCGTAGCCAATACGACCACAGCCGAGAACATCGAGTTCCTCAAAAACCACGGCGTGCATTTGATGATCACCACCACGCCCCGCTACGATGGGCGTTCCTTTGGCACCAACATGATGGAAGCCGCGCTGACGGCTTATGCGGGCAAGGGAAGGCCGCTGACGCTGGACGAGTTGAATGCCCTGATCGACGAACTGGACCTGCGCCCCACGGTGATGTATCTCAACCCCTGAGCGGGTGCTGGCAATACGAAACCAGCCCGCCTTCGTTGCCATGCGAGGGCGGGCTGGTGTTTTTTGCGGAGAAGGCCTATGGCTTGGGTTGTTTCTTGAGCGCGGCTTCGATGGCTTCCTGGAAGCGGGCGTAAGGTAAGGCCCCCTCGATGAACTGCTGGCTGCCGTCGGGGGCGATGATGACAAAGGAAGGCGTGCCTTTGACGCCCGCGGCTTTGCCGTCTTGCAAGTCTTGCATGGCTTGTTTTTGATATTTGTGGCTATCGAGACACTGGTCGAACTGGTCCATCTTCAGCCCCAGCATTTTGGCCATGGTTTCGATGCGCGGGCGGGTGAAAGCGCCCTCGTTTTCGCCGTGCTGGTTGTAGAAAAGGATGTCGTGGAAATCCCAAAACTTGCCCTGATCGCCGGCGCAATAAGCGGCTTCGGCAGCCAGCAGCGATTCGGGGCCAATCCAGTCGCCGAAAGTGCGATACACGAGCCGCACTTTGCCGGGCACGACGTAGTTCTTCAGGATGAGGGGTTCGGTTTCCCGAGCAAAACGGCCGCAGAAGGGGCATTGGAAGTCGGAATATTCGATGATGGTCACGGGCGCGTTGGGGTCTCCCACGACGTTCATGTTAGCGTGCGGGTGGGGGAGGGAAGGCGGCAACAGGATGTCAGTCGCTGCGGGGGTGGGTGTTGTCGTGGGCTTGGGAGAGGAGGTGAGCAGGAAAAGCCCCCCGACGAGCAAAATGAGCCCAGCGATTACCACCATGGTGATGATGCGTTCGCGGCGCTGGCGTTCCAGCCGCTGGCGGCGGCTTTTCGCGCGTTTGGAGCGTTTGGCAGCCATGTGTTGGCCTCCTCGCAGGAAAGAGTTTGCGCTGATTATGCCACAGAACGGTGTTTTTGTCCAAAAACAGCGTCGGGCGGCTCGACCTGCCCGCCCGACGGAAATGGCATCTGTGCGCCAGGGTTCAGCATGTGCCTTGGTATGCGCCGCCATCTACGGTGAGCGCCACACCGGTGATGTACGATGCTGCCGGAGAAAGCAGGAACACGGCGGCGCGGGCAAATTCTTCGGGCTCGGCCATGCGCCCCAGGGGAATGCCTTTCACGACGGCTTGCAGCTCATCGTTCAGCGTGCGGCGGCTTTTCTGGGCGCGGGCTTTCAGCAGTTCGGTGACCCGCTCGGTTTTCGTCCAGCCCGGCAAGATGCTGTTGAAGCGGATGTGTTCCTGGGCCAATTCCAGGGCCAGGGTTTTGGTCAGGTTGACCGTGGCGGCGCGGATGCTGTTGGAAAGTACCAGGTTGGGGATGGGTTGTTTGACCGAATAAGAGGTCAGCGTGAGCACACTGGGCGTGGTCGACTGGCGCAAGAAGGGCAACGCAGCCCGAATGAGCCGGACGTGCGCCAGCAGCAGCGTATTGACCGCGCTTTCCCAAGCGGTGTCGTCGAAAGCCTCGAACGCGCCTGCCGGCGGCCCGCCGGTGTTGGTGACCAGCAGGTCCAGCCCTTGCAGGGCGGTGGCAGCCCGTTCGATGACCGTGCGCGGCGTTTCGGGGTCGGCCAGGTCGCCCGTAATGGGCACGACGGCTACCGCGTTGTGGCTGGCTTCCCGAATGCGTCGTTCGGCTTCCTTCAGCCGCTCGAAATTGCGGCCGTTGATGGCCACGGCGCAGCCTTCTTGAGCAAGTGCTGTGGCAATGGCCAGCCCAAGTCCTTTGCTCGATCCAGCAATGAAGGCTTTTTTCCCTTTCAAGCCCAGGTCCATGTGTTCCTCCTGTAGGGTCAAGAATCCAGGTCGGCGATCAGGTCGGTGAGGTCGCGTTCGCGCAGCATCCGGCGTTTCCAAAGGTTGATGGTGGGGACGACGTACGGCAGCAAGCGCAGGGAATACACCGGCGGCAAGATGGGCACGCCGAACATGTCGCCGAAAAGGATGAGCGCAAAAAGGTTTTCGAGGTCGGCGCGTTGGCGGCGAAAG
>CAYVHG010000148.1:0-4406 GCA_964450875.1 uncultured Anaerolineaceae bacterium | reverse complement strand
CGTGCTGCGCTACCTGCCCGGCGAAGCCGTCGGCCGCTGGGAAGCCGAACGCCTGGAAGCCGGCCGCCCCTTTGCCAAGCCCAAACCGCTGTTCAAACGGCTGGACGAAAGCATCGTCGAAGAAGAACGCGCCCGCCTGGGGTAAACAGCAGCCGTGCGGATGCCCGGCGGTTCTTTCCCTCGCCCGCCGAAGAACGCCGACGACGCCGATGAGGGTAGACGGGCGCAGATAGGCCCACCGATTCACACCGCGATTTGCGCCGATTTTTTCGTAGGGGCAAGAGCGCTCCCCCTCGCCCGCTGGGCGAGGGGGAACACGGGGGGTGAGAGCGGCGGCGAAAAGAACACAGATGCAAGCAGATGGGCGCCAAAAACCCTTGCCCCCCACCGCAAGTTGTGCTAAAATACAACCCCCAAGATACGGGGGCAAACGCCCAAGCAAACCCAATATATGGTGATAAAATGCGCTGTCCTTTTTGTGGTCACGATCAGAGCCGGGTAGTCGACACCATCCACGACAGGCAAGGCGGCATTCGCCGGCGTCGGCAGTGCCAGGCGTGCGGGCGACGCTTCAGCACCTACGAGCGCCCCTTGCTGGCCACCCCCCTGATCGTGAAACAAGACGGCACTCGAGAAGAATTCAACCGCGAAAAGCTCATCCGCGGCATTCGCATTGCCTGCGCCAAACGCCCCGTCCCTGCCGAGAGCATCGAGCGATTGGTCGGCGAGGTAGAATCCAAACTCCAGGGGCTGGGCAAAGCCGAGGTTTCCTCGCGCGTGGTCGGTGACATGGTCATCGAAGGCTTGAAACAGCTCGACCAAATTGCTTACATCCGTTATGCCATCGTTTACTTAGGGCTGGACGACTTGCGAGCCATTCGAAGCGAAATCGACCGCCTGCTGGAAGGCGGCTAAACCCTGCAGGGAAGCCACGGGCAGGGGCGTCCACACCACAGTCCGGCTTCCCCACGCTTGCCGCCAACCGACCCCACAACCGTTGCCATCAACCGAGCGGCACCGCCGCTACGGGGCGGGTTTTTGCGCCTTCCGCCCGCCCAAAACCATCTTCAGGAGGATGCCCATGGACACCCCGCAACCCCCATCCAAGGGCCTGCTGCCCACCCCACCACTCCCCAAAGGGCTTCCCAAAGTCGACCTTACGGAAAACGCCTATCAGGTCTTCGTGCGCCGCTACGTGCGCAAAGGCCCCGACGGCCAACCGGTAGAAACCCCCGAAGAGACTTTCTGGCGGGTGGCATATCACGTCGCCAAAGCCGAAGCCACGTGGGGCGCTTCGGAAAAAGAAATCCTGAGCCAGGCGAAGGATTTTTATCGCTTGCTGGCGGCCAAACGCTACATCCCCAACTCGCCCACGTGGACAGGCGCAGGCACGCCCCTGGGCCAGCTGGCGGCCTGCTTCGTGCTGCCGATTTCCGACGACATGGGGCGGAAGGATTCCGGCATCTTCATGAGCCTGCGGAATGCCGCTCTAATTCAACAGACCGGCGGCGGCAACGGGTTTTCCTTCTCGCGGCTCCGCCCTAAGGGCACCCTGGTCAAATCTTCGGCCGGGCAGGCCACCGGGCCGGTCGGCTTCCTGCGGGTTTACGACAAAGCCTTCGGCGAAATTGCCCAAGGCGGCAGCCGCCGCGGCGCCAACATGGCCGTGCTGCGCGTCGACCACCCCGACATCGAAGACTTCATCACCTGCAAAACCGACGAAAACGCGATTACCAACTTCAACATCTCCGTAGGCATCACCGACGCCTTCATGCGTGCGGTGGAAAACGACGAGGAATGGGAACTGCGCTTCCCCGACGTGCTCGACCCGCGCTACAGCGAGTTCGACGGCACCATCGACCAGGCCGAAGCCGCGGGCATTCCCATCAAAACCTATCGTAAGGTGCGCGCTCGCGACCTGTTCGACAAAATCGTGAAACAAGCACACCACAACGGCGAACCCGGCGTCCTTTTCCTCGATGCCGCCAACCGCTCCAACCCTGTGCCGCACCTCTACCCCTTGGAAGCCACCAACCCCTGTGGCGAGCAATGGCTGGGGCCCTACGAAAACTGCTGCCTCGGCTCCATCAACCTTGCCCAACACGTCACTCCCGAGGGGCAAGTCGATTGGGCCAAATTGCAGGAAACCACCGAGCGCGCGGTGCGGTTCCTCGACGACGTCGTGGAAGCCAATGCCTACGTGCCCGCGGTGCCTCAGTTGAAAGAAGCCGCCCATCGCGCCCGCCGCATCGGGCTGGGCATCATGGGCCTGGCCGACCTGATGTATGTCAACGGCGTGCGTTACGGCTCGGCCGAAGGCCAGGAATTCGCCGCGCAGGTGATGGAATTCATTCGCTACCACGCCATGCGCACCAGCATCGAATTGGCAAAAGCACGCGGGCCCTTCCCGGCCATCGAAGGCAGCATCTACGACCCCGACGACCTGAAATGGCAGCCGCCTCGATGGCCCGACTGGCTTGGCGGCGCCCCCAAAACCGACTGGGGCCGCCCGCCGCTGGATTGGGACGCCATCGTCGAGGGCATCCGCGAGCACGGCATCCGCAACGCGGCCCAGACCACCATCGCCCCCACCGGCACGGTTTCCACCGTCTCGGGCGTAGAAGGCTACGGCTGCGAGCCGGTTTTCGCCTTGGCTTACATCCGCCACGTCAACGACAACGGCCAAGACCTGCAGCTCACCTATACCAGCCCCCTCTTCATGAAAGCCTTGGAAGACGCCGGCCTGGACGAGGAAACCCGCGACCGCATCATCGAACAGGTGCTGGAGCAAGGCACTTGCCAGCACATTCCCGAGGTGCCGGAGCACATCAAACACACCTTCGTCGTGGCTTCCGACATTACCGCCGAAGAGCATGTTTACATGCAGGCTGCATTGCAGACCTTCGTTGACAACAGCATTTCCAAAACGGTCAACTTCCCCGCCGACGCCACCCCCGAAGACGTCGCCACGGCCTACCAACTGGCCTGGAAGCTGGGCATCAAAGGGCTGACGGTTTACGTCACCGGCTCGCGGGAAAAAGTGGTGCTGGAAACCAAAGCCACGGCGAAGGCCAAAGGCAAAGATGTGGCGCTGGGCTTCGCTGGCGGAAGCAGCCAGCCCACCCAACCGCGGCTGTGGAACGAGCCCAAAAAGCCGCGCCCCTCGATGCTGCGCGGCCGCACCTACCGCATCGAGACGCCGGTGGGGCGGGCCTTCGTCACCATCAACGAAAACGGCGGCAACCAGCCTTTCGAGGTCTTCATCAATACCGCCAAGGCCGGTTCGGAAACCGCGGCCATCTCGGAGGCCATTGGGCGGCTGATTTCCTACATCCTGCGGCTGACCTCCACCGTTGAGCCGCGGGAGCGCCTGCGCGAGGTCTGGCGGCAGTTGAGCGGCATCGGCGGCGGGCGCTCGGCAGGTTTCGGCCCCAACCGCGTCCGCTCGCTGCCCGACGGCATTGCCCAGGCCATCAAGCGCTACCTGGAAACCGCCTCCTCGGACACCGATGCCCCCGAAGAAGAGCAGCGCCACACGTTCTCGCTCAACTTGCCCTCCCTGCTGCCGCTGGAAGGCGAGGCCGAGCACGGCTCTCCCCAGGTCGAGGCATTTGCCCCCCACGCCCCCGCCGAGGAAGAGGAAAAGCTGGACATCACCCAGGTCGGCGACATCTGCCCCGAATGCGGTGCAGCGGCGGTCGTTTACACGGAAGGCTGCGCCCGTTGCTATGTCTGCGGACACAGCGAGTGCTCCTGAGGCTGCCACGCCCCCCTCTCGGCCGTTCTTTCGAGAGGGGGGCGTCGCTCGATACACCGACGACGTTTGGGGCACCGACGCCGATCTCTTCGCCACGGTGAGAGCGTTCCAGGGCATTCCTCAACTTGCCCCCTGAAGAATTCCGCAATTAAAAAATCCTGCCCCTTCTGCGGAGCAGGATTTTTTCTCGGGTGGGGAAAACGCCGCCTCTGCAAGTGCGCGGGCGGCAGCCGAGAAAAGCCTTTCCGCCTCCACCCCGCCCGTGCCTTCCAGCTCGCGGAGAGGGGCCGCCGAGAATTGCCTCGGCGGCCCCCAACAGAGCCCAGCGGGCGGCGAAATCGGGCGTAAACGCGAACGAAACGCCTCTCGAGGAAACCATGACCGCGTGGTGCCGGGGCGTCGCCTCGCACCCAGCCCCAGCCCTACAGCGCGCCTACAGAGGGGGCATTTGTGTTATCATCGGGGCGTGCCATCTACCTTGGTCCTCAGGAGGCTTCCATGAGCAAACTCGATTTTGCCACCGAAACCGTCACCGGATGGCAGGGTGAGCCGTTTTCCCTGCGTTGGCGCATTCCGGCGCGCCCGGGTGCGTGGGCTGCACTGATTTTGCCCGGCCTGCGCTACACCCCCGACAAGCCTCTGCTGTATT
>CAYVHG010000147.1:0-23228 GCA_964450875.1 uncultured Anaerolineaceae bacterium | reverse complement strand
TCCCTGTGCGCCGCAGGTGCACCGCCGGCCCGCTGGGAAGACCGGAATGTGTCCCACCTCCCCCGCGGTGCCGTCGGGCCCCCGGGGGAAGCCCCCCCCCCCCCCCCCCCCCCCCCCCCCCCCCCCGCCCCCCCCGGGGGGCGGGTCGGGCGGGTCGGCGGTCCGGGGGCGAAAGCGCGGCAAAGGAGGTTCTGGGCGCAGAAGCCGTAGCGCCAAAGGTAGAAGCCGCCCACCGCCACCGCGCCCACACTGAGCGCCAGCCAGAGGGCAGTGTGCAGCCGCCGCCAGAAGCTGGGTTCGGCCTCCCAACCCGCACCGCGCGCGGGCCAGCCCAGCCGGTGCAGCGCGTCGTTCAACGGCGGGTAAAGCGGTGCAGAAAGGAATAGCGCCCGCAACACGCCTAACACAATGAGCAACACCGCAGCCCCCGCCAGCAACGCGCTTCCTCCCACGGCCACGTAAAGCCCTATGAACCGCAGCACTTTGCGGCGGTCGGGGGCTTCTTGCCAACCATAGCGCCAAAGCAGACGAAAGGCTTCGCGGAAAGAAGGCATGGGAAAACAGCGGGAATTAGGAATCAGAGACGAAGGGGCGCCGCGGGGGCGGTGCGGGGGCTTCCGCCGGGTAGCCCAGGAACAACATGCCCTGCGGTTCCCAGTGAGAGGGCAGGTGCAGCGCGGCGCGCGTGGCTTCCTGCGCATAGAGCGGCCAGCACACCCACACCCCGCCCAGCCCCTCAGCGTGGGCCGCCAGCAGCATTTGCAGGCCTGCCATCGCCACCGATTGCACCAGCATGTGATGCTCCCACGGGTCGTCGGGGTCGCGACGGATGGCGTTGTCCAGGTTGAGCAACACCACCAGCGGCGCTTCGTCCATGCGGCGGCGGGAACGCGCCGCCCGCGCCGCGATAGCGTCTTCGTCCGCACCGCGAGCGCGCATGTCGGCTGCCATTTGCTCGGTCAGCGCTGCGGCCAGCCGACGCTTGCGCGCGGCTTCCCGCAAGACCACGAACTGCCACGGCTGTAAGTTGTGTGCCGAAGGGGCATACGCCGCGGTCTCCAGAATGCGCTGCACCACCGCGGCGGGCACCGGTTCGGGCAAAAAGCGGCGCACGCTGCGGCGGGAACGCAGAAAGGCGTGGAGTTCGGCGGGGGAGAAGGGCATAGGAAAATGCAGGTTGCAGGGGGCAGGAAGGCGTTAGCCGGGCGGGGGCACTTCGAAGCGCAGGGCTTCTTCCGCAGGGCCGCGATAGACGCACAGGCCCACCCGCGGCGAGTTCACATAGGGCAAGAAGGCGTCGGGCTTTCCCCAATCGGCATGAGCACGGGCATGGGCGTCGCAATACGGTTCCAGCGGCCAGGTATTGGTAAACAACCACTCGGCCGGGCGACCGCAGACACGGCACGCGCGCGGCGGCTTGTAGTTGCGCGCCAAAAAGCGGGCTTCCCTTTCAGGCATCGGACCGCGATAGGCCGCCAGTACGCGTACTTTCAACTCCGTCGGCCAGACCTCGTCGTAAGCGTAATCGACTTCTTGCCCTACAGTCAGCAACTTCTTCAGAGGCTCATCCATCGAAGCGACGTGGGCTTGCTCGTCCAGCACCAGCTCGACGGGCGTGGCCTTAGGGCGGCGGCCGTAAGTCACCCCATCGATAATGAACCGACTGGCGTGGTCGCAGCAATCCACCCACACTTGCCGTAGCGCTTCGTCCAGCGCCGCCAGCGAGGCCGCCTGCGGCATTTCCAAGAACAGCCAGAAAGTCTTCGGGAAGTAAGCATCACGGACGTGAAAGAGGAAAAGGGGCTGCTCACCGCCGTGCTGGGGTCGACATGCCAGCAAGTGTTCGGCCATTGCCTCTTGAGACAATGTCTTCCCGCACAGAAAACAGTACCCCGTCATGGAGTGCATCGTTACCTCTCAGCGGAACAGGTCTTTTTCTTTCGGACGGATGAGTTCCTGCAGGCTCGATTCGCGCAGGGCATAGGGGAAGCCGCGCACGTGCACCACCGGCGTGCCTTCGTCGGCCTGCCCCATCACCAAGGAAGCCGCGGCGGCCAGCTCGTCGGCCGTGCCCACCTGCGTCGCAAGCAGTTCGCGCCCCACCAGGTCATGACGGCCGCGCAAATCGACCAGCGCAGGCACGCCGCTGACGCCAATGGCGACCCCCACCGTGCCCAAGCGCCATGCCCGGCCGTGGGAATCGTTGACCACCACGCCCAAGCGCTTGCCACTGGCTTCCTCGAGGCGGCGGCGCAGAGCTTCGGCCGAGCGATCGGGGTCTTCGGGCAAGAGCAGCACGCACTCGTCATCGCCGCAAACATTGGAATGATCGATGCCGGCGTTAGCGCACACAAAGCCGCGCTTGTGCTCCACGATCAGCACCCCTGGCACAGCGCGCAACACGGTGCGGCTTTCCTGCAAAATCAGCTCCACCAAGCGGGGGTCCTTTTCCACCCGCGCGGCCAAGGAAAGGGCCTCGGCAGAAGGCGTCACGGTGCGCAAATCGACCAGGCGGCCTTCCGCGCGGGAAACCACCTTCTGGGCTACGACCAGCACATCCCCATCCTGCAGCGCGATGCGCGCTCGGCGCAGCCCGCGCAAAATCAGCGCAGCCAGATCATCGCCCCGCCGCACAAAAGGGATGCCCGGCAAAGGCGTCAACGTCAATGGCGGCATGGTCATTCCTCCTTCTCACCCACAATTCCGCCCACAATGCGAATGCCCGTGTGTTGCACGCCCAAAGTCTTGTTCATGTAGATCAACACGCTGGTCAAGCCTTCCACCACGGGGGTATTTTCGATAGGGCCGGCATCCCAAGCGCGCAGGCCAGCGTCTTCCACCAACGCCATCACCCGCTGGCGATTGGCCTTCCCCTTGCCCGCGACCAGCACCTCGGCCTCGATGGGCGCGTCCTCCCACAACACGGCATGGGCGATGTTCTGGAAGGCATCTACCACGGCGACGTCGGGGCCGAGGATCTCTTGCGCCTCCAGCGCGGCGCTGCCCGCGGGCGGCAGCCACACTTTCGTGACCTTCGGCGGCTTGAGCGGCACGGCGACATCGATCACCACCTTGCCCTGCACGGCCGCGCGAACGGCTTCCAGCGTTGCACGGTGGGCGCTGTAAGGCACGGCCACCACGACCATCTCGGCGCGCTGCGCGGCTTCCACATTGCCCATGCCAAACACCGGCGCCTGGGGGTCGCCCAACCGAGTGCGAATGGCCTCGGCCATGCGCTCTGCCTTCGCCGGGGTGCGCGAACCAATCAACACCGTGTGCCCAGCCTTCGCCCAACGGTAAACCAAGCCGCGCCCTTCCTTGCCCGTTCCGCCAATGACCGCCAACACCGTCATCTGTCACTGCTCCTCGCAAAAGTTTTGTCCCCCAAGTTTACCGCAAATGACGCTCCTTGACAAAGAACGGGTGTTCTGATAATATTACGGTAGCCGGTTTTCGCCTTTTCCCACGAAAGGGGATGCGCATGTCACCACGGAAACCCAAGAACACCCTCGACGAGCTGGACAAGAAAATTCTCGACACCATCTACCGATGGCTCGACAAACAAGGCCTGCCCCCCACGGTGCGGGAAATTCAACAAGAGGTAGGGGCGTCTTCGACGTCGGTGGTCGATTACCACCTGCGGCGGCTGGAGCGGCTGAAATACATCATTCGGGAAGCCACAGACAAGCGCAAAGCCCGGAACATCCGCCTGCACCCTCGGCTCTCCCGGCCGCGCGACGTCGACGCCACCAAGCCCTCCGCCGATTGGGCAGCGCTGGCAGCGCAAGGGCGCGCCCGTGCACCCCGCAAGCCCCGTGAAATGGGGCGCAGCCTGCCCGTCGCGCCCGCATCGCGGGTGGTCTCCCTGCCCTTGGCAGGCCGCATCGTCGCCAGCGAGCCCATTCCCGCCTTCCCAGAGGGCTACACCGCCGACGACACCATCGAAATTCCGGCCGCCTTCCTGCCGCGCAACACCGAAGGGCTGTATGCGCTGGAAGTCAGCGGGAACTCGATGATCGACGCGCTCATCGGCGATGGCGATATCGTCGTGCTCAAGGAAACCAAAGAAGCCGCGCCGGGCGAAATGGTCGCGGTATGGCTCAAACACACCAACGAAAGCACGCTGAAGAAATACCAGCCGGTGTATGATGCGCGGCAAGAACGGCTGGAAAAAATCATCCTCAAACCGGCCAACCCCACCATGCAACCCATCGAAATCGACGACCCCGCGCAGGTCGACATCATGGGCAAAGTGGTGCTGGTGATCCGCCCTACCGACGGCAGCATCCGCAAGCCGCGCGGCAAAAGGGCCTGACCGCGCGGCGAGGCCTTGCCCGCTGGCCGCTCACGAAGTGCAGCAGCCCTGCCGTCGGTGGCAGGGCTGCTGTTTTTGGGAATTAGGATTCGTCGGTGGTCGTGAGGCTTTGCAGTTCCTTCTCGATTTCGTCGAGGCGGGCCTGCAGATGGGTTTTGGCCTGTTCGAGCCACGCCTTGCGCTCAGCAGGGGAAGCATCGATGCCCCAGCGGCGAGCCCAAGGCGGAGGCCCGCCCCAGGCATCGGCCTCCCAATCCCAGGGGGTTACCCCCGTGCGCCAATCGCGGGCATAACCGGGGCCGTAGCCCATACCACGGCCGTACCCCCCGCCGCGCCAAGGTTTTCGAAAACGACGTCCAAACATTTTGCACCTCCTGTAAAAGGTTAGGATATTTCCAAAAGCGAATAAAGTTGCGCAAAAATTTTTGCTGCTACGGCATCCGCCCGCGGCCACGGCCACGGCGGCAGCGGCGTCGGCGGCCCACGGCGGTGAGCGGCAAGGGAGCGCTAAGGTCTTCCAGCAAGCGCAACAATTGCAACACCTGCGCATTGCGCAGACGGTAACGCACCGTCATGCCTTCCCGCTCGGCCACCACCAGCCCGGCCTCCCGCAACACCGCAAGGTGCTGCGAAATGTTGGCCTGTCGCCGCCCCAACGCCGCCGTCAAATCCATGACATAGGCGTCGCGCTCCGCCAGGGCTGCGAGAATCTGCAACCGCACCGGATGCGCCAAGGCGTAAGCCAGTTGCGCCGCGCGGGCCGCGGCTTCGTCGCTGGACAACATACGCGCTCCTTATTCGCTTTGGCGAAATTCGTCATTGCGAATATACCCCCAAACGAAGGCGTTGTCAAGGGTACAAGAAGAAATTGGGCGAAACCCATGCCATCTTACGCGCGCCGAGGGGCTGCCATGAGCAGCAACCCCTCGGGTACGCCCCACGGACACCGCCGCGGCGCACGCCAGGCGTGCATTCACACCCGCCCACGCGCTCGCGTCGGGAGGAGGGCCGACGGCGAAATGCGGCGCGCCCACGCCGCACCGCCGCGGTCGGTGCCGAAGTTCACCAGAATGTGTGCGCGCCTACCGGCGCTGCGATTGCTTCAAGCGTTTCCGCACGAAGGTGGGGATGTCGAGGTCGTCGGTGTCGAAGGTCCGCGGCGCGAACTCGGCCGGTTGCGGCCGAGGCTGGGGCATGCCAGCCGCGGAGGGGTGGGCCGCGCGGTCGGCCGTCGCAGGCCGGGCCCGGCGCAAGTGCCGCGACATGCCCGTGTAATCAAAACCCGTGGCAATCACCGTGACGCGCACCTTGTCGCCCATGTTGGGGTCGATGACTGCGCCAAAAATGAGGTTGACATCGGGGTGCGCGGCTTCCTTGATGATGGCCGCAGCCTGGTTGACCTCGAACAAGGTAAGGTCCGAGCCGCCGGTAATGTTGAACAGAATGCCGCGAGCGCCATCGATGGTGATGTCCAGCAATTTGCTGGAAATGGCCTCTTCGGCAGCCAAGCGGGCGCGGTCTTCACCTTCGGCCTCGCCCACCGCCATCAGCGCTGCGCCGCCTTCCGACATCACCGCTTTGACGTCCGCAAAGTCCAGGTTGATCAAGCCGGGCACGGTGATGAGCTCAGAAATGCCCTGAATGCCCTGGCGCAAGACGTCATCGGCCACCTTGAAGGCTTCCTGCAAGCCGGCCTTTTTGTCGACAATTTGCAGCAAGCGGTCGTTGGGAATCACGATGAGGGTATCGACGTTTTCCTTGAGGTTGGTGATGCCCGCCTCGGCGGCCTTCATGCGCCGAGAGCCCTCGAAGGAAAACGGCTTGGTCACCACGCCGATGGTGAGGGCGCCGATGTCGCGGGCGATTTTGGCGACCACAGGCGCCGCGCCGGTGCCCGTGCCGCCGCCCATCCCCGCGGTGATGAAGACCATATCGGCGCCGTCGAGCACCTGATAAAGGTCTTCTTGCGATTCCTCGGCAGCCTTGCGGCCAACCTCAGGATCGCCGCCCGCGCCCAAGCCGCGGGTGACCTTCTCGCCGATGTGCACCCGCGTGCCAGCTTTGGAAAGCAGCAACGCCTGCGCGTCGGTGTTCACGGCCACGAATTCGATGCCCTGAACATTCTCTTCGATCATCCGGTTGACGGCATTGCCGCCGCCACCGCCCACGCCCACCACTTTGATGCGGGCGAAGGACTCGCCTTCCAGGGGGGAACCAGCATTTTGCAACATACGAACCTCCTCGACAAACTGTGGGGCGAAAAAAGCCTCGAACTTACGGCAAAAGGGAGCGCAAAAACGCTTTCACCTTTTCCCAGGAATCCACATGGTCACGCCGCCGCGGGGCTTCGGGCACGAAGGCTGCCGTTTGCAGCAGCTGCGCCCAATACAGCAAGCCCACGCTGGTGGCAAATGCCGGGCTGCGAATGCGGTCGACCATACCAAAGACCTTTTCGGCCTTCGCCACCCGCACCGGCAGGCCCAGCTCTTCGCGCGCCACGGCCTCGAAGCCCTTGAGCAGCGTGCTGCCGCCGGTGAAAACCACCCCGGCAGGCAACAGGCCGTCGTAGCCCGAGCGGTGCAGCTCGTGGCGCACCATCTCCAACATTTCTCGCACGCGCGCTTCGATGACCTCGGCCATCTCGCGGCGGTTGACATGCACGGCCTCATGGTCGGCAAACGAGCGCACGGTAATCACTTCTTCGGCGGAAACCGCCTGGGGGTCGCTGTGGCCGTGGCGCACTTTGATTTCCTCGGCGCGCTCCAGCGGCAGGTGGAACAGATAGCCCAGGTCGCGGGTGACGTGGTTGCCGCCCACCGGCAGCACCGCGGTATGCCAAACGTCGCCGCCGATGTAAACGGCCAAGTCGGTGGTGCCGCCGCCAATGTCGCACACTGCAACACCCATCTCGCGCTCGGTTTCGGTCAACACCGCCTCGGCCGAGGCCAGCGGGTTGAGCACAAAATGGGAAACCTCCACACCGGCCTGCTGCACGCATTCCCGCAGGTTGGCAACCGAGGCTTTGGAAGCCGTGATGATGTGCACCTCGGCTTCCAGGCGGTAGCCGTGCATGCCCAACGGTTCGCGCACGCTTTCCTGGTCGTCGAGCCGGAAGGCGCGCTGGATGATGTGCACAATTTCGCGATCATGGGGCACGGCAAGCGCGCGGGCGGCTTCCACCGCGCGCTGAATGTCACCGGCATCGACCACGCCGCCGGAAACACCCACCACCCCGCGGCTGATTTCACCGGAAACGTGCGACCCGGCCAGGCTGACCAGCGCGGCGGCAATTTCCATCCCCGCGGCGCGCGAGGCTTTCTCCACCGAGCGGGCGATTGCGCGCGAGGCTTCGGTCATATCCACGACCATGCCTTTGTTCAGGCCGCGGGAAGGCTCCAAGCCCACCCCCAAGATGCGCATACGCCCATCGGCTTCGGGCCGCGCCACCAGGGTGCAGATTTTGGTTGTGCCCACGTCGATGCCCACCAAAACAGGTTCTTCCACGGTTACGGCTCCATTCGGTAATACGGCGCGCGGAACGAGGCGACATTGACCAGCGCCGGGTGAATATGTTGCGCTTTCAACCAGCGGGCAATGGCCTCATAAAGCACCATGCGCTGTTCCATGTGGGTCAGTTTTTGCCCCACGAACACCTGCCAGCCCTCGGGCGCCTGCCAGCCAATGCCATAACGAGCGCTGAACACCAAGGGCGTTCCTTGGGGAAGGTAACGCGCCAGGGTCTGCAAGGCTTCCACCTGAGCAGGGGAAAGCAATTGCATCTCGCCGGGGCGCAAATCGGCGGCTTCTTCGGGCAGAGCAGCCGCCCGAACCTGCAACGCCTGGGGCGGCGCTTCGGCCACCGGGGGGGCAAAAGCCACCCCCCGGGCATCGACCCACCAGGTTTTGCGGCCAGTATGCCACACCAACACCGGTTGGCGCTCTTGCACCGTCACTACCACCCGATTGGGCAAAGCGACGTGCACTTCGACGTGCGCCACCGCTGGCAGGGCCTCCACCTGCTCGGCCACCAGGGCAGGGTCGAGGCCAAAGACCGGCCGCCCCACCACGCCCAAGCGGGAAGCCACCTGCCCGGCATCGAGATATTGCAGGCCGCGGACCTCCGGCGCATCGACCCGGAAAACGGGAGCATACCATAAAGCGGCGATCAAGACAATGAGAAAAACGCTCAATCCCAGCGAGAGCCAGCGCCACCCCAAAGCCAGCGCGGGCACCGAGGCCACGACTTCCGTGTTGCGGCCTCTCGACACCCGCACCTGGCGCCGCACTCGCCCCGAAACCGGCACCGCCGCGCCGCTCAACACACCATAGCGGCTGACGACCACCGGCGTGCCGCTTGCAGCGTGGGCATGGGCTGCCACCGTTTTCGCGCGGCGAGGCTGCGGGCGGGTGTTCCCCCGCCTGCGGCGGACGCGCTCGGCTCGTGTGAGGGTGTCTTGCTTTTTGCGAGGCATGAGGTTCCTCTGTCGTTCCGGCATCAGCGCCCGCGGGGTTTAGCGTTCCCAGCGGGTGCGGTCGCGCTCGCGTTTGCGTTCCTGCGCCAGCGCAATCAATTCGTCCAGCAAATCCGAATAAGGCAAACCCGTGGCTTCCCACAGCTTGGGGTACATGCTGATTTGGGTAAAGCCCGGCAGAGTGTTGACTTCGTTGATGTAAAACACGCCGCTCTTGCGTTCCAGCAGGAAATCCACCCGCGCCATACCGGCGCAATCGATGGCGCGGTACACGGCTACGGCCAGTTCCCGCACCTTTGCGGTTTGCTCCGCGCTCAGCGGTGCGGGGATGAAGAGCTGCGAAGTGGCATCCTCGTATTTCGCTTCGTAGGAATAAAACTCCTCACCGGGGACGACTTCGCCGGGCAACGAGGCCTTGGGCTCGGCGTTGCCCAACACCGCCACCTCGATTTCGCGGGCGTCCAGGCCCCGCTCTACCACGAGGCGGCGATCGTAACGCGCTGCCAGCCGCAGCCCGGCCAGCAGTTCGGCGCGGTCGTGGGCTTTGGTAATGCCCACCGACGACCCCAAATTGGCCGGTTTGACAAACAGCGGGTAAGGGGCCAGCGCTTCGCAGCGGTCGGCAACGGCTTCCAAATGGCTTTCGACCTCCCGGCGCGAGAGCACCACATATTCCGCCAGCGGCAGGCCGTGGGCGCGCATGACGTCTTTGAACACGCCTTTGTCCATCCCCACCGCCGAGCCCACCACACCAGCGCCAACATAAGCGACATCGGCCAGTTCCAGCAAGCCTTGCAGCGTGCCATCTTCGCCGAACGTGCCGTGCAGCACGGGGAAAACCACATCCACCGGCGCGTAAGGCTTCAGCGTCTCGCCTTCCCATTGCCAGAGGCCGGGGCGAGAAGGGTCAGGCAACAATGTCACCGGCGTCAGCCCCTCCAGCTGCCCCGCGGTAAAGGCCTCCAAAGCGTCGGGGGAAGTCAGCCAGCGCCCTTCCTTGGTTACCCCAACGGGGATGATCTCATAACGCTCCGGCTTGAGAGCGCCGAGCACCGAACGCGCCGACATCAACGAGACTTCATGCTCGCCTGAGCGACCGCCAAAGAGCACCACCAGGTGAATCTTCTGGCTCATGCAACACCTTCCTCGGGAAAACGCGGCAAAGGCTCGTCGGGGGGCAGTTCCTGAGGTTCGTAAAGGGCCGCGACGGCCTCCGGAGGCCAAGCGCCCACCAATCGAATTTCCGGCTCCAGCCAGACGCCAAACTTGCGGGCCACCGTGGTGCGTGCCAAGTACATCAGGGCCCAAATTTCCTGGGCTTTGGCGTTGCCCTTGTTGACGAAGAAATTGGCATGCAAGGGGCTGATTTCCGCATCGCCCACGGTTGTGCCTTTGAGGCCGGCAGCGTCGATCAAGCGGCCGGCGTAATCGCCAGGAGGGTTCTTGAACATCGAGCCCATACTGGCGCCGGGGGGCTGGGTGCGTTCCCGCTGAGCCTTGTAAGCCTGCATGCGTGCCTGCACGGCGTCGGGCGCCTCGCGGCGCAGGCGAAAGGTGGCGCTCAACACCACGGCGTCGCTGCCCTCGGCCTTGAGTGCGCTGTGGCGATAGCCGAATTCCAGCGCCTCGGCGGTGTAAAAGGTGCGTCCCTTTTCCCGATGCAAGATTTCAGCCATCTCCAGCACTGCGGCCACCTCGCCGCCGTGGGCGCCGGCGTTGCCCACCACCGCGCCGCCCACCGTGCCCGGAATGCCCGCGGCCCACTCCAACCCGGCCAGCCCGAGGGTCGCAGCCCGCCGCGCCAGGCCGCCAAAATTGGCGCCCGATTCCGCCCAAACGGTGGGCGGTTCGGCATCCTGGACGAAGGCCGACTTGCGCGCTCGGTTGAGTACCACCACCCCGCGCACGCCTTCGTCGGCCACGAGCACATTCGAGCCGCCGCCCAACACCCAGAAAGGGGCTTCCCAGGCCCACAGCCGCCGTACCACCAACGCCAATTCGCGGGCGCTGCGCACCGTGATGAGCACATCGGCCGGGCCGCCGACGCGCGCCGAAGTGTAAGGCGCCAGCGGCGCCTCGCGCTGCACGCGCTCGCCAAACAGCTCTCGCAAGCGGTCATACAAAGCGGTCTCGGTCATCGCTTCTGCCATCCTTCCAGGGCGCGGCGGGTCACCGCGGGGGCATCGCCGGCGGAAAGCACCACCACCACCGCCGGGGGGCGGACCTGCGCCAGCAAAATCTCGGCAGCGGCCTCCATCGTCGCGGCAAAACGCGCCTGCGGGTGCTGCAAAGCCGCCGCTACATCGCGGGGGTCGAAGCCCTCCGGCGGGGCTTCCCGCGCTGCAAACACATCGGTCACCACCACCGCGTCGGCGTCTTCGAAAGCCGTAGCGAACTGGGGCAGCAAAGCCAGGGTGCGGCTATAGGTGTGCGGCTGCCACACAGCCCAAACCGCACGATGGGGAAAACGCTCCCGCGCCGCGGCCAGTGTCGCCCGAATTTCCGTCGGGTGGTGGGCGTAGTCATCCACGAAGACCACGCCGCCTGCCTCGCCGACCACCTCGAAGCGCCGCCCCGTGCTGCGGAACTCGGCCAGAGCCTGCGCCGCGGCCGGCACATCCAGCCCCAAACGGTGCACCACCGCCAGCACGGCCAGCGCGTTGGCAACATTGTGCCGCCCCGGCACAGCCAGCGCTACCGGCACCCGCCCCCCCTGCGGCGGCAAGAAAGCAAACTCGTAGCCGCCCTGAGCGTTCAGGCGCACATCCACCGCCCGATAATCGGCGTCGTCGCTTTGCAAGCCATAAGTCCATGCCGCACCCTCGTGGTCGGCGGCCAAACGGCGGCTGCCAGGCTGGTCGGCGTAGGCCAGCAAGAAGCCGTCTTCCCGCACTTGGCGGGTAAAGCGATGGAAGGCAGCGTAAAAATCTTCGGCCGTGGGGAACATATCGGGATGGTCGTGCTCGATGTTGGTCACCACCGCGGCAAAAGGCTTCAAGCCGAGGAACATGTGGTCGTACTCGTCGGCCTCGATGACGAAGAAATCACCCTGCCCTGCATGGGCGTTGGTTTCCAAATTGCGGGCCTCCGAGCCGATGATGAAAGTGGGGTCGTGCCCCAAGGCGGTGAGCACCCACGCCAGCATGGCCGTGGTGGTGGTCTTTCCGTGGGAACCCGCCACGGCCAGCACGCGATAACCCGCCGTGAGGCGCGGCAAAAACTCGCGGCGCTTGAGCACAGGCACACCGGCCTGGCGGGCGGCGCGGACGTCGGCATCGTCGTCGGGCACCGCCGAGGAGCGCACGACCACCTCGGCGCGACGGGCGGCTTCCGGTGCATGGCCAATGGTCACGGCCACGCCCAGCGCTTCCAGCATCGCCGTGCGCGGCGAGGCCTGCCGGTCCGAGCCGCTGACTTCCCAGCCTCGCTCGGCCAGCACTCGGGCAATGGCCGAAAGGCCCGTGCCGCCAATGCCCACGAAATGCACCCGTCCGCCTTGTGCTTTGCTCATACGATCACCACGATGACGAAGACAAACACCAACGCGCTCACGATGTAAATGCCCGGCACACCCAAAAAGGTGTTCGGCAGGTAAGAAAGCACCACCTGGCTCAGATGGTCACTGGCCGGGGGCGGCTGGATGACAGAGGGCCACGGATAGTTCGCCGCATCCAAAAAGTGCCACAACATGCCAATCACCAAATAGCCATTCAACGCGCCCAACAACATACCCAAAAAGGCATTCTGGAAACCGCGAAGTTCGCGTTTGGCTGTGCTCCAGCGCGGGGTTTGATAGCCAAAAAACGTCGCCAGTCCAAAGATACCGGCGCGCGCCAAAAACAGGGTTTTCGGCGGCAGCGCCCCCATCATGGGGACGTACTTTTCCAACAAGGTAATGACCAACACCCCAACAATCGCGCCCACCGTCGCGAGGAATTCCTTATACCAGCCCCGCAGCAAACCGCCCACGGAAAAAAGGGCCACGCTCAGCAAAAGGAAAACTGCCAGCGTCATCATCGAGGCACCTCCTCGCCCGCGGTTTCCAGCAGCACCGCGGCGATGCGGCGGGCAGCATCGGGGCGCGCCAAGGTGCGCATGGCCGCGGCCATTTGGGCACGCGCAGCCTCATCGGCCATCAGCGCCTGCACCAGCGGCACCAAGCGCTCGGCCAGCTGCTCGTCGGGCAAAATGCGGGCCGCGCCGCGGTCGGCCAAATATGCCGCATTGACCTGCTGATAGCGCCAAGCATAAGGGTAAGGCACCAACACAGCGGGCAGGCCAAACAGTGGGAACTCGCCCAACACCGACGCGCCGGCGCGGGAAACCACCAAATCGGCAGCAGCGAGAGCCGCACCCATCGCCTCGTGCAGATAGGGGAACGCATGATAGCGCTCCCGCAGCGCCGCCGGAAGCGCCTGCCGCGCCGCGGCCACCTCTTCCCAATCCAACTGGCCGGTAAGGTGCACAATGTGCATCTGCGGCAGCAGGGCCTCCAGGCCGCCCAGCAAAGCCCGGTTGAGAGAACGCGCGCCCTTGCTGCCGCCGAACACCAGCAACACCGGCGCATCGGCGGGCAAACCAAAATGCTCGCGGGCTTCTTGCCGCGACCAGCGCAGCAAGTCGGCCCGCACGGGATAGCCCGTCACCACCAAGCCGCGATGGTGCGGGAAGAACGCCTGCGCCGCGGGCGCGGTGAGGGCAATGCGGTCGGCCAAACGCGCCAAGGTCTTGAGCGCCAACCCCGGCTCGATGTCGGGCACGTAGAGCACGGTGGGAATACGCCGTCCTGCCAACCCTACCGGCACGGCCACATAGCCGCCGGTGAAGAAGAGCACATCGGGGCGGAAGTCGCGCAGCACGCGGCGGGCTTCCCGATAGCCGCGCCACAGCCGCCAGGTGTTGCCCGGCAACCGCCGCAAGCCCACGCCATGCACCCCGGCAGCCGGCACGGCACGGAACGGCACCCCGGCGCGCCGAACCAGGTCGGCTTCCATGCCGCCCTGGCCGCCCACCCACAGCACCGCTTCGGCCCTATCGCCCAGTGCCTGAAGCACCGACAGCGCGGGATACACGCCGCCGCCGGTGCCCCCGGCGCAAATCAACAACCGCACCGGTATCACTCCTCGCTTCGAGGTGTTCGCGGGCCGACGCCCGCCCAACACTCAAAATCAGCCCAACCGCAATCAGCGCACTCATCAGGCTGGAGCCGCCATAGCTGATGAACGGCAAAGCGTTCCCCGCCAGCGGCAAAATGTTCAGCATCATACTCATGTTGCCGAAAGCCTCCAGCCCCAGCCAGAGCGAAAGGCCGGAAGCCAGCAACCGCCCGTAAGCGTCGGGGGCTTCCAGCGCAATGCGCATGCCCCGCCACACAATCACGGCGAACAACGACACCATAAAGGCGCTGCCCACGACGCCATATTCTTCGGCCACCACGGCAAACACGCTATCGCTGTGCGGGAGGGGCAAGCCGCTCACCTTGACCTGCGACTGCCCCGGCCCCACGCCAAACCAACCACCGCGCGCCGCCGCAGAAATTGCCAAGCGAATCTGGTCGGCCGCGTGAGCCGGGTCTTGCAAACCCGCGAGATACTCTTGCAAGCGGTGCATGCCGCGGGGGTAAACCAGCAACACCATCGCGCCACCGAGCAGCGCCGCACCGCCCACCAACGCCAATTGCCGCCAGCTGCCCCCCGCCAAGAAGAACATCAGCATCCCGATGGCGACGATGGTGATAGCAGCGCTGAGGTCGGGTTCCAACAGCACCAACCCGCCCGTCACACCCAGCAGGAAGCCCAGCGGGTACAGCCCATATTCGCGAGAGGAAAGCCGCCCCTCGCGGCGCGAAAGCCACACGGCCAAGTAGAACACGGTGGCGACCTTGGCGAGTTCCGAAGGCTGCACCGAGCCGCCGGTGAGGAAACGCCCCGTGCCGCCGCCGATGTGTTTCAGCGCCAACACGATCACCAGCGCGCCCCACACCCCAAACAAAGCCAACGGCGCCAACCGCTGCCAACGCCGATAGTCCACCGCGGCCACGAAAACCATCATCCCCAGCCCCAAAAAGGCGAACAGGGTCTGCCGACGCACCAGGCGCATGACATCCACGCTGCCATTGGGCTGCCGACGGCCGAAGA
Source organism: uncultured Anaerolineaceae bacterium (assembly GCA_964450875.1). Taxonomy (GTDB): domain Bacteria; phylum Chloroflexota; class Anaerolineae; order Anaerolineales; family DRMV01; genus DRMV01. The sequence goes on along the minus strand of CAYVHG010000147.1, from coordinate 8,304 downwards.
ACCACTGAAACGTCGGGCTGGTGGAATACACCATCAGCAAACCCCACAGCAGCAACAAGATGACCACCAGCACCAGCCAACCATCGGTGCCCCGCAGCCAGACCGGCTGCCAGGTCTCGTTGCGGCGTTTCACAGTGCGTTGACCCATGCTCTAAACCTCTCACCGCGCTCGGCAAAATCGCGGAACTCGTCGAAACTGGTGCCGCCCGGGGAAAGCAGCACGACGTCGCCCGGCCGGGAAGCGTGATACGCCGCCCGCACTGCGTCTTCCAGCGAACCGCAACGCAGCACGGTTTCAGGCAGCGGCCCCTCGGCCTGCGCCAGCGCCTCCAAAATCAGGTCGGCGGCTTCGCCAAAGACCACCAGCGCCCGCACCCGCTGGCGCACCAGGGCAGCCCACGCATCCCAGGGCAATTTCTTGTCGCGGCCGCCCGCCAGCAGCACAATCGGCTCGTCGAACGACCGAATGGCCGCCATGGCTCGTTCCGGGGCGGTCGCGATGGAATCGTTGTACCACGCCACCCCGTCGAGCACCCGCACCAATTCCAGCCGGTGGGGCACGCCGGTGAAGCCCTCGACCCCCGCCCGCATGTGCTCGGCGGAAAGCCCCAATGCCGCCGCCACCGCACTCGCGGCCAAGACATTGCGCACATTGTGCTCGCCGCGCAAGCGAATGGCCTGGCGGGGGAAAAGCGGGCGCACCGCGTCGCCTTCCCGCAAAGCCAGGGTATCGCCATCGAGGAAGACGCCATCCACGCCTTCGGGGGGCGGTGCAAACCCAAAGGCCATCAGCCGCCCCCGCACCTGGGGGCGCAACCCCCACGCTCCGGCGTCTTCCCAGCCCAGCACGGCGGTGTCGGCAGGGGTTTGGAAGGTGAGAATGCGGGCCTTGGCCGCGGTGTAGGCTTCCATCGTGCCGTGGCGATCGAGGTGGTTGGGGGTGATGTTGAGCACCGCGGCGACGGCGGGCGCGGTGTGCATCAGCTCCAGCTGGAAGCTGGAAAGTTCCATCACCGCGAGGTCGTCGGCGGTCATCGCGTCCACATCGGCGATGAGGGGGTTGCCGATGTTGCCGCCGACCCAAACGGTGCGCCAACGCTTGGGGAGCGCAGCAATGGCGGCCTGCGTCGCGGCATCTGCGCCCAACTGGCTATACGAAGCGCCGCGCACCTCCGCCGCCGCAGCCCCCGCCATCCGCCCCACCAACGTCGTCGTGGTCGTCTTCCCCGCAGAGCCGGTGATTCCTACCACCGGGCAGGGCACAACTTCCATGAAAATCTGCGCTTCGTTGCTCAGCGGAACGCCCCGCCGCACGGCCTCTTGCACCAGCGGCAAGTCCAACGGCACCCCGCCCGAAGGGCAGACCATCGTCACGCCTTCCAGCACCTCGAAAGGGTGGCCTCCCGTGACCCAGCGGATGGGCAAACCGGCCAATTGCTCGCGGGCGGAGCGAAGGGCTCCCGCCGGTCGTCGGTCGTTGAGCACCACTTCCGCACCGTGGCGCGCCAGGTAACGGGCCAGCGCCGTGCCCTGCCGACCCGCACCGACAATCAACACCCGATGACCTGCATACTCATTTGCCATAACCCACCGCAATCGCCACGCCAATCATGGCCGCGAGCAAGCCAATCAGCCAGAAACGCTGCACCACCTGCGTTTCGCTCCAACCGAGCAGTTCGAAGTGATGATGCAAAGGCGACATCTTGAACAACCGCCGCCCGCCCGTCATTTTGAAGTAACTCACCTGCAAGATCACGCTCAGCGCCTCGGCCACGGGCACAATGGCAATCAAGGGCAGCAGCAGCCACTGGCCGGTCATCAGCGCCACCACACCCAAAGTGGCGCCCAGCGAAAGCGAGCCGGTATCGCCCATGAAAAGCTGCGCCGGATGAACGTTGAACCACAGGAAGCCAAAAATGCTTCCCACCAGCGCGAAAGCGAAACGCGCCAGGTAAATCTGCCCTTGCAGCAAGGCTATGCCGCCGTAAGCCGCGAAAGCCGTGGCGGCAATCAGACCGGCCAGGCCGTCGAGGCCGTCGGTGAGGTTGATGGCGTTGCTGGAAGCCACGATGACGAAGGTCGCCAGCGGAATGTAAAGCCACCTTAGCGTGAGAGGGTGCAAAACGCCGGGGATCAGCATCTCAGGCACCTGAAGGTAATGCTGCAAGCCATAAGCCGCACCCAAGGCCAGCAGGGTTTGCAGGCCAAACTTGGTGCGCGCCCGCAGCCCTTCGCCTTTGCGCCCGCGCAGGCCGGCCCAGTCGTCCACGGCGCCAATGGCAGCAAACCCCAACAGCACGGCCAGCGGCAACAACACCGAACGCCCCGAATAGGTTGCGCCCAAAATCCAGCCCGCGTTCAGCAGCAGGATGATGAACGTCACCGGCAGCACGATCATCACGCCGCCCATCGTAGGCGTGCCCAACTTGGAAAAGTGCCGTTGCGGGCCTTCCAGGCGGATGATCTTACCCACCTTGAAGTGCCGCAAAATTTGCAGCAGGGGGTCGCCCCAAATCACGGTCAGCACGAAGCTGAGGGCCGCGAGGCTGAGGGCAAGGGTAGTGGGGGCGGGGCTGGTAATCATTCCGCCGCCTCCAGCGCGCCCACGATGCGGTCCATCTGCACCCCGCGTGAGCCTTTGACGAGCACCACATCGTCGGGGCGCAGCACCTGCCGCAACAGCGTCACGGCTTCATCGGCCGTTTCGGTTTCCAGCACGCGGGAAGGCGGCAAACCGGCCTCTCGCGCGGCCTGGGCGATGAGGTGAGCGCGCGGCCCCACGGTGACCAGCAGCGAAACCACCTCGGCCGCCCGCAGCCCCACTTTGCGGTGGCCTTCCTGCTCGTAGGGGCCCAGTTCCAGCATATCGCCCAGCACGGCCACTCGGCGGCCGGGCAAATCGGCCAGCAGGTTGAGCGCCGCCAAGGTCGACTGCGGCGAGGCGTTGTAAGTATCGTCGAGCAACAACGCCCCGTTCTCGGAACGCACGGCCACCAGGCGCAGTTGGGTGTGCCCCATCCGCAAACCAGCCACAATGTCGCCCCAGGTAAGGCCTTCCAACAAGCCTACCGCCGCGGCCCGCAGCACCGTGTGCGCCGAATGCCGCCCCAAGAGCGGCACCTTGACGGTGAGCGTCTCGCCCCGATAGTGCAACCGCAGGCGAATGCCGTCCAGCCCAAGGCCCTCGATTTCGTCGGCCCACAAATCGGCCTGCCGCGAAAGCCCATAGAAGAACACCTTCGCCTGGGTCTTCTCGGCCATCGCCCGCACCAGGGGGTCGTCGTAATTGAGCACGGCCACGCCTTCGGGCGCGGGCGGCAAGGCTTCCACCAGCTCGGCCTTGCCTCGGGCAATGGTTTCCTGCGAACCCGCCCGCTCGGCGTGCACCAGGCCGATGTTCGTCACCACCCCCACCTGAGGCTGGGCAATGTCGCACAGCAGGGCGATGTCACCAGGCACATAAAAGCCCATTTCCAGCACTGCGCGCTCATACCCCTCGGTCAGCCGCAGCAACGTCAGCGGCAGGCCGATTTCGTTATTGAAGTTGCCGATATTTTTCAAAGTGCGATAGCGGCGGCTGAGCACCTGCGCCGTCAGCTCCTTGGTGGTCGATTTACCCACACTGCCGGTAATGCCCACCACGCGCACGTGCGCCATCTTGCGCCGCCAGAAACGCGCCACCGTTTGCAAAGCCGCCAGCGCGTCTTCCACCTGCAAGCAGCCCGGCGTGCGGAAGTCCCGCCAAGCCTTTTCGGGGAAACCGCCGCGCACATCCAGCAATGCACAGCCCGCCACCGGCCGAGAAACCAGTGCGAGGGTCGCGCCGCGGCGGAAGGCATCGGCGACGAACTCATGCCCGTCACGCTTCTCGCCGGGCAAAGCGACGAACATCGCCCCCGGAATCGCCTGGCGGGAATCCACCACCGTTTCGGTGATGACTTCCTGACCGCCAGGGGGGCGCACGCCCGTCAGCGCTTCGACGACATCGGCTAAGGTCAGCATTTTCTCTCGGCCTCAGGGTTGCTGCGCCTCGGCGGCGCTGAGCTGCTCGCGGATACGGTCGGGCGGCACATGTTCGATGGCTGCCACCCGCTGAACCATGTTGGCAAAGACGGGCGCGGCCACGACCGAAGCCCAAATGCTGGTCTTTGGCCGCTCCAGCCACACGTAAATCACATACTGGGGCTTCTCGGCCGGGAACCAGCCCACGAAAGAGGCATTGGTGGCGCTGGTGATGTAACCTGCGCCCTGCACCGCGATTTCGGCCGTGCCGGTCTTGCCAGCGACGCTATAGCCATCCACCAACGCAGCCGACGACTCGCCCTTCAGCGACTCGGTCAACATCTGGCGCATGGTGCGGGAAGCCTGAGCCGAAATGACCTGCGGCGGCGGGTCAGGGTGGTAAGGGTAAGCCCGGTCGTCGACGACCTCATATTGGAGCACGTGAGGCGTCACCAGATAGCCGCCGTTGGCAATGGCCGAGGCCGCGGCAATCATTTGCATGGGGGTGACGTCGATGGCCTGGCCAAAAGCCTGGGAAGCCCAGTCCGAGTGCGACCAGTATTTGGTGCCCGGGGCGCGATAATAGCCGGCCAATTCGCCGCCCAAATCGACGCCGGTGGGGCGGCCAAAGCCAAAAGCCTGAAGGTAATCGTAAAACGGCTGTTTACCCAAACGATCGACGGCCACCCACGCCAAGCAGGTGTTGAGGGAATGCTGCAAACAGCCTATCATGGATTGGTCGCCCCAAGCCCCACGGTTCCAATTCCAAACGGTGCGCCCCGGCACCTGAAAAGTGCCCACATCGTGGAACACCGTCTGAGGCGTCACCTTGCCGGCATCGACGGCCGCGGCCATCGTGACGACTTTGAACACCGAGCCCGGCTCATAAGAGCGCTCTACCGCGAAGTCGAGGGCGTCCCATTTTTTCAGGTGTTCCTGGATGGCGCGGTAATCGTTCAAATTGGGGCGCGGATATTGCCCCACGGCCAGCAAGGCGCCGCTGTAAGGGTCGGCGACGATGATGGTGGCGCTCTCGGCCTTGGTGTGCTGCACCGCCCGCCACGCCTCTTCTTCAGCAGCCCGCTGGAGAGGGCGATCGATGGTCAGGTAAAGGGCTACCGGCTGGGGCGAAGGCTGCTGTTGCTCGTCATCCTGGTGCCAAGGAGCGTAAGGGTAATGCACCCACGCTACCCCGCCCTTGAGCAGCTTGTTGTAATACTGCTCCACGCCGCCATAGCCATCGCCGGAACCCACGGCCACAAAGCCGAGCACGTTGGCAGCGAGGTCGCCTTCAGGGTAATAGCGCACCAAGCGGCGCACGAAAGTCAGCGCTCCCCGTAACGGCACCGGCTTGCCATCGGGGCCCGCCACCTTCCAAGCGCGGGCACGCGCTTCCAGCATGGCCTTCTGCTGGTCGCTCACTCGGTTGGAAACCAACACGGCAGCCACGCCTTTGTTCTTATTGTTCACCAAGGCCTGCACCAGCGCGCCTTCGTCCAGGCCCAACACCGCCGCGAGATCGCGGGCAATTTGCGGCAACGCCTCAAGCGGCACCGCAGCGAGGCGCACGTCGACCTCATACGCCGGTCGGTCGCCAGCCAGCAAATGGCCGTCGCGGTCGTAAATCAGCCCGCGCGGCAGGGGCACACTCTCGGCGTAGCCTTCCCGCACCTCACGCGCCAGCCAATTGCGCTCTGCGCCGGTCTGCAACAGTACCAGCCGCGCAACCACGACCAGCCCCAAAGCCAACACAGCGCCGGCAGCGATCGCATAGCGCCACAGCGCCGTTTCGGGGCGGGGAGCATCGGAAGGCACAGGAACGGTCGGGGTACTCACGGCGTCGGCTCCAGCAACAGATAGCGGCTCAACCAATGAATCAACGAAATCGTATAAGCCTTGGGCAAGGGCGGCTCGCCGGTCCAGGGCCGCAGCCCGGCCTGGGGCACTTTCACATCCGTCTTGGGAAGGGCGTTCGGCGGCACGGGCACGAAATGCTCTTGGCCGGGGCTCACGGGCTGGTAGCCCTGCGCTTCCGCTTCCCGAAGCAGCACCTCGATGGATTGCATCGCGGCCAGGTGCGTTTGCAACACCACGATATCCTGCTCTTCGCTCAGCGTCTGCTGTTGCAAAGCCCGCAAACGATAATCCAACATCAGGGCCTGCGCAGAAAGATGCACCTCAAAAGCGAACACCAGCGCCACCACCAGGGCCGCGGCCAACACACCCAACAGCCAGCGCATCCGCCGCCGCCAGGGAAGTTCTCGATAGGCCTGGGTCATGCGATAAAAACGAGTGCTCATCTCAGGCATCCTTGCAAGCCCTATGCCAACTTCTCGACCACTCGCAATCGGGCGCTGCGGGCACGCGGGTTGCGGGCTGTTTCTTCAGCCGTAGGGCGCAGCGGGAAAGGCTTCACCAGCCGAACCCGCGCCGGGCGGTCACAATCACAATGCGGCATCTCCGGCGGGCAGACGCAATAGCCGCTCTCGGCCCGCAAAAAGTGTTTGACGATGCGGTCTTCCAACGACTGGAAGGCAATCACCGCCAGCCGCCCTCCCGGCTTCAGGGCTGCCACCGCCTGGGGAAGCACCCGCTCGAGGTTTTCCAGTTCCCGATTGACGGCAATGCGCAGCGCCTGGAAAGTGCGCGTGGCAGGGTGCATTCCTCGCTTGCCGGAACGGGTGGCCGCGGCCACGATTTCGGCCAGTTCGCCGGTAGTGCGAATGGGGCGATGGCGCACGATGGCCCGCGCCACCTGCCGAGAACGGCGCTCTTCGCCATAGCGCCAGAGGATGTCGGCCAGCGCGGCCTCATCGAGGGCGTTGACCAAGTCGGCCGCCGTCAACGGCTGGGAAGGGTCGAAGCGCATATCGAGGGGAGCATCGTGGCGGAAGGAAAAGCCCCGCTCGGCCACATCCACCTGCATGGAGGAAACACCCAAGTCGAGCAAAATGCCATCGACGGCTTCCCACCCCACCGCCTGCAGGTGCGCGGCCAAATCGGCATAAGAGCCGCGTCGCAGCCGAGCGCGCTCACCAAAGGGCGCCAGCCGCTCGGCAGCGAGGGCCAAGGCAGCCGGGTCGACGTCCAGCCCCAGGAGGAGGCCGTCGGGGCTGCTGGCTTCCAGAATGCCAAAAGCGTGGCCGCCAGCGCCCAGCGTGCCATCCACATAGCGGCCGCCAGAGCGAGGGCGAAGGGCTTCCAAAACCTCGTGGTAAAGTACCGGCTGGTGCGGCCAGGGCACCGCGTCCTCCTACGGTTGTGCAGGCGCGTCGCCGCCGGGGGAAAGGTCCAGCGCTGCAAAGCGGCGGGCGTTGGCCTCGGCGTCTTGCAGCAGGGCGTTCTGGGCCTCCCAGTCCTGCGGGGGCCAAATCTCGAAGTAATCGCCCACACCCACGATGACGGCCTCGCCATCCAGCCCCACGGCTTCCCGCAGGTAAGGGGGAATGAGAATGCGGCCGGCGCTGTCGACTTCCACCGGGCTGGCGGCCGAAAAGATGAGGCGCTTGAGCTGCCGCGCCACGGGGTCGGTCATGCTCAGAGCGTTGACGCGGCGGTAAATCTGCTGAAAGACCGGCGGCGTCAGCACCATCAGGTTGCGGTCGAAACCCTGCACGAGGTAAGCGCCTTCGTGCAGCAGGTCGCGAAAGCGCGCCGGAATGGTCAAGCGTCCCTTTTTGTCCAAACTGTGGCGATAGCGTCCCAAGAACATCTGTTCGCGTCTCCCAATTAAAGCAGAAACGCCGCTGACCGGCGTTCCACTTCGCGACACTTTATCCCACAACCACCCACAGTATAAAGGAATTTCACCAAAAAAGCAAGCCCCGCGCCACCTCTCCCCGCTTTTCTCACCCCCTTTTTCTTTCAACTGGCTTCCTCATCCCATACATTTTCCCATATTTACTGTTACAATAAGGGGGCAAGTACCGCCCTTGCACCCGCCGACGTCGCCTGCTCTCATCCCCCGCCAGACCTCATGTGCTTTCCTCCACCTGCCCCTCATGTTGCAATTTTGGATTTTAGACCCAGACCCCGCCAGCACTTCGTGGGCCCGTGCCGCACTCGAAACCCACTTCGACGGCGCGCGAGTGCTTTCCCTAAGCACTGCCTCAGTGTGGAAGCGTGCGCTCGAAGAAGAACCTTGGCCGCATCTTATTCTCACCGAAGCCCGTTACCCCTGGGGGAACGTCGAAGAACTACTGGACTACCTGAAGCGTCACCAGCATCACGACACTCCCGTCATCCTTCTGAGCGATAGCGTAGCGGAAGGCACCGTAGCACGGCTGTTCGACCGCGGCCTGG
>CAYVHG010000146.1:0-9613 GCA_964450875.1 uncultured Anaerolineaceae bacterium | reverse complement strand
CTTGTGGGCTACGGAACACCGCCGCCAGGTCTCGCAAGAAAGCCACCGTTTCTTCCACCGTGTTGGGGAACGTCACCCACACCGGCACACCCGCAGCCTCCAGCGCCTGCACCACGCCGGGGGTGTTTTCCTCACGGTTGGCAATCACCAGGTCGGGGCGCAACGCGAGAATGGCTTCCACACGGGGGTTCTTGGGGCCGCCCACCTTCGGCAGCCCGGCCACCCCCTCCGCGGGATGGATGCAATAATCGGTCACCCCCACCACCGCGCCCCCCAAACCGAGGTCGAAAAGGCTCTCGGTCACGGAAGGCACCAGCGAAACCACCCGCCGCGGCGGCGCGGGCAGGACCGGCGGGGTCGCAGAAGGCACTGCGGGCATCGTCAACCCTCCGGCGTGGGGGTCGGCGTCAGAATGGGAATGTCGGGCGTGGGATGGGGCGTAGGGGTCAGGATGGCCGAGCGCGGGTAGAGCTGCGCCATCGCCTCATCCCAGGTCAACCCCTGCCGCAAGGCAAACTCGTTGAAACGCGCGCCGGGCACGTCGTGCCGCCAATCGGGCAAAGCCGGCAGGCGTTCCCACCCCAGCGACTGCGCCAAGGCGGTGACGTCCACCCAAAAGCCGGGCGGCACCGCAGCGGCATAGGCGCCCCCCTGCTCGAAAGCCGTGACGTCGCCCGCGAAGCGCGCTTCGAAATCCCACGGCAGCGCATGGAGAGGCTCCCCCAAGCTGCCATCCTGCTTGGCGGCGCGCACGAACACCCGCCAGTAAGTGTAAGGCGACAAATCTTCCCGCACCACCACCATCCAACCCGCCCGAATGGGCGTGGTGGGCAAGGCAAACGCCCTGCCGGTGTAGAGCCAATCTTGCCCCAGGCCGGGGGGCAGCGGGGCGGTCAACGGCACGAAAGCATTCTCCAGCGTACCCAGCACATCCCAGCCGGCCTTCTGCGCCAGCAGCGAGCGCAGGGCAGCAAAGGCCTCGTCGGCGGCGTCGCTCAGTTTGGGGTAAGGGGCTTTCACCCCCCTCAGCGGCACGGTTTCCAACCGCCCGCCTGGGCCCGCGGGGCGGGTCACGGGCGTCCACCAGGGGGTGGGGGTCACCTGCGCGATGGCAGGGGAAAACGCCAGCCGCACCGCGGCCCTCCCTATGGTGAACCCCCGCACCGTGCCGGGCAGCGGCAACAACGGCAAAGCCTGCCGACGGGAAAGCGCATAAGCCGTGAGGGCATCGCCGTTGGGAAGGCGCACCACCGCCCCAAGGGTGCCGTCGCTCCCCCACTGCGGCCACCAACCCTCCCCCACAGCGCGCGGGGGACGATCGGGCTGGGCGGCATCCCACACCATCAGCAGGGGCACACCCCCGCGGGTCTGGCTCCAAGCCAGGTAGCGGCCGTCGGGCGACCAAGCCGGGTGGCGGCAAGGGCCATCTTGAGGGCGGGAAAGCCGGCGGAAGCGGGCTGCGCCGACCGCGTCCAAATTCGCCAAAAAAACTTGAGGTGCGCCCTCACGGGTGGAAACAAAGGCAATCAGCCGCCCCTGGGGCGCCCAGGCGGGAGCGTAATCGGCAGCCGGGCTTCCCGTGAGGCGGATAGGCTGTTGCTGGCCGTCGCGATCGCGGATGAAAATATCCAGATTGTCCCCGGCATAGCGCTCATACGCCAACCACAACCCATCGGGCGACCAGGTGGGCGCGCCCACATACGCCGCCCCGTCGGCGGGCAAGGTAGTGGTCGCGCCATCGGCCAGGGCGAGCAAGGCGAGCTGCCAGTGCCCCTGCCGGTGCAAGGCATAAGCCACGGTGCGGCCATCGGGCGAAAGCGCCGGAGCCACATGGTCGGCAGCCTCGGCGGTCAGGCGGGTGAGGGGCAAACGCCCCGAGGCGTAGGCAAACAGCTGGCTATAAGCGCCTTCCTGCAAGGCGAGCACGGTCAAGCCGTGCGGGAAAGCCAAGGAAAGCGCGGGCGGGGTGGCCGTGGCCGCGGGCGCGGCGGTAGGTGCGGCGTGCGGCGTCGGCGAAGGGGAAGCCGGGGATGTAGGCGTGGGCGTCGCCGTGGCCGTGGGGGCAGCCGTCACCGTGGCCGTCGGAAGAGCCCGCGGCGCATGGGCTTCCACCGCCCAGCGCACCCCAGCCCCAAGCATCACCCCCACCAGCAAAAACACCACCAGCCAGAGCCACGCGGGAATTGCCACAAGACGAGAAAATTTCATCGCGTCGCTTTCACCTCGACAACAAGATTTCAGCAGCCAGCCCCATTTTACTCCACATCGCGGAAGCCCATCCGATACAGCCGAGCATAAAGGCCATTCAGTGCCAGCAATTCGGCATGGGTGCCGAGTTCCACCACCCGGCCGTGGTCGACCACGGCAATTTGATCGGCATGCACAATGGTGGAAAGCCGGTGGGCGATGACGAAGGCCGTCCGTCCCTGCAACAGGCGTGCCAGGGCTTCCTGAATCAGCCGCTCGGTCTGCGTATCGACGCTGGAAGTGGCTTCGTCGAGGATCAAAATGCGGGGGTCGGCCAGCAAAGCGCGAGCAAAGGAAATCAGCTGCCGCTGCCCCACCGAGAGCATCAAACCGCCCTCGGCCACGGGCGTTTCATAGCCTGCCGGCAAACGCATGATGAAATCGTGCGCGCCGACGGCCTCGGCGGCGGCTTCCACCTCTTCGTCGGTGGCATCCAGCCGCCCAAAACGGATGTTTTCCCGCACCGTGCCGGAAAACAGGAACGGCTCTTGAAGCACGACGCCCATCTGGCGGCGCAGGCTGCGCTGGGTGACGCGCCGCAAATCGTAACCGTCCACCAGCACCCGCCCGCGGGTGGGGTCGTAAAAGCGGGAAACCAGCTTCACGATGGTGGTCTTGCCCGCGCCGGTTTCCCCCACCAAGGCCAGCGTTTGCCCGGCGGGCACGTGCAGGTCCACGTCTTCCAGCACCGGCACGTCAGGCGCATCGGGGTAATGGAACCAGACGTGCTCGAAATCGACGTCGCCGCGAATGGGCGGCAGGTCGATGGCATCGGGGGCGTCGTGCACTTGGGGGAGTGTGTCGAGCAGGGCGAAAATGCGTTCCCCGCCCGCCATCGTCGATTGGAACTGGTCGTACCGCTGGCTGAGCGAGCGAATAGGCTCGAAGAAACGGTCGATGTAAAGCACGAAAGCCACCAACACGCCCGCGGTAATGTGCTGCCCCAGCACCGCCGTGCCCCCAAAATAAACCACCACCGCGGTCGCCACTTTGCCCAGGAAATCGATCGTGGGGAAGAAAAGCGAAGTGACCTTGGCCGCCTGCAAGTTGACTTCCAAGTTGTGCCGATTGACCTCATCGCGAAAAGCCGCCAGGTTGCGCTCCTCACGCACGAAAGCCTGCACCACCCGCACGCCGTGGATGTTTTCGGCAAGCACGGCATTCACCCAGCTGATAGCCGCCCGCACCTTGCGGTAGTTTTCTCGCGCCAGTTTGCGAAAACGCATGGTGGCGACGGCCATCAGCGGCAACACGGTAAAAGTGAGCAGTGAAAGCCGCCAGTCCATGCCGAGCATGACCACCACGATGCCCACCAATGTGAACAAATCGCGCACCACGGCCAGCACCGCCCAGGTGAGGAACTGCCGCAGCACGCCGACGTCGTTGATGAGGCGGGAAATCATCCGCCCGACGCCGTAGTGGTTGAAAAAGCCCAGGGAAAGGTTTTGGATGTGGGCGAACATTCGCTGGCGCAAGTCGTAGATGATAGCCTGGCCCACGCGCGCCATGATGTTGACCCGCAAGAAGGTGAACAGCCACAAGATGGCGGCCACGCCGAGGTAAAACAGCACGGCGCGCGCCAACGCCGGGCGGGAATGCGCCGCGATGCCTTGGTCGATCGCCATCTTGACGAGGTAAGGCCCGGCCACACTGGCCGCCGAGGCGCCCAGCATCAAAATCAATGCGAGGACGAACTGGCGCTTGTAAGGCTTCAGGAACCCCCACAGCCGCCGCGCCACCTGGGGGTCATAGCCTTTGCCCAGCTTCTCTTCACGGGCTTGCAACGACATTCTCAAATTCTCCCAAGCCAGCGCGGGGCGCGGCTCTTGAGCACGCCCTGCACCCGCCGCGCCCATCCCAGCGGGAAGCCATCCACCGTGACGACCACCCAGCCATCGGGGCCCGAACTGGCAATCGGCTCTCGGCGCAGATATGCGAGGGCCTCCGGCGCATCGGCGGCGAAATCTACGGTCTGAAGGAAACCGTCAGCCGTGAGGGCCAAGGCCAAAGCGTGGGCAGGCTCGAAGCGGCCTGTTTTGAACGACCCCAGCCACCAGCCGAAGCGCTCCACCTTCAAGCCCTTCAAATCGGGCAAGCCCTCGGGCAGGGCATACAGTCGGTTGCCGAAGACCGCCAGGCGGTCGCGCGGCACCGGCTCGCAGCACAGGGTTTCTGCCACAAAGGCGCGGTAATGCGCCAGCCTTTCGCCGCTCGGGGGGCGGGGGCGCAGCAAGGCCACGCGGGGGCCGGGTGGGGCGTCTTCCCGCCGATGGAGCAAAGCCACGAAATGGCCTTCCCCATCCACCTTATGCGGCCAAAGGCGCACCGCGCCGGCGACCTCCGGCGGGGCATCAGCCCATTCGGGGCGGGCGCGCGCCAGCCCGTGCGCCGCCGGAATGGTGACGACTTCGAAATCGGGGTGCGCCGCCAAAAAGCGGCCGATCGTGCCTTCGTCTTCCTCGGGTGCAAAGGTGCAGGTGCTATAAAGCAGGAAACCGCCAGGGCGCACCAAGCGCGCCGCGTGCCGCAAAATGCCTTCCTGAATGCGGGCACAGCGGGCGACGTGGTTGGGCGTCCACGTGCGGCGGGCCGAAGGGTCTTTGCGGAACATGCCCTCGCCGGAGCACGGGGCGTCGACCAGCACACGGTCGAAGAAAGCGCCGAGCCGCTCGGCCATCCGACGAGGCTGCTCGACCAGCACGGCGAGGTGGGTTGCGCCCCAGCGGTCGAGGTTGTTGGTCATCTCGTGGACGCGCTTGGGCTGGACATCGCTGGCAATCAGCAGCCCCTCGTCTTGCATCAGCGCGGCCAGGTGGGTGGTCTTGCCGCCCGGGGCAGCGGCCAAATCGAGCACCCGCTCGCCCGGCTGCGGGGCCAGAATTTCGGCGGGCGCCATCGCGCTGGGTTCCTGCAGGTAATACAGCCCCGCGGCGTGGTAAGGGTGCTTGCCGGGGCGGCTGCCGTCGGTCACCCGGAAACCGGCAGGGCACCACGGCACCGGCTCCAGGCTGAAGGGCAGATGCGCGCGCGCGGCTTCCACGCCGAGCTTCAGCGTGTTGACCCGCAGCCCCACATGCGGGCGGGCGCGCAGGGCTTCCTGAAAGGCAGGGTATTCAGCGCCCAACAAGCGGGCCATGCGGTCGAGGAACAACGGCGGCAGGGAAATCATGGTGCGCCCTTCAATCTTCACCGGCTTGCAGGTGATAGGTCTCGCGGTAGAGCCCCTCTTGCGCCAACAGTTCGGCGTGGGTGCCCTGCTGCACGATGCGGCCGTCTTGCAGCACGAGGATGATGTCGGCGTGGGCGATGCTGGTGATGCGCTGAGCAATCACGAAGGTAGTGCGCCCGCCGAGCCAGGCGCGCAGGGCGTCTTGGATGAGGCGCTCGGTTTCCGTATCCACGCTGGAAGTGGCGTCGTCGAGGATGAGGATCCGCGGCCTCATCAACAAGGCGCGTGCGAGGGCAATGCGTTGGCGCTGCCCGCCGGAAAGCGTCACCCCGCGCTCGCCCACCACCGTGTCGTAGCCTTCCGGCAGGCGCATGATGAAATCGTGGGCCTGGGCAGCACGCGCCACGGCAATGATTTCCTCTTCGGTGGCGTCGGGGCGGCCATAGGCAATGTTTTCCCGCAGGGTGGTCGAAAACAGCAAGGGCGTTTGCTGCACAATGCCGATTTGGCGGCGCAGGGTCGCCAGATCCCAGGTGCGCACGTCGTGCCCATCCACCAGCACCGCACCTTCGGTGGGGTCGTAAAATCGCGGGACGAGGTTGACCAAGGTCGATTTGCCCGCGCCCGTCGGCCCCAAAATGCCCACGACCGCCTCGGCGGGCACTTCCAAATCGATGCCCCGCAGCGCGTCGTCGTTTTGGGTGGCGTAGCGGAACCAGACGTTGCGGAAGGCCACCTCGCCCCGCATAGGTTCGATGCGCACAGGGGCGGGCGGCGTCTGGATTTTCGGGGGTGTATCCAACACTTCGAAGATGCGGCGTGCGCCCGCAGCGGCTTCGCCGCCGGAGTTGACCAGCCAGGCCAGTTGGCGGGCGGGCATGCCGAGCAGCATGATGTAGCCGTTGAAGGCCACCACCTCGCCCAGGGTCATCTGGCCCCGTAACACCGCGTTGCCGCCCACCCACAAAATGATGATGACGCTCAGCGTGACCAACAGCTGGGTGGTGGGCATGACGCGCGACCACTCGCTCACCACGGTGACGCGGGCATCGTAGAGGTCGCGGTTGCTGCGGTCGAAGCGGGCGTTTTCGTAATCTTCGCGGGCAAAAGCGCGCACCACCGCCGCGCCGATGACGTTTTCCTGCACGCGGGTGGAAAGCTCGCCCAGGTGCTGGTCGACGCGGTAGAACAAGCGGCTGACTTTGCGGCCAAAGCGGGTCGTCACCCACACCAGCGGGATCATGGGCAACAGCGCCAGGGCAGCCAGCAGCGGCTGAGCGCTCACCATCAGCGCTACCGCCCCCGCCGCCAGCAAGGCCAGTTGCAGCAGTTCCACCAGGCCGTAGCCCGCAAAGCGCTGCAACGAGCGGACGTCTTCGGTGGTGCGGCTGATCAGCTGGCCGGTTTGTGCTTGGTCGTGGTAGGCAAAATCGAGGCGCTGAATGTGGTCGTAAAGGCGGTTGCGCAGGTCGTAGGCAATGTGCTGCGCCAGCCATTCGCTGGTGTAACGGCGCACGAAGGTCAAGGCAGCCTGCCCCAGCCCCACCCCAAGGATGAGCAGCGCCGCTTCCCCCAAATAAGTCTTGTCGCCTCGGGTGAGGCCACGGTCGACGACTTCCCGCAAAATGTTGGGAATCACCAGCCGCGCGGCAGTAATGCCCACCAACGCGGCGAAGGCCAGCAACACCTGACGCCAGTACGGGCGCAGGTAATGTCGCAAACGCCAAAGAGAAGCCATAAGCAGGGGAGGGTGCGGAGAGGGGGTTCCGGCCTGCCGCCCCTCTCAGGAGAGCAGCCGCACGGCGATTTCCCGCTCGGCCACGGTGCGCATCGGCGGGAGGGGCTTGAGTTCACCCCGCGTGATGCGCTGCTCTTCGGGGGTCTTGGGCATGTGCTCCGGCGTCGGGTAGCGCACCACCACCCGCAGGGTGTAGTCGCCGGGGCGCGGCTCGCGGACGTGCAGGGTGAAATCCATCGCTGGCGACATCGGCTCGATGATGTCCAGCTCGGCCACGGTGCTGCCTTCGGGGTCGAGCAGGGAAACCACCAAGTGCGGGCGGAAGCGGTACATAGTCAGGCGGATGTGGGTGCGCACGCGGCGGCCATCGGGCGCGACTTGGGCTTCCAACCGCTCGACTTGCACTTCTTCGGGCGGGGCGGCCTTGTCGAGCAGCTCGTTGAACATGATTTGATATTGGTGCAACGGGTCGTTGGGGTCAAGGTCGCCCGAAAAGGTAAACACCAGATTGTCGTCGTTATCGTTGGGAACCATTGTCTCTCACCAAAAGGCATCCAGGGGCAAGCAGGGGCGCAAGGTTCCAGCCCTTACGCCCCTGGCAATTCGAAATGGCACACCCCTACGGCTTGCGGAGCACGCTCCAGCCTGCGTAGCGGGCGGTTTCGCCGAGCTCTTCTTCGATGCGCAGCAACCGGTTGTATTTCGCCACCCGGTCGGAACGCGCCGGCGCGCCGGTTTTGATTTGGCCGATGTTGAAGGCCACCACCAGGTCGGCAATGGTGGTGTCTTCGGTTTCACCCGAACGGTGGGAAACCACCGCGTTCCAACCCGCGCGCTGCACCAGCTGCACGGCTTCCAGCGTTTCGGTGAGCGAGCCGATTTGGTTGAGTTTCACCAGCAGGGCGTTGCAGGTCTTCTCGCGGATGCCGCGGCGGATGCGCTCGGGGTTGGTGACCAGCAGGTCGTCGCCGATCAACTGCACCTTGTCGCCCAACGCTTCCTGGAGCATGGTCCAGCCTTCCCAATCGTCTTCGGCCAGGCCATCTTCCAGCGACACGATGGGATATTGGTCGATCCACTTTTCCCAGAACTTAATCAGCTCTTCGTTGGTGAAAGTCTTGCCCTCGCGGCGCAGGTTGTACTTGCCGTCTTCGTAGAATTCCGAAGTAGCCGGGTCGATGGCGATGGCAACCTCTTCGCCAACCTTGTAACCGGCTTTTTGGATGGCCTCCATGATGACCTCGATGGCCTCCTCGTTGGCCTTGAGTGCGGGGGCAAAGCCGCCTTCGTCGCCCACGAGGGTGGCATACCCCTTGGCTTTGAGCACACCCTTGAGCGCGTGGTAAATCTCGCTGCCCCAGCGCAGGGCCTCGGCAAAGGAAGGCGCGCCCAAAGGCATCACGAGGAATTCCTGCATATCGACCGACTGCCAGCCGGTGTGCGCGCCGCCGTTGAGGATGTTCATCATCGGCGTGGGCAGCACGTGGGCATACACGCCGCCAAGGTAACGGTAAAGCGGCAACTGCAGGGAAGCCGCCGCGGCCTTCGCCACTGCCAGGCTGACGCCCAAAATCGCGTTCGCGCCCAGCTTGGATTTGTTGGGCGTGCCGTCCAATTCCAGCATCCGCTGGTCGATGGCTTTCTGCTCGGTGGCGTCCCAGCCGATGAATTCCTCGGCCAGCACGGTGTTGACGTTTTCCACCGCCCGCAAAACGCCCTTGCCGTTGTAGCGGCTCTTGTCGCCGTCGCGCAGTTCCAGCGCCTCGTGCACGCCGGTGGAAGCGCCCGAAGGCACTGCTGCTCGCCCCCAACTGCCATCGGCCAGCACCACCTCGACCTCGACGGTGGGGTTGCCGCGGGAATCCAAAATCTCACGGCCGTGAATCATGGTAATCGTCGTATCCATGTTGCACCTCGTTTTAGGGAATCCAATCGTGACTATGGCTATTATACTGCCAAAAAGGGAGGCATCGTAGGCAAGAGAGACACCTGGGCAAGCCGCGCAAGGTGCCCGCGCTGCCACCCCAGCAGGCTTCCCGAATGCCTCGACGCGCCGCCGCGCCTGCGTAAGGAAACCCCCGCCTGATAGGCGGGGGCAGTTTGGTTAGGTGCCGTGCTCCCACGAATGCAGGTAGGCTTCCTGTTCGGGCGTCAGGGTGTCGATTTTCACCCCCATCGCCTCCAGTTTCAGTTTGGCGATGTTGCGGTCAATATCTTCGGGCACGGTGTAAACCTTGCGTTCCAACGCTTGGGCGTGTTGCACGAGATACTCCGCGCTCAGCGCCTGGTTGGCGAAGGACATATCCATCACGCTGGCAGGGTGGCCTTCGGCCGCCGAGAGGTTGACCAGCCGCCCTTCGGCCAGCAGGTGAATTACCCGGCCATCGGGCAGGTGGTAGGCATCCACGAAGGGGCGCACGCGGCGCTTTTCCACGGCCATTTCTTCCAGCGCGGGGATG
>CAYVHG010000145.1:0-9140 GCA_964450875.1 uncultured Anaerolineaceae bacterium | reverse complement strand
GGACGTCAACAGGTTATACATGCTGGTGTAGTCGTTTTGTTGCCAGGCGCGCAAATAGGCTTCGGCCACGACTTGGGGGTCGGGCACGTGGGTGGTGGCGATGAAAGGGGAAGGCAGTGCTGTGGGGGGCACACTGGTTGTTGGCGGTGTGCAAGCGCCAAGCAGCCCAGCGGCCAAGAGAAATATCCAAAAGTCGATGAGCCATCGCTTGATGGTGGGCATATGCGCTCCCAGCGAGTTCATAATTCGATGACCTTACGGTAAAGGTGGGTAAATTTGTCGCTTCGAATGCGGAATTTCGTGCCGTGGTTATGGCCAGTACGGGCATCGAAATCGACGAAAACGAAACCCTCTTCCAGGCCGCGCAAAAGCCCCTCCAGGGAAAATTCCTGAAGAATGAAGATTTTGCTATAGCGGAAGTACAAGCGGCCGTTTTTTCGTCGGGTTTCGGCCTGGACGTAAAAACAGTTGAGCAATTTGGTTCCCGCTTTATGTTCCAGGTCTCGAAACCCCCAATAGGGTTGTGGAGAAATCTCGCCCAACCCCACGCGGCGTTGCACCAATGCCAACCATTCTGCGTACTCAGATGCCACTGCATTGGCATCGAAAGAAACGAGCACTTTCTGGTTCTCCCTGTCAACGGCCACTTGGAACCCTCGGTCGCTACGGCGAGCAGCACTGATGGTTTGTCGAAAGCTCATTTCGTCTGGTGGATACTTTTCCCCTGCCCATCGGTGCGGCCAGCCATAGTTGGGTAACAAAATCGAGGGCACGAATCGCAGAGCACGAGGTGAAGGCTCCATGTGAAAAAGTGTGACCAATGCACGGCTACCTATGCGATGGCTTTTGAGTTCCCATTCAGCGGCATTGGGTAGGGGAAGATTGTTTTCCTCGATGCCTAAAAGGTCTTCCAAAGTGTTGCCAATGCCGCCATCGTTGCCGGGGCGAGCGTTGGCAATCCATCCTTGTGCGCGTATCGCCTGCAATTTTTGAATCAAGGCCGCTTTGGTAAACACATTCATGGTGCACGCCTTCGCTTTATCGAGGGGGACGCCAGAAATCCAAGAGGTACTCGAAAGTCGTGCCCATTGTAATATAGTTCGATGGCCATCCAAAAATCCCAATACGATTCACGATATTGGTGCGATCCCAGATGATGATGTTGCGCAGTTCGTAGCCGCGTCGGCGCAGTTCTTCCACCAAGGCAATGTGCAAGGTAATCCGCTGATTCTTCCACCACATGTCTGCGACGTTGATGACACAATGCCCTTTGGGCTTGAGCAAAGGCAGAAGGCCCTCGAAAATATCGCCCATTGCCCGCGTATATTGCTCCAACGCCATCGTACCAAGATCCCGCGGGTCTTGGGAATATTGCTCGATTTTGCCAAACTGCTCGTTCTTACGCTCGTCACCCCGCCGCGATTTGTTCTTGCGTTTGCGGTTGAGCAAGTTTGCGTAAGGTGGTGAAGTCCATATGAGACTCACGCTGCCTTGAGCAAAATAGGCTGGGATGTTGCGTGCGTCGTCTTGAACGGCAATCTGCTGGGCGGTGTTGAAAAGGTTATTACTTCGCAATCGCTCAGCGCACAAGTCCACGTACTTTTCTTGCAAGTCGAAACCTACTGCGTTGCGGTTGAGGTCTTGAGCAGCTACCAATGTAGTCCCGCTTCCCACGAACGGGTCTACCACGATCTCGCCTTCGTGAGAAAACAAACGAATGACCTGTTTCGCCAACGCGATAGGGAAGGTCGCGGGATGTAAATGCTTGTCACGGATGTCACGCTTCTCATAAGCAAAGCGCCACACACCCAGTTGCGCTTTCACCCATTCCTTGGCGGTCATACAATTGAGATGGTTGGGCTTACATTCGCAAGTTTTACCGCTGTCCAAGGGCAAAAGTGAACGGAAGAAAGGCGAGCCCTCCTTGATGGTCAAAGGAAGCCTTACGGGAATTTGCACAGTCATAAAACGTCTTCTCCTGCTGCTCGAACCACAGCATCACTAGCCGGGAAACTGCCCTCACAATTGTACCCCAAAGCCGATGTGCAGCGGGCGGGCACGTCGGCCGCGGGGGAAGCCCCCTGCGCGCGCAACATGCAGGCCAGGGTGCACAACGGCAGGCCGACGACGTTGGCGTAGCACCCCTCGATGCGCGCCACCGGCGCGAAGGCGCGGTTTTGGATGGCATACGCCCCGGCCTTGTCCAGCGGGTCGCCGCTGGATACATAAGCGGCGATTTCTTCATCGGTGAAGGCCCGCATGAACACCGCGGTGCGCGCCACGGTGGTTTCCAGCCGCCCGGTGGCCGCATCCAACACGGCCACGCCGGTAAGCACCGTGTGGGCGCGGCCGCGCAGGCGGCGCAGCATGGCCGCAGCCTCGGCAGAATCTGCGGGCTTGCCCAAAATTTCGCCGCCATCCACCACCGCGGTGTCGGCGGCCACAATCCAGCGGCTGCCCTCGGGCCGCGCCGCGGCCAAAGCCCGGGCTTTGGCCGCCGCCAGCCGCCGCACATAAGCCGCCGGGGCTTCGTGGGGCAGCGGCGTTTCATCCACATCGGCGGCCGCGGCCTGCACCGGCAAGCCCAGCAACTGGATGAGTTCCCGCCGCCGCGGCGATTGCGAGGCCAGCAAAATGCCTTCCGTGGGGCTCATGCCGCATCCTCCAGCAGCAGGCGCGCCGCCCGCCGCCCGATTTCCACCGCGAAGTTGGTGCCTCGGTCCCACGGGTACACCTGATACATGCTCGCCAGGTAAAGCCCCGCCACCGGCGTGCGCACCGCGGGGATGTTGCGGCTGTGGTTCACCAGCGGCACCGGCTGGGCGTAGCGCGCTTTGTAAAGCCACGCACCCTGCACCCAGCTTTCGTCGAAATCGGGGTTGATGCGCTTCAGCGCGGGCAAGTAGAGGCGCAGCAGTTCCTCTTTGCTGAGGTCGAAATATTCGTGGTCAGGGGGCAGGTAATCGCCCACGTAGGCAATGTGCTGCCCGCCGAAGTTTTCGGGCGGCACGAAGTTGGTGTGGTCCACCAAAATCAAAAACGGGAAGCCCGCCTGCTTGGGGATGTTGTACCAGTAATAGCCTTCGCGGGAAAGCGGGTGCTTGAGGGCGAGGGCAATGGCCAGCGCCCCCATGTTCTTCAGGCTGCGGATGCCGGCGAGGTAATCTTCGGGCAGGTCGGGCGCGAGGTCGGCGAAGATGTGGGGCGGCAATGCGGCCAGCACTCGGTCATAGGTTTCGGGCGCGCAGCCCTCGGCTTCCACCTGGAAGCCGCCCTCGGCGGCCTGCACGCGGCGCACGCGGGCCTGGTAGTGGAAGCGCGCGCCGCGGGCTTCCAACACAGCGGCAAAGTCGTCTGCAAAGGCCTGGAAGCCGCCTTCATACGTGCCCAGGCGAGGGGTGCGGGCGTGGATGCGCGCCCAGAACCACGCCATGTTGACTTCCCGATAGTAGGGGCCGAACTTGCCGATGAGCAGCGGCTCCCACAGGGCGCGGTAAGCCCGTTCACCCAGGGCGCGGCACAGCCAGGCGTGCGCGGTGTGGCGTTCCAGCGGCTTCCAGAAAGGCGTCAGCCGCAGGTACACGCCCACCAGCCCAAAGCGAATCTTGTCGGGCCAGCTCAGGCCGGGGTAGGAAAGCACCGCCAGGGCAGAATCGAAGGGGTAGAACTTGCCCTCGTGATACACCACTGTGGTGGGGCGGGGAAAACGCACCTTGCTTTCCAGGCCGAGTTCCTCGATGAGGCCCAAGACATGCTTGTCGGAAGCGAACCAATGATGGTAGAAATATTCCAGGCTCCATTGCCAGCCGGGCTGGCGGAAGCCGGAAGCCAGGCCGCCGGGCTTGTCGGCGGCTTCGTAAATCGTGATATCGTGACCGGCTTGCAGCAGGTCGTAGGCAGCGCTTAGGCCGGCGAAACCGGCGCCTAAGATGGCAATTCGCATGGAAAACCTCGGAAGGGGGAGTGTGGGAGCGACGAGCGGCAGCCTCAGCCGTCGAAAAAGTGCCACACGAAGCGGCGGGGGTCGGGGCGGGGGCGGTGCAAATCGCCAAAGGCCGCGCGCGCGGCGCGGTAGAGTTCGGCAACGATGGCGGCGTGCTCCTCGTCGGGCAGGCCCCAGTAGGGCGTGAACTGGCGGGTGCTCACGCCTTCCAGCACCTCTGCAGGCACCACGGTTTTTTGCCAGTGCGCGGCTTCCACCGTGTGGGGAGCGCCCAGCCGCGCGGCCAACGCGGTGACGATTTCGGGGTAATCGCGCCACATCGGCGCGTGCAGGTCATGGCCGCGGGCCGCCAGCGCCTGCCGCCAGGCGTGCAACGTCCAGCCGATGGGCGCGGCGGGGTCGTGGTCGATGTAGCCCAGGGCAAACACGCCGCCGCGGGCAAGCACCCGCCGGATTTCGTCCAGCGCGGCGGGCAGGTCGGCCACCAGGTGCAGCGTGTGCACGCTGAACGCTGCGGGGAAAGCGGCGGGCGGAAACGGCAGGCGCACCGCGTCGGCCAGCACCAGCTGCGGGAACGCCACGCCTGCAGGCCGCTTGCTGCGCAGGTGGGCGAGCATCTCGGGCGAGAGGTCGGCGGCCACCACCCGGAACCCGCGCGCGGCCAGCGGCAAGGCGAGGCGGCCGCTACCCGCGCCCACGTCCAGCACCCGTGCGCCCGCGGGCAGGCGCTCGGCCAGCGTAGTCACGATGGCTTCGAGCACGGCGGCGGGCAAGCCGCGGCTCTTGTCATAATGCCGAGGGTCGCCGTGAAAGGCGGTGTCCACCCTGCGAGCTCCTGGGCGTGTGGAGGCGGCGGGCTCAGGGTTCCGTTGGAGGCGTGGGGGCTTCGTCGTGGGGCTCCTGGGAGGGCTGTTTGCGGCGCCGCGGCCGCACCAGCCACAGCACCGGCCCTGAAAAGGCATAAGCGAGAAACATCAGCGGCAGCACCAGGGTGGGTTCGGCCGCGATGGCTGCAAAGCCTACCGCGATGCCTGCGGTGGCGTAGAAAGCCTGCTTGCGGTTGAGCCGCACCGTCTTGAAACTGTAGTAAGGCAACGTGCTGACCATCAGGAAGGCCAGCAACGGCACGGCCACGAAGAACAGCGCCGCGCGGGTGCCCTCGTCGAGACCATACCGCCCCGAAAGCAGCACCAGCCCGCCCAAAGTGCCCGAGGCCGTGGGCGTGGAAAGCCCTTGAAAATAGGTGTTGGCTTTGCCGGGCTTGGTGGTGGTGTTGTAGCGCCCCAACCGCAGCGCAGCCCCGGCCGCAAACAGGAAGGCGACAATCCAGCCGTAGCGGTCGTAGCGTTGCAAGGCGTAGAGGTAAGCCAGAGCGGCGGGGGCGACGCCGAAAGAGAGCGAGTCGGCGAGCGAGTCGTATTCCACGCCGAAGTCGCTCGAAGAACCGGTCAGCCGAGCGAGGGGGCCATCGACGAAGTCGAAGAGCATGGCGACGTAAATCAGTGCCGCAGCGCGGGTGTAGTGGCCGCCGATGCCCGAGACCAGCGACGCAAAGCCGAGAAAGAGGTTGCCAGTGGTGAACAGGCTGGGCAGTAGGGAAATGCCCTGCCGACGGCGCGAAGCGCGTTTGGGCATGGTTTACTCCTGGGGCAGGAAGGCAAGAGGGGTTTCGCCAGCGCGCACCTTGTGGCCCAAGGCGACCAGAGGCTCGGCTTCCAGCGGCAGGTAGATTTCGACGCGCGAGCCGAAGCGAATCATGCCGATGCGTTCGCCTTGCTGGAAGGCCTCGCCCGCGGCGATGATGGGCACCGTGCGGCGAGCGATGGCACCGGCGACTTGTACCATCAACACCCGCTTGTCGTCAGCACGCAGCAAGTAGTAGTAGCGGCGCTCGTTGCGGTTGATGGCTTCGGCTTCGTAGGCGCGTAGGAACGTGCCCGGCCGGTGTTCGATGGCTTCCAGCGTGCCGGTGATGGGGGCGCGGTTGACGTGCACATCGAGTATGCTCATGAAGATGCCGATTTGCCAGGCTTCCCCTTTCAGCCAGCGCGGTTCGAAAGTGCGTTTGAGCACGATGACCTGGCCATCGGCAGGTGAAACGACCAGGTCGCGCGGCGCGGGGGGCCTGCGGTCGGGGTCGCGGAAGAAATAAGCTACCCCGGCGGCCGCGAGCGCGCTGGCCGTTGCCGTCTTGCGGAAGCCAAGCAGCCCCAACGCCGCGGCCAAGGCGGTGGGGGCCAAGATGAAAGGCGTGCCTTCCGGATTGATGCGCATGGGGTCTTCTCCTTGAAGCAAGTGGGACAAGCGAGGTTAGCGCCCTTCTGCTACGGCGCGTTTGAGGTCGTCGAAGGAGGTCATCCACGCCATGCGGTGGACGAAGGCGGCCAAGGAAGGGCTTTGGGCGCGCAACTGGCGCACAGCTGCCCCGACAGGGTCGTTCCCCGCGGCCCCTCCCGGCACGTCGGCGTAGGCGCCGTAAAACGCAAAGTAGGCCTGATTGAGCTTGCGGATGTGGTAGCCGTGTTCCCAGAAGAACTTGCGGCGTTGCTCCATGTAGGCTTCGGCTTCTTCGACTTTGCCTTCCGCGAGCAGCTGGTCGACATGCACGCGCGTTTTGCGCATTTCGGCGCGGAAGTCGAAGGCTGGCGGGGCGGAAGGCTTCTGCGGGTGGCTGGAAGGCGGGGGCGCTGGCGGCGGCAGCAGGTCGGGGTAAAAGGTCGCCAGCACCTGATGCCCAATTTCCTTGCCCACGATGTTGGCGGTGGTCTCGTTCATCGTCCGCAAGGCGGGCGTGCGGTCGTAGAGCATGCCCAAAGGGTGCCAGTCGAGGTAGTTGTGGGTCCATTCGTGGGCAATGGTGTCTACCAGCCAGGGGAAGTTGCTGGTTTCCATGACCATAGTGGGGTAAACGCCCACACCGCCAATTGGCACCACCAGCGTCGAAACGTCGAGGGCGTGGGCCACCGCGTCTTCCAGCTGCACTTGCTGATCGATGCTCAGGTCGGGCTTGAGCGAGATGTTGGCAATTTGACGGATTTCGGTGCGGGGGGAAACGATCAGCGCCATCGGCACGGGCGTGGTGCGGTACATGACCGGCGGGGTGGGCTGCCCCAGAAAGGCGAGGCCGTTCTTGGCCAACACGGCGCTGATTTGCGCCTGGAGCACCTGTTCGGCCAAGGGGGCCAGCCAAGCGCTGCGAGCGCGCGCTTCGGCCAGACGGCTGCGCAGGGAAGCCACCAAGGCGGCGTCCACGCCGTTGGGGTCGGCCAGGGCATCGGCCAGCCGGGCCTGCGTTTGCCCGATTTCGCCCATCAGCTGGACGTACTCCAGCACGGCTTGCCGGTCGGTGGCGGGGGGAAGCAGGCGTTCCGCGCCCAGCGCTCCGGCGAAGAGCTTGGTTTCCCATGCCTGCCATAGCCACTCGCCGTAGCTGAATTCCAGTGGGCGGGTGAAAGCATGGATGCGCGCCATACGGTCGGAGGCCGCAACCTGGCTCTGGGTGAGGAACGGCACGAGCAGCAGGATGACGGCCAAATCGGCAAGGAGTTTTTGACGGCGCATGGGGTGATTTTACCGCGTTTTCGAGGCAAGAGGCGCGTCACGCGCTTGGGCGGGGAAGGCACGCACGCGCCGTCGTTGTCCGCTGGCCAGCACTCCCGCGCCTTCCTGCATTGGGGGCCCTGTGGTGGGGCGGGCTGGGCGCACCCGCGCGGCCTGAGGAGAAATCCGGTGACGATTGTCACTCTTTCTAATTAAGGCGGGGTGATATAATGGAAAGCGTGTGCCGATTCACACGTCCCGACGTGATTCCAAACCAACGCAAGGAGAGGCAAAAAATGGGTTACACGATTATTGAAGTGCCGGAAGGCGGCGCCAAAATCACCAAGCCGGGGGACAAGCTCATTGTTCCCGACAATCCCATCATTCCCTTCATCGAGGGCGACGGCACGGGGCGCGATATCTGGCGCGCCGCGTCGCGTGTGTTCAACGCCGCGGTCGAGAAGGCCTATAAGGGCAAGCGCAAGATCTATTGGATGGAAGTGTATGCTGGTGAAAAGGCATACCACAAGTTTGGCGAATGGCTGCCGGAAGAGACGATCAAGGCTTTCCGGGAGTTCATCGTGGGCATCAAGGGCCCGTTGACCACGCCTATCGGCGGCGGCATCCGTTCGCTCAACGTGGCCTTGCGTAAGCATTTGGACCTGTATGTGTGCCAGCGGCCGGTGAAATACGTCGATGGTGTGCCTTCCCCGGTGAAGCACCCCGAGTACGTGGACATGGTGATCTTCCGCGAGAACACGGAAGACATCTACACCGGCATCGAGTTCCAGATGGGCACGCCGGAATGGGAAAAGTTCATGAAGCTCTTCAAGGAAAACTTCCCTGAAGAGTATGCCAAGATGCGCTTCCCCAACACGGCGGGTATTGGCATCAAGCCGGTTTCCAAGGAAGGCACCGAGCGGCTGGTGCGGGCGGCTATCAAGTGGGCGTTGGCGAACGGCCGTAAGCGCCTCAGCCTGGTACACAAAGGCAACATCATGAAGTACACGGAAGGCGCTTTCCGCAACTGGGGCTACGCTCTGGCCAAGCGTGAATTCCGCAACGAAATCGTCACCGAGCGCGAATCGTGGATTTTGGGCAACAAAGAAAAGAACCCCAACCTGACCGACGAAGAAAACGCCCGCATGATCGAGCCCGGTTTCGAGATGTTGGCCCCCGACAAGAAACAGGAAGTCATCCAGGAAGTGAAAGACGCGCTGAAACTGTGGCCTACCCACGGCGATGGCAAGTGGAAGAGCAAGCTGCTCATCAAAGACACCATTGCCGACATCGTCTTCCAGCAGACCATCACCCGCGCCCGCGAGTTCGATGTCTTGGCGACCATGAACCTGAACGGCGATTACCTCTCCGATGCCTTGGCCGCACAGATCGGCGGCATGGGCATTGCGCCGGGTGCGAACATCAACTACGACACCGGCCACGCGATCTTCGAGGCCACCCACGGCACCGCACCCAAATACGCCGACCTGGACAAGGTCAACCCCGGCTCGGTCATCCTCTCCGGCGAGATGATGTTCCGCTACATGGGCTGGGACGAAGCGGCTGACCTGATCTGGAAGGGCATTACCGGTGCGGTCAAAGCCAAGACCGTGACCTACGACTTCCATCGCCTGATGGAAGGCGCGACCCTGCTGAA
>CAYVHG010000144.1:0-7349 GCA_964450875.1 uncultured Anaerolineaceae bacterium | reverse complement strand
TTGGTCACCTCGGCAAAGAAGGGGAAAGCGCGGCCACAACACCGACAGCCCCAACCAGGGCCATCACAGAAATTCTACCACGGGAAGGGAGGAGAAATTTGGGATTGGCGGAGACGCCCCGATGCCCTGTGGAAGTGCAGGACGTGGCTCCAACGTGCGCTCCTCGGTGTTCCCTCTGCTGGGAGCAGAAAATCCTCGGCCTTTATGAGTGGCGTTTGGGCTGGCGGGTGGAGCGCAGTGGGAAAGGCGCCGCCCCATCTCCATCTCTGGGCTATCTCCGCTGCGGCTTTACAGAACCCTCGTTCCATGCTACAATGGGGCGGCACTTGTGGGGGGGCAGTGGGTCCGGCGTGTGGCCGGAAAAGTCTCTTCCGTCCCGTGTGGCAAGCGAAGCGATACGACCGCCCGGCCTCGACATTGCCGGCTCAGGCGGCTCTTGCAACCTGCCCCTGTATCTTTTCGACCCTTCCCGGCTTCTGCCGGATAATTCTTGAACCAGAGAGGTTAGACTTATGAGTAAGCCCTTACGCATTATCCCCTTGGGCGGCGCCGGTGAAATCGGCAAGAACATGACCGCCTACGAATACGGGGATAACATCCTGTTGGTGGACGCGGGCATCATGTTCCCCACCAACGACATGCTGGGAATCGATTACATCATTCCCGATTTTCAATATTTGCTGGACAAGCGCCACAAGATTCGCGGCGTGGTGTTCACCCACGGCCACGAAGACCACATCGGCGCGGTGCGCCACCTGCTGGAAGAAATCAACGCCCCGATTTACGCCACCCCGCTCACTATGGGCCTCATCGAGGTCAAACTGGCGCGCGGCGGCCTGAAAGACCGTGTGCAGCGCATTACCGTGCACGCCGGGGAAACCGTCAAAATTGGCCCCTTCAAAGTGGAGTTCTTCCACGTCAGCCACTCCATCCCCGACGCGGTGGGGCTGGGCATCACCACGCCTGCGGGGCTGGTGGTGCAAACCGGCGATTACAAATTCGACCACACGCCGGTAGACGGCTGGCCGACCGATTTCGGCAAGCTGGCCGAGTTTGGCCGCCGCGGGGTGCTGGCACTGCTGGCCGATTCGACCAACGCCGACAAGAAAGGCTGGACGCCTTCCGAAAAGGTGATTGCCCCCGCCTTGGAAACCGTGTTCCGGGAAGCCCCGGCGCGCGTTCTGGTGGCGACGTTTGCCTCGCTGATTTCCCGCATGCAGCAGGTGGCCGACGTGGCCCTGCAGCATGGCCGCAAGATGGCTTTCGTGGGCATGAGCATGGTGGAAAACGCTAAAATGGCGCGCAAGCTCGGCTACCTCGACATCCCCGAAGCGATGATCGTGCCCCTCGACCAGGCGCTCAAGCTGCCGCCGGAGCAGGTGGTGCTGATGTGCACCGGTTCGCAGGGCGAGCCGTCGTCCATCATGGGGCGGCTTTCTATGGGCACCAACCGAGCTTTCGACATTCAGGAAGGCGACACCATCGTGCTTTCCTCGCACCCCATTCCGGGCAACGAGGAAAACGTCTACCGTACCATCAACCGCCTCTTCCGCCGCGGTGCACGGGTGATTTACGACCCCATCGCGCCGGTGCATGTTTCTGGCCACGCCAGCCAGGAAGAGATGAAGCTGATGCTGCACCTGGTGCAGCCGAAATACCTGCTGCCGGTGCACGGCGAACTGCGCCATTTGCACCAGCACGCCGCGATGGCGCGGGAGTTGGGTATGCCTGCCGACCACATCGCGATTGTGGAAAACGGCCAGGTCATCGAATTCCACGAGGGCGAAATGCGCTTGGGCGAGCGCGTGCCCGGCGGTTGGGTGTTCGTCGATGGCGGCAGCGTGGGCGATGTGGATATGCGCGTGCTGCGCGAACGCGAGGCGCTGGCGCGGGACGGGTTGGTCGTGGTCAACCTGGCGCTGGATGCCGCTACCGGCCACCTGCTGGACGAGCCGGAAATCATCACCCGCGGCTTCGTGCACAGCGGCGATTCGCAGGATTTGGTGGATGCCATCCGCCGAAGGGTGGCGCGCACGGTGCGTTCTTCCGGTGGCGACGTGCGGCGCGATGTGGAGCAGATGCTCAAGTCGTATTTGTTCAACGAAACCCGCCGCCGCCCGCAGATTTTCGTGGCCCTCACCGAGGTGGAAAGCCGCCGCGAGCCGCAGGCGGTGTGAAAGCCGCATCGCCGCGGTTTTCTGCGGGAAGGCCCTGACCGCGGGCAAACCCACCGACAAGGGCGGCGAAGCCGCCGGCCTGCCCTCTCACCCCGCTCCCTGTTTCTTCAGGGGGCGGGGTGGTTTCGTTGGGGGGTGAAGCGGCGCTTGGCAATGCCCTGCGGGTGCGGGGCATTCCTCATTATTAAGCGGGTTTCTCTACGGTAAGGGTGACCCAGTCTTCGACCTGGCGGCGGTGCGCAAGCCGTAAGCCGGCGCGCCGCGCCGCGGCCAAGACCTCGTCGGCCTGGCCTTCCAAAATGCCGCTCAGTACCAAGCTCCCCCCAGGGGCGACCAGATCGGCCAGGCGGTGTTCGTCCAGCAGCCGAACCAGCACCGGCGCGAGGATGTTGGCGAGCACCAGCGGGGCTTGCCGCGGACCCAACGGCGGGGTGAGCAGGGCTTCCACCGAGCCTGCCGCGGCCCAAAAGCCTGCGGCCACCCCGTTGCGGGCTGCGTTTTCCTGCGCCACGGCTACGGCCTGCGGGTCGGTGTCCACGCCCAGGGCTTCCGCTGCGCCCAGTTTGAGCGCGGCAATGCTCAAAATGCCGCTGCCGCAGCCTACATCCAGCACGGTCGCGCCCGGCTGGGTCAGGCGTTCTACCTCGGCCAGGCACATCTGCGTGGTGGGATGGGTGCCGGTGCCAAAGGCCATGCCGGGGTCGAGCAGCAGGGGGATGCGTCGCGGGTCGGGGTTTTCCATCCACGCGGGCACGATCATCAGCCGCTCGCCCACGGGGATGGGGCGATAAGCGTGCTTCCAGGCTTCGGCCCAGTCGTCTTCCCCCAAGGTGCGGTAGGCGGGCTGGGGCAGCGGGCGGATGACGTGCAGGTACCATAGGGCTTCTTCGATGCGCTGGCGGGTGGTTTCCAGGGCGTCGTCCACGGGCAGGTAGGCGACCACCCGCACCGGCCCGGTGGGCACGCCTTCGCCGTCGGGCTGGTCTTGAATGGCGGTGGATTCCAGCACCACGCGGTTGGGGGCATAGCGCGCCAGCACTTCGGCCACGGCCTCGGCCATTTCGCCGTCCACTTCCAGTGCGAGTTCGAGCCATTGGGGGGGAGGGGAAGAGGTTTCCATGGGGTGATGATACTACATTTCGCGGCGGTCAGGGAAGGCCAATCTGGCGGTCGGCGGCGGCGCACATGCCGCGCCCAGGCCGAAAGTAGCGGGAAAGCGTAGCGCTGGTGCTGCGTCCGGCGAGGGCGTCGTTGTAAATCGGCCAGCCTAACTGCACATAGCGGCGCGTTTGGGCTGGCCACAGGTTTTCGGGAAGGCCGATGACCCCCAGCCCGCCGTTGTAGCCCGCCAGCGCCAGGCGCACATTGCCCCCTGAGCGCTGCAAAGCGGCTCGGAGGTAGGCCAAGCCGCGGCGGGCGTTGGTTTCGGGGTCGAAGGGGTCTTCGTTGGCGGCGAAGTGAAAGGGCATGACCTGGAAGAGCCCCCGCGCGCCGGCCGACGAGACGGCGCGCGGGTTTCCGCACGATTCGATTTGCATCACCGTGGCCACCAGGTTGGGGTCGAGGTGGTAGGCCGCAGCCCAGCGAAGGATGTCGCTTTCCCAGTGGCGCACTTCGGGGGTGAAGAAGGGGGCAATGTGGCCGGTGACGGGCTGGCTCGCTTGTGGGGCTTGGGCGCTCGCTGGTGCCGTGAGAGAGGCTGCGGCAAAGGCGGGGGCATAGCGCCAGACGATGAAGGCGGCGAGGCCTACGAAAGCCAGCACGCCCGCGACGAGCACGCCGGTGAGGTAAGCCGCGGGGGCGGTCAGCATGGGCGCGGTGGGGGCTGGCCGACCGAAAGGCTCCTCAGGCTCGAAAGGGGGGGCGTAAGCGCGAGCGTGCATGGCTTGGGAAGGCATGGCGCATCAGGAATAGCGGGGCGAGGCTGTGTCGGGCGCGCTGCTGGCGGCGTAGGGGCGGTAGCGGGTTTCGCGGCCCGCGGCGGCCGGACGAGCGGCGCGGCGGGCGCGGGCGGCTGCCGCGGCGGGGCGGCGGGTGGCGGAGGCCGCCGAGACGTGGAAGAGACGGTCGCCTGCCACGGAGAACGTGCCGATGATGAGCACGCGGATGAGCCATACCATGATTGCCACGAACACCGGCACGACTTTGAGCAGGGTTTCCCGCCCAATCACCGCGTTGCCGAGGCTTTGGTGTTCCAGAATGGCGATGGAAACGCCCCACCAGGTGAGCATGGCGTTCATCGTGGCGGCCAGCAGCCACGCGCCAAAGAGATACCACACTTCCTTGGGCTCGTCGTTGCCTTGCTCGGGGGTGAACAGGCGGGCGATGCCAGCGAAGTCGATGCCGCAAAAGGCAATCGCGAGAATCGTAGCCCATCGCAGACCGACGAACCGCAGGTCGCCGAGCAGGTCGTGAAGGGCAAAGTCGGTGGTGCTGTAGTTGAAGGTTTCGAAGGCCAGCAAAGCGGCCAGGATGAGGGAGCCAAAGAGCATCCCGCGCTGCCATTTGAGGCCGCGAAAGGGGAACGATTTGAAGTCCATGAGTCAACCTCCTGAAACGGGAAGGGGGAAAGGGTGCTTTGATTGTAGAACAAGTGTTCTGTTTTGTCAAGCGGTGTTCTCTCGGGCGCGCATTGTCAAATCTGTGCCCTCGTGATACACTTGGAGCGCGAAATTGTGGCGCTCTCTGCCCCGAGGGCGTCTTTTTCATGCCTGCCGAAAGGGAAGGACAATGCGAACCGTCGAATGGTCTGCCGAAAGACACGCTTTGCAACTCATCGACCAGCGCCTTTTGCCGGCGGAATTCAAGCTGGTTTATTGCCGCACCTACCAGGAAACCGCCGAAGCCATCCGCACGATGGTGGTGCGGGGGGCGCCGGCCATTGGCGCGGCCGCGGCCTTTGGGCTTGCGCTGGCGGGCTTCCAGTCGGAAGCCGACACCGTGCCGGCGCTGCTCCACGATTTGCAGCAAGCCGCGGACGTCCTGGCCCAAGCGCGCCCGACCGCGGTCAACCTCAATTGGGCGTTGCAGCGCATGATGCGCGTCGCGCGGGCCTATGTGGGCACGGCCGAGAAGCTGCGCCAGCTGCTGCTGGCCGAAGCCCAGCGCATTGCCGACGAAGACGTTGCCATCAACAAGCGCATGGCGGAACACGGCGCGGCCTTGATTGCCGACGGCGACACGATCATCCACCACTGCAACACCGGCGCGCTCGCCACCGTGGATTGGGGCACCGCGCTGGGCGTCATCCGTACTGCCCACGAGCAAGGCAAGCGCATCCACGTCTTGGTGGACGAAACCCGCCCGCGGCTGCAAGGCGCCCGCCTGACTGCATGGGAACTGGAGCAGTACGGCATTCCTTACGACATCATCAGCGACAACGCGGCGGGCTACTTCCTGCGCACGGGGCAGGTGCAAAAGGTGTTCGTGGGCGCCGACCGCGTAGCCCGCAATGGCGACGTGGCCAACAAAATCGGCACCTACATGCTGGCCTTGGCCGCTTACGACAACGGTGTGCCTTTTTACCCCGTGGTGCCGACCTCGACCGTGGACTTGAGCCTGCAACATGGCGCGCAAATCCCCATCGAGGAGCGCGACCCCGAAGAGGTGCTCGCGATTCAATTGCGGGGGCGACCGGTCACGCCCGCCAATGCCAGCGCCCGCAACCCGGCTTTCGATGTCACCCCCGCGCGGCTGGTGACGGCCATCGTCACCGAAGTGGGGGTGGTGCATCCGCCTTTCGACCTGAATTTGCCGAAGTTCGTCCAGCAAGCACAGAAAGGGGCTTGAAATGCGCGTGGTAATCACCGGTTCGGTAGCCTTCGATTATCTGATGACCTTCCCCGGCCGGTTCAAAGATGCAATCTTGGCCGACCAGTTGGATTCCCTCAGCCTGTCGTTTCTGGTGGATTCCCTCACCAAGCGCCGCGGGGGCATTGCGCCCAACATTGCGTATAGCCTGGCCTTGCTGGGCGAGCACCCCATCGTGATGGCGACCGTGGGCGAAGATTTTGCCGACTACCGCGCCGCGCTGGAGGCCGTAGGGGTGGACACCTCGGCCATCGAGGTGATTGCGGGCGAATCGACCGCCTCGTTCTTCGTCACCACCGACCAGTCGCTTTCCCAGATTGCCAGCTTTTACCCAGGGGCGATGGCGCATGCGGCGCAGCTTTCCATTGCCGACCTGAACCCCCGCCCCGACCTGGTGGTGATTTCCCCCAACGACCCCGCGGCCATGCGCAAATACGTGCGGGAATGCAAAGCTTTGAGCGTGCCTTACTGGTACGACCCCAGCCAGCAAATTGCCCGCGTGGGCGGCGAAACCCTGCGCGAAGGCGTTGATGGCGCGGCCGCGCTCTTGGTCAACGAGTATGAATTTGCCCTTTTGCAGGAAAAAACAGGCTACAGCGCTGCCGACTTGCTGGCGAAAATCCCCTTGGTGGTGG
Source organism: uncultured Anaerolineaceae bacterium (assembly GCA_964450875.1). Classification (GTDB taxonomy): domain Bacteria; phylum Chloroflexota; class Anaerolineae; order Anaerolineales; family DRMV01; genus DRMV01. The sequence goes on along the minus strand of CAYVHG010000144.1, from coordinate 727 downwards.
TGACCCGCGGCGCCAAAGGCGCGAGCATTTATGCCGAGGGGCAGGAATACAGCATTCCAGTGGCGCCGCCGACCCACGTCGAAGACCCCACCGGCGCGGGCGACGCCTTTCGGGGTGGCCTGCTCAAAGGCTACCTACACCACCTGCCGTGGGAGATTAGCGGCCGTTTGGGCGCCCTTTCGGCAACCTATTGCCTGGAAGCCTCGGGCACCCAGGGCCAGCGCTATACCCCAGACGCTTTCCTGAAACGCTTTTGCGAAATCTTCGGGCACGACGTGCCCTGCGAAACAGTCCAGGCCGCGTTTGCCTAAGGGCAAACCGCCATTCGCAACTCGCAATTCCTAATTCCCTTACCCCCTACCCCCGAAACACGGAGATTGTCATGAGTGAATACGACGTCAAAGACCTCGCCCTGGCCGAAGGCGGCCGCCTGCGCATCGAATGGGCTGACCGTGATATGCCCGTTTTGCGCAAAATTCGTGAGCGCTTTGAGCGCGAAAAGCCGCTCCAGGGCGTGCGGATTTCGGCTTGCTTACACGTCACCACCGAGACCGCCAACCTGATGCGCACGCTCCAGGCCGGTGGCGCGGATGTGGTGCTGACCGCTTCCAACCCGCTTTCTACGCAAGACGATGTCGCCGCGGCGTTGGTTTCCTTCTTCGAAATTCCGGTCTTTGCCATCAAAGGCGAAGACAACGCCACCTATTACAAGCACATCCACGCCGCG
>CAYVHG010000143.1:0-9371 GCA_964450875.1 uncultured Anaerolineaceae bacterium | reverse complement strand
ACCTTTGTCACCACCACACTCATATGCCCGGCTGCATCGCTCCAGCCGAGATAAGGGGCGGCATCTCCGGCGGTCAGATAATCGGCAAAAGCTGCGCCGATGCCCGGCCGCTCGTAGATGTAGCGATAATACGAAACATATTGGTCGCCGCGGATGTCGTCTTCGGTGGCGCGGTTGACGTTGGCAAAATCGGTCACGAAAATCAACTTATGGGGGTAGCGCAAACGCAACGTCTCATAGCATCGCCCGCCCTCCGGCCGGTTCATCTCGGCAAACAACGACCAATAACAAGCGGCGCCCAGCCAGTCGGCCGCCAGGGCAGCCCGGTCGGCCTGGTCGAGAAAACGAGCCGCAGCAAAGCGCTGGTTAGGCACATCGTCACCAGGGGAAAGCGCTGGGAAGCCAAACTTGGCCTCCGGGAACTGCTGCCGCCACGCACTCAGCACCTGCAAAAACCACGCCCCAAAAGAAGCCCCGTCCGTCCAAGAAACCATCCATCCATTGGCATGAAGGTTTGGCTGGGTGTGAATCTCGAAATATCGAATTCCTTGGGCATAAAAGCGGGCAACGTGCGGGTGCAAAGCGTTGGCAAACTCGGCGCCGGTAAACTTATGCGTGCGCATATCGGCGGTCAGGCGCGCCAGCACGAAAATGTTGGGGTTGATTTGCCGCAATCGTGCCAGCGCCTCGTCAGGGGTGTCTTGCGTCACGCGTACGGCTTCCAGGCGGGCATTCTCGACCACCGCGAAATCGGCTTCCCCAAACTGGCCGTCAGGTCGGCACGCCGCGCCCACCAGACCGTGCCCCGGTTCCCAGCCATATTGCGCCCGCCGGATAGCATCCTCGGTGCCCGGCCACACAAGAAAGGGCGTAGGGTCAATGATGTCGTAAGGATAATTGGTCTCGCCGCGCTCGGTAGCCCCTTCGTGTTTGAGGGTCAAGTGCAAATGTGAGCCATAAGAGTTACCGGTGTTGTCGGCCTTGCCGATAATTTGCCCCGCCTTGATGAAATCGCCCACGGCGACGAGCACTTCATCGAGATGAGCATACACGGTTTTGTAGCCGGCGCGATGGCGCAAACGCACCTGCCGCCCATAAGCCCCAACAGGCTGCGGCTCGGTGCGATACACCACCCCATCGGCCGCAGCGTAAACGTTGGTGCCGGTCGGCGCGCGGAAATCGACGCCTTCATGGCCCGGAAGGCCCCACTGGCTGTAAATCTCAGGGTGGGCGCCAAAAGGCTGCGTAATGACCGCGTAATCCGTAGGCCAAAGCAGGCGGAAAGGGCGGGTGGTGTCGCCATAGCGGTCGAGGGCGGCAATGCGCTCTGCAAGCACCTGTTCCAGCTCTTCCGGGGTATTGACCTCGATGACATCCAGCCGCACGCCGGGGTAGTGCTGCACAAACCAGGCGCGAATATCGCCCTGCGCCGGGTAGCCGTTAGGGGGCAACACAATGGTGATGGTCTGGTTGGGGGCCATGTAACGGCCAGCGTTGTTGGGGTCGGGGGTAATGGTGGTGCCGAAAGTGAGCACATAATTGCGAGCGGCTTTCACCCAATCCCAAAAATGCTCGCGGGGCACAAGCATGATTTGGCGTTCCTGCATGGGGGCCTCCTGAGGGTCAGAACAGACCGCGCGCCTTGAGGGAAACGAAGCGGTTGTCGGCGATCACGAGATGGTCGAGTACGGCAATATCGAGCAGGCGTCCGGCTTCCTGGGCCTGGCGGGTGAGGGCAATGTCTTCGGCGCTGGGGGTGGGGTCGCCGCTGGGGTGGTTGTGCGCCAAAATCAGCGCCACGGCGTTCACCCGCACCGCTTCGCGGAAAATTTCCGCAATTCGCACCTGGGCGCTGTTGACCGAACCGCGCACGACATCGTGCATTTTGAGCACCTGATGGCGCGTATCCAGCAGCAGCGCTCGGAGGTGCTCCTGCTCCAACGCACTCATTTCGTAAAGCAGCAAAGCCGCGGCGTCTTCAGGGGACTGGATGCGGGGGCGGTCTCCGCGGCGAATCCACTGAAGCCGCCGCCCCAGTTCCAGCGCGGCCTTGATCTGGGCGGCTTTGGCCGGCCCCACGCCGCGCACCGCTCGCAGGTCGTCGAAAGACGCCCGCTGCACACCCGCCAGCCCGCCAAACTGCTGCAGCAAGCGACGTGCCAAGTCCACGGCGGTTTCTCCTTCCCGCCCCACCCGCAACAGAATCGCCAGCAGCTCTGCCGTACTCAGGCTTTGCGCCCCCAACTGCTCCAACCGCTCACGCGGCCGCTCATCCTTTGCCCATTCGCGGATGGTGTACATGGCGTGCTCCTGCTTTTACTTTACCACAAAATGGCTCGAACCAAGGCTTTCAAAACGCCTGGGCTCTCGGGGCAGCCTCGGCCTCGACCTTTCGAAAGCGAGAGCCCACAAGCGGAAAGCGCGCGGCAAACCCAGCCAGAGGTTATGCTATAATCTCCTCATCGTCGCGAAGGAGCAGCCGATGGGCTTCAATCCAACTCTTACTCGCAACCTTTTGGTCATTGCGACCGTGTGGGGCGGGGCTTTCCTGGCCGCCCTGTGGGTCAGCCTGGTGTTTTGGACTTACCGCGACATGCGCGCTCGCGGCCGCGACCCCTTGGCGCCCATTTTGGCTGCGCTGGTGGTGGCGGTGCTTTCCCTGCCTGGCCTGCTGGTGTATCTCATCCTCCGCCCCAGCCGCACTTTGGACGAAGAATACCAGCGCACGCTGGAAGAGGAAGCCCTGCTGCAAGCCGTGGAAGAAGCCGCCCGCTGCCCCGGCTGCGGGCGTCGTGTCAAGGAAAACTGGATGGTGTGCCCTCATTGCCACACCAAACTCAAAAAAGCGTGCCACCACTGCGGCAAGCTGATGGAACTCTCGTGGAACATCTGCCCTTACTGCAGCACACCTGCGCCCGGCGTGCGCAAAGAAGGGGGAACCTTGGACGACGCCCTGCAAACCCTGGCCAAAGCCGAAGAAGAGTAGAAGCCGCCCCCGCAGGGCGGTTTTTTCATCCCAGCATGACCGCTTCCAGCCCAACGAGCACGTCAACCGTTTGGGGGCGACGGCCGCCCTCGGTTTCGCAGCGCACGTGCACGGCATGCTCGAACTGCTTTCGGGCCTGCTGCCAGGCCGCAGGCGCCGCGCCGGGCCAAGCCAGCATCAGCGCGGCTTCCGACGCCTCCGAGGAAAGCCCGCCGTGCAGCCCCTTCACCGGATGCCCAAAATAACGCCCACTGCCCGGGGAAAGCAGCACTACGATTTCGCCCACCAGCGGCGAAGCCATCCCCGCCAGGCGGGGCAAGGCTTCCACATAGTCGTGAGCGGGCAAACGGCCGAACCAGGTTTCCAAGGTTTCGAGCGCGCCGTCGGGCGTCAGGGCGACATAGCCGCTGCGCCAACCGGCATGGGCTACGTCGCGCACCAACACCGCGGCCACCGCGCCTTCCAAAGCCGGTGCGCCCGCGCCGCTGCGGTGGGCTTCCCAAAAACGGCGCGCCAATGGCAACACCTCGCGCCGAAAATCGGGAGGTTGCGCCCAGGCTTCCCCCTGCCGGCGAAGGTACACGAACGCCATGCTGCCGTTGAAAGCCATGACCGCGTCGCTGTGACGCCCCTCGCCGGGGTAGTCGAGCAGGTCGCGCCCTTCGGCCGCGAAGAGCGGCTCGACCGAGCGCAAAGAAACCGCGTGCGCCTCGTCGTCGGGCACAGGCCGTTGCCCGTGGTCGGCTGCCACCACCCAAAAAGGCGGGTAACCGCGCGGGGTCAGTTCGTCCACCGCGGCGTGCAGTTCCCCCACCAGAGCATCGAGGGTCTCCCGCAGATAGGCGCGCTGGCGTGCCGGGCCGTGGGTATGGCTGTAAGCATCCAGCCCCATGAAATACACGGTCAGGATGTCGGGCAAGCCATGCGTGCGCAGGTCTTCCAGGGCCAGGTCGAGCACATGGCGGTCGAACGCGGCCGGGGTAATGCGCAAAGGAGCCGGCGCTTTGGTCAAGCGGGCGAGCATATCCACCTTTGGGGGCAGCCAGCGGTCCGCGCCGTTGGCGTACATGTGCCCCACCACCACGGAACGCTGGCCGCGGGAACCTGCCCGCTCGTAGAGGGTACGCGCCCCCAGGCAACGGCTTGCCAGCCCCTGGGTAAAAACTTCCACCGCGTCGTCGATTTCCAGCGTGTCGCCGACATCGAAAGCATAGTGCCGCGCCTTGCCGCCGTGGTGCATGCCAAAACGGTCGAAGAACTGGTTGCCAGGCACATCGTGGCGATTCGGGTGCGCCCCGGTCACCAAACTGGCCTGGGAAGCGAAAGTGATGCTGGGCGCGGGTGCAAGCACCGAGGTCAGCCAGCCGTGGCTTTCCCCCTCGCCAAGCAACTGTTGAAAATGCGGGACCTCACCGGCACGCACAGCCTCGGCCAACACATCGGGGCGTAGGCCATCGATCAACACCAGCACAACATGACGCGGGGGCATCGTCAACCTCCTTCGCACAACGCTACGGCTCGGCCCAAGTAAGAAACGAGAGCGTAATGCGCCAGGTCGTCCGATTCACGGCTTCCAGGCGAGCATAGCCAACACGCCCATCGCTGCTGCGGTAACAAAGGTAAGTGCCCACGGGCAGGCTATCCACAGGGATGTCGGCTGCACTGCGGTTGCTCTGGCGACAGGCCTCCAACGCTGGCGAAGCGGCGCCAAAGATGCCCCAGCGTGCGGCATCCTGCGGGCGCAGCACATGCGCGCCGTTGACCTGCAAGTAGAGCACGTCGGTGGCCGAGGTCTTCTCCCCATCCACTTCCAAGCCATCGCCCAGCATGAGGTCTTGCTGGCCGGTGGTCTTTACCGGCGGCGTGGGGGTAGGGGAAGGTGTGGGCGTGGGGGTCGCCGTCGGCGGGGGGGTGATGGTCGGCGTAGGGGTCGGCGAAGGCGTGCGCAAGGAAACCACCACGATGCGCACCCAAAAAGGCGTGCCTGCCCCCGGCCCAATGCCAAACAGGGAGCCATCGGGAGCGCGTAGTTTCCAATAGCTCTGGTACACACCTGGGGCGAGGGGGGCGACCATATCGACCGCCAAATCAATGGCCTCCCCTGGGCGCACTTCCCGCCCCAGGGGGTAAGCCGCCGATGTGCCCAAACGAGCCCCCGAAAACCACACCAGGCGATATGCCGGCGTCCAAGTGCAGGTGCCGGTGTTGACCACCTGCCACACCTTGGTAAAGACCTGCCCCGGCCGCATCACCGTGTCGTCGGGCACGGTGACGTCGATGGGGCTTCCCGGAGCAGCCTGGTTCGTGCAGGGCGGGGGGGTGGGGGAAGGCGGCGAAGGCGTCAGCGTGCCCGCCAAAGGGGAAGCCACCGGGGTGGGGGTCGCGGGCAGCGTCACCGTGGCCGAGGGGCGGGAGGCTTCTGCCGCCGTCGCCGAGGGCGCAGGCGTTCCCCCGCGAGGCAGATTGCAACCCGCCAACACCACCACCAGGAGGACCCAAAAAAGCCCGCGAGGCAGTTTAAGCATCGGGAGGCTCTCCATCGTCGGGCGGCAAAATGACTTTCAGCCGCCGGGCCAGTTTGCGGCGCGTCAACAAAATGCGCCGCCCGCAGGTCAAACACTCCAGACCAATATCCGCCCCCAACCGCACGACGCGCCACTCATAGCCGCCGCAGGCATGGGGCTTACGCAAACGCACTCGGTCGCCAAGTTGCAAATCAGGGAGCATGAGGAAAATCCACCGTGCCGTTGTGCGAGGGTCTGTGCAAGGAAGACGGAACGCCTCTCCGGGCATCACCGCGATTATACCATCGCGTCTTCCCCATGATATAATCCGCGCGGCGGCCGGGCTGCACTTCAGCGCGTCTTCCCCCACGGCAATGCCCGCCCCTTTCCCTTCACCCCCTTCTCCATCCAAAGGTCACTCCATGCTCGTCCTCCCCGACACCATCGACACGCTTTTTCGCTTGGCGATCCTCATGGTCGCTTTCCCCATCCACGAATTTGCCCACGCCTGGACGGCCACCCGTTTTGGCGATGACACCCCGCGGCGCGCCGGCCGGTTGACCCTCAACCCTCTCGCCCACCTCGACCTCTGGGGCACGCTGCTTTTCCTTTTCACCGGCTTCGGGTGGGCCAAGCCGGTGCCGATTTCCCCCAGCGCGCTGCGCAGCCGCCGAGCCTACTTTTGGGTAGCCTTCGCCGGGCCGCTCAGCAACCTGCTGCTTGCGGTCGCCGCGGCAGCGCTCTACCGGCTCGTCTGGTTCAGCCTGCCGCACACCAGCCTCACGAACATTTTGCTGCACTTCCTGGGCAGCGTGGTCTTCTTCGACTTGCTGCTGTTCTTCTTCAACCTGATACCCATCCCCCCGCTGGATGGCGACAAAGTCATTGCCGGGCTCTTCCCCCGCCTATGGCAAACCTACCTTGCCCCGCTTCAGCCCTACGCCATGCCCTTGCTGCTGGTGGTGCTTTTCGTGCTCCCGCTGTTCCACTTGGACGTTTTGCAATGGGTGGTGATATGGCCGACCCGCGTGCTCGGCGCGCTGCTCTTAGGTTGAGTTACCGGTTACGGCAGTTTTGGGAAGCCCTGCGGGCGCGCCCCGACCCGCAAGCGCTGGAAGCCGCCCAACGCGTGCTCGCCCCGTCGCTGTGGGCGCTCTTTCGGCAAATGCCGCCCAACGAACAAGCCCATGCGTTGCGGGTGTTCCAGCGGCTGCGGCAGGCCGGGCACACCGAGCACGACCTGCTCGTGGCGGCTTTACTGCACGATGTCGGCAAAGCCTTGCACCACCCCCGCCTGTGGGAACGCGTAGCCGTCGTGCTGGCCTATGCCTGCTGCCCGCGGCGGGCTTTCCAGCTGGGGGAAGGCGAGCCACGCGGCTGGCGGCGGCCTTTCGTGCTCGCCCGCCAACACCCGGAATGGGGCGCGCGCCTCGCCGCCGATGCCGGGGCTTCCCCCGAGGTGGCCGCTTTGATTCGCCATCACCAGACCTTCCCCCCGCCGCCCGACCTGCCCCACCTGGCCGCGCTCCAAGCCGCCGACGACCAAGAATAACCCCCTGGAGGTGCCGCCGTGCCCGAAGACTGGCACACCCTGGCCCAAGCCATGACCGCCGAACAAATCGCCGCGCGTGGCATCCGCGACCCGCGGGTGCTGGAAGCCATGCGCCGAGTGCCGCGCCACCTTTTCGTGCCCGAAGCCTACCGCTCGGAAGCCTACGGCGACCACCCTCTGCCCATCGGCCACGGCCAAACCATCTCCCAACCCTTCATCGTGGCCTACATGACCGCGCTGCTCGAGCTCCAAGGCGACGAAAAAGTGCTGGAAATCGGGACCGGTTCGGGTTACCAGGCTGCTGTGCTGGCGCATCTGGCGCGCGAGGTGCACACGGTAGAACGGCTGCCCCAACTGGCTGCCCAGGCCCAGGCGCGGCTGGAAGCCCTGGGGTTGGGCAACGTCCATGTGCATGTTGGCGACGGCACCTTGGGCCTGCCGGAATACGCGCCCTACGACGCCATCCTCGTCACCGCTGCAGCGCCCGAAGTGCCCGCGCCCCTGCTGGCACAGCTGGCCGAAGGCGGGCGGCTGGTAGCGCCCGTGGGCGACCGGGGTTACCAACACTTGGAACGCTGGACCCGCCACCGCGGACGCTTGGAACGGGAAACCCTCGACCCTGTGGCCTTCGTGCCGCTCGTGGGGGAACACGGTTGGCCCTCTTCTTAATCTCACTTTAGCCCAAGATTGCCAAAAACTCACTGGCAAAAGCCCTCGCGGCGCGTTATGCTGAAAGCGCGCCGCAGGCGCGCGCGGCCCGTCTTGGCAAAGCGCGCAGGCCGTGTTGCCTTCGGCCATGCAGGCGCACACCCCCGCTTGGAGGAACTTCCATGAACTTTACCGGCCTGCTCTTGGGGCTGTTCATGCTGTTTGCCATTGGTTTTGGCTTCTTTTGGGTCATCAAACTGGAATACCACGTCGGCGCGCATGTCTGGCCAGTGGTGCTGGCCGTGGGGATACTCATGGCAGCCGCTTCCCTCTTCATCCCTTCCTTCTGGGTTTCGGCGGTCTTGGGCATCTTCGCCGGTTCGGTCATTTGGGGCAGCACCGAACTTCCCGACCAGGCCAAGCGGGTAGAGCAAGGGCTGTTCCCCGCCAACCCGCGACGGAAACGGGTGCGCTCATGAGGCTGCAATGGGCTGGCGTGGTACTCGCCGTGGTCACCTTCGTGACCATCGGCTTGGGGCATGTGATGGTGCGGCGCTTCCATGCCCGCTGGGGCACGCGCCCGGCCATCCCCTTCTTTGCCCTAAGCGCCGTGGTGCTGGCTGCTGCCCTGTTCAGCGCCAACGACCTGCTCTCGGCCATCTTCGGCCTCACGGCCATCACCCTGTTTTGGGACGGTGTGGAGATCTTTCGGCAAGAAAAGCGAATGCGCCACAGCAGGTAAAACCGTTTATGCTATAATTCGGGCATGACCAAAATTTCCTCCCTGAGTGGCACCTTTCGCCCCCTGCAGGGTTCCCGCCGCGGGGAAGCCTACGCCTGGGGCCTGGCAGCGACCATGTTGGTGGTCACGGCCATCACTGCATGGCGGTTGGGCACCGTGCCGTGGTTCCTGTGGATCTTTCTGGGCTTTTTCGTCGGCTCGGCCCTGCTCAGCTCCTTTGGCAACTGGGTCGATAGCCACACCGTCCTCACCCTGCACGCCGACGGGCTGGAATTTCACAACGGCCTGCGGCATGTCACGCTGGCGTGGCCGCAAGTGCAAAGCGTGCGCATCGTCAACGACCGCTGGGGGCAGCGGGTGCAGGTGCAAGGGGAAAACGGCCAGCATTTCGCCTTCCGCACACTGATGCAAGTAGAAATTCACGAAGGAAAACCCCAAAGCCTGTTTGGCTTCCAGGAAGGGGAAGCCCTTGCAGCCACTATCGTGCAGCAGGCAGGGTTGACCTCCCAACGCGCCAGCGACGAAGAGACCTATTACGCCCGTTCGTAAACCCAACCCTGCGGGTAGGCCCCCACGCACCCCGCAGGGTGCGTTTTTTTATGCTTTCAGGAGGCTGCCATGACCGACTTACGCCAGATGTCCATCGACGAACAAGTCGACCTGCTGATGCAAGGCACAGCCTACGGCGACGACGCCCTTGCTATGGCTATGCGCAACGAACTCAAGGAACGGCTGCTCGAAGCCCAAAAGGAAGGCCGCCCCCTGCGCGTCTATTGCGGCTTCGACCCTCGCACTTCCGACCTCCACCTCGGCCACACCGTGCCCATGCGCAAACTGCGCCAGTTCCAGGAGCTCGGCCACGAGGTCATTTTCCTCATCGGCAACTTCACCTCGCTCATCGGCGACCCTTCCGACAAAGACAAACTGCGCCCGCAACTC
>CAYVHG010000142.1:0-7132 GCA_964450875.1 uncultured Anaerolineaceae bacterium | reverse complement strand
GATTACGCAAACAGCGCTACGCTTTGGAAGGCGAAGTATGCCCCCACTGCGGCGCAAAACTCTTCCCCCCGCGCGATGTGTGCCCCCACTGCGGGCTGGAAGCCAAAACAACCCACACCTTCACCGGCACGGGCACGGTGGTCTCGTGGACTACGGTGCGCCAAGCGCCCGAAGGCTTCACCGAACAAGCCCCCTACGTTGTCGCTCTCATCCAGTTAGACGAAGGCGCCAAACTCACCGCCCAACTCACCGACTTGGGCGAGACCGAGCCGTATGTGGGCATGCCGGTGGAGATGGTCACCCGCAAGTTGCGCAACGACCGGGAGGAACGGGGGTTAATCCTCTATGGATACAAATTCCGCCCTGTGTTGGCGCGCGCCGTGGTGTAAGAAAAACCTCCATCCATCCAGCGGTTGCCTCCTCGGAAACCCGTTCACACGGCGCTTCCGCCCCCCGCCCCCTTCGAGGGGCGGGGCTTTTTTTGTGGCGAGGAAGGCTGTGGGGCCTGCGCTGCGAGCAGGCTTTCCAGCAGCCGCTGTTCTTCGGCGGGGGTGTGGATTTCGCCGTCGAGCCAGGCAGCCCGCAGCGTGCGGAGGATTTGTTTGTAGCGGGGGCCAGGGGGCACGCCTCGGGTGCGCAGGTCGTGGCCGGTTGTGTGCGGGCGGAGGTGCCGCCACTGCTCGGCATAAGTGTGCAGCACTTCTTGCAAAGCCGCGTTTTCGGCGGCCAGGTAAAGGGCATAGGCCGCGGCCAGCGGGTGGGCTTCCAGCAGGAAGGTGGCCTCGCTGGGGCGGGCGTGCAGCAGCGTTTCGGCGCGGGCGGCCAGGGCTGCCGTGCTTTGCACCACGTCGCGCAGCGGTCGGGGGAAGCCGAGCCGCGCTGCGATCTCGTCGAGGGCGGCGGGGGCCTCTTCCATCAGCCAGAGGGCGTAAGCGAGCGCCCGTTTCAGCGGAATGCCCCGTAACCGCGGCGGGAGGTCTTCCCACGGCGGCGGGAGCGGCCAGGCCGCCGCTTGCAACCGCGCCAGGCGCTTTTCGGCTGCCGCGGTCCATCGCAGCGCGGGGTGAATGGCCTGCAACAAGCCGAGCTGGTCGGCGCGCGCCAGCATGGCCGCAGCGCGCGGCTCGGCCAGCATCGCATCCAGCTCGTGGCGCAGGCGGTCGCCGGAAACTTTGGCAAGCAGCTCGCGGGCATCGTGAAGCAGCTGCAGCGTGCGCGGTTCGATGCGGAAGCCAAAGCGCTGCTCGAAGCGCACTGCCCGTAACATGCGGGTCGGGTCGTCCACGAAAGAGAGGGAATGCAGCACCTGAATGATGCCCCGTTGCAGGTCGTCTACCCCGCCCCAGTAGTCGTGCAGTTCGCCGTAATGTCGGCCATCCAAGCGCAGAGCCAAGGTGTTGATGGTGAAATCGCGGCGATGAAGGTCGAGTTTGATGCTGCCGTGGGCCACGGTGGGCAGGGCTGTGGGGCGGGTATAGAACTCGGTGCGTGCGCTGACCAGGTCGATGCTTGCGGGCAAGTCGGCCGGGGAAAGCGCCTCGGCGTGCGGGGTGAAGGAGGCCAGGGCCGCGGCAAGGCTTTCCCGAATGGGGGCCAGGTGCCACTTCGCGGTGCCGAATTTGCGGTGCGCGGTGATGCGCCCGCCGTATTTGCGGCGCAGGGCGCGCCCTAACGCAATGGCGTTGCCTTCCACGACCAGGTCGAAATCCAGGCTGGGGCGTTCCAGCAGCAGGTCGCGCACGAACCCGCCGACGATGTAAAGCGCCTGGTGTTGCGCTTCGGCCTCGGCGGCGATGGCTTTGATGAGCGCCAGACGGGCGGGCGGCAGGGCGCTTTCCAGCCGCGAGGCCAGGTTGTGCAAGCCCGGACGGCGCGGCCGCGGCGCCAGGGTTTTGATGAGGTCGGTGCGGGTGACGATGCCGATGATTTTGCCTTGCTCGTCCACCACGGGAATTTGCCCCCAGCCGGTGTCGGTCATCAGCTGTTGCAGGTGGTCTACCGAGTCGTGGGGGCGCACGGTCACCTCGCCGGCTTCCATCACCCGCCCCACCGGCAGGTGGAGGCCGTGGCTGAGGGCGCGGTCCACCGCGCGGCGGGTGAGCAGGCCCACCACGCGGCCGTTGGCCACGACCGGGTAGCCTTCGTAGCCGAAGGTGCGCATCATGCGGTCGGCTTCTTCGAGGGGGGTGTCGGGGGAAAGCACCTGCGGCTGCCGCGACATGATTTCGCCCACGGTGAGCGGCGGGCGGACGTGTTGGGGAAGGATTTCCCATAGCCGTTGGCGCACTTCGTCCACGCTGGCGTGTTTGATCAGCGCAGCGGCAGCCCGCCGATGCCCGCCTCCCCCGAAGTGCGCGACGATGGCGGGCAGGTCGACGCGCTCTCCTGTGGCGCGGGCCACCATTTGCACGCCTGCTGCCACACTGACGAGCACGAAGAGCGCGTCGGGCTCGATGGTTTCGGCCAGCTTGTGCGCCAGCGGCGAGATGGCGTCGGTCATCCCCGAGACTTCGGCGTGCGCCACCGCGATGGCTGCGTCGTGAATGGTGCGGATCTCGGTGTTGGCCAGCAGCAGGTCATACACCACCTGTTGTTGCGGCGTCAACGGTGGGTTGAGGAATTCATGGGCCAGCCGCAGCGAAGCGCCTTGTTCCAGCAGGTAAGCCGCAGCGCGCACGTCGCGGGGGGTGGTTTCTTCGTAGCTCAGGCTGCCGGTGTCTTCGTAAATGCCCAGGAGCATCAGCGTGGCTTGGATGGGCGTCAGCGCGGGATGGCGTTCTTGCAGGGCTTCCAGCAGCAGCGTGGTGGTGGCCCCCATCGGTTCGGTGTGGACGCGCCAATGTTCGGGAAGGTTGGGGCGGCGAGGGTGGTGGTCGATGACCTGCACCGGCGTCGTGGCCGAAAGGCCGCGCACGGAGGGCAGCGTTTGGGTGTCGACGAGGGTGATGTGCTCTACGGGTTCGCGGGGTAGGTCGTGCCAGGGGGTGAGGGGCAAGTCGGCGCCGTAGAGGGTGAGGAAGCCACGGACGTTGCGGTTGATGCGCACGGGCAGCGCGGCAACGGCGCGGTCGTCCAGCAAGCGGGCGGCCAGCAGCGAGGCGATGGCGTCGAAATCGGCTTGTTCGTGAGTCAGGATGAGGCGCATGGGTCAGCTGCCAGGTGGGGAAGGCCCCTTTACGCGGAGGATGCCGTGGGCATCAGCGGCTGGCGGGGCCGAGGCGAAGCCAGTCCGTTGGACGCAGGGTTAGCCAGCAACACGATGGGCACTTTCGCTTTCTATCTCAGCCCAAAACGCTTCGTGCGTTTTTCCCTTCCCCCGCGTATCTCTCGCTCCGTTCAATTATAGTCCAACTCAGGGGGCTGTCAATCTAAAAAGCGGGCTGGTCTGCATGCGGCAGCGCGCCGGCGCGCTGCGGGCCGGTGGGCCTTCCCGAGGGCTTGGGCGGCGTCTAACGGGCGCGGGCCGGGATGCCGACCAGGTCGTAGGGCATGGCGCCCGTGATGCGCACGGGCACCAGCTGCCCCACGGGAAGGTCGCTTTCCACCAGCACCAGCCCGTCGATTTCGGGCGCGTCGCGATAGGTGCGCCCGATGGCGAGGCCGGTTTCTTCGTCGCGGCCTTCGACCAGCACGTCCAGCACCTTGCCCACCAAGGCTTGGTTGCGTTCCAGCGAAATGGCTTGCTGGGCTGCCATCAGGCGTTCCCAGCGCGCTTGTTTGACCTCCGCCGGGATGGGGTCGCCCAATGGTTCGCTGGGGGTGCCGGGCTCGAAGGAGAATTGGAAAGCCCCCACATGGTCGAAGCGAATTTCTTGCACGAAATCCAGCAGGGTTTGGAATTCTTCTTCGGTTTCGCCGGGGTAGCCGACGATGAAGGTGGTGCGCAGCGCCACTTCGGGCATGGCGCGGCGCACTTTTTCCAGGGTGCGGTGCACCCACTCCAGGTTGGCGGGGCGCTGCATGCGGCGCAGGGTGGCGGGGTGGGCGTGTTGAAGGGGCATGTCGAGGTAGGGCACGATTTGCGGGCGGGTCGCCATCACTTCGATGAGGTGGTCGGTGACATAGCCGGGGAAGGCGTACATCACCCGAATCCAGGGGATGTCGGGCACGGCCGCGGTGAGGGCTTCCAGCAGTGAGGCCAGGCCATCGCGTTCGCCGCGGTCGTGGCCGTAGTCGGTGGTGTCTTGGGCGATGAGGATGATTTCCTGCACCCCGGCCGCCTGAAGGGCTTGGGCTTCGGCGAGGATGGCTTCCCGAGGGCGGGAAACCAGCGTGCCTTTGATGAGCGGGATGGCGCAGAAGGCGCATTTGCGGCGGCAGCCGTCGGCGATTTTGAGGTAAGCGCTGCCGCCCTGGCGGGTGACGCGCAGCACGCCCCGCTCGTCGCGCCCCACGGTGGGGGTTTCCGGCAGGTGGTAGAGGGGCGTGGGATGTGGGCCTTCCCGCAGGCGGTGCACGACGTCTACGATGTCCATCCACCGGCGCGTGCCGAGGATGGCGTCGACGCCGGGCACCTGGCGGGCGACTTCTTCGCCGTAACGCTGGGTGAGGCAGCCGGCCGCGATCAAGAACTGGCCGGGGCGCTTTTGGGCGGCAAATTCGCGCAGCACCGTCAGCGATTCTTCACGGGCGGCCGCGATGAAGCCGCAGGTGTTGACGATGAGCACGTCGGCCTCGTTGGGGTCGTCGGTGGGGGCGTAGCCGTCGCGGCGCAGCAGTTGCGCCATCGAATCGGAATCGACGGTGTTCTTGGAGCAGCCGAGGGAGGCAATGAGGAAGGTAGGCATGGCAAAGGTTGGGAAGGCCGCGGCAGGCGCGGCGGCGATGGGCGGGCGCTTTTATGGCAGCGGCTGGGCGGTCGCCGTGGGGGTGGGGGTGATGGTGGGGGTGGGGGTGACGGTCGGCGTGGGGGTGATGGTCGGTGTGGGCGAGACCGTGGGGGTCGGGGTTTGCACGCCGGTGATGGTGAAAATGCGGTCGACGACCTGCCCAAAGCGCCCCAGCAGCCCCAGGTTTTGCTGGTTGTAGAAGGCCTGCAACGCCGCGCCGTCGCCGGTGAGCACTTCGAGGCGGTTTTGGGCGCGGTAGTTGTACGATGCGCCGGGCACCACGATGCCCTGGAAAACGGTTTCGCCATCGGCGACCACTTTGACCCAGGCGCGGTGTTGGGCTACGAGATAGACCTGGATGGGGGCGTTGCTTTTGGGTGCGGCGGTTGCGGGGGTGGGGGTGGCTTCGGCGACGGTGCCCAAGCCGCCCGCGGGAGCGGTGGGCGTCGGTGTGGGACGCGGCGGGGTGGGCGTCAGGGTGGGGGTAGGGAAGAGAATGTCGGCCACCTGGGGCGGGGTGGGGCGCGGCGTTTGGGCGCGTTGCAGCGCCACGACTTGCCAGGCCCCAAAGCCGATGAGGGCGATGGAAAACAACGCCGCCGCCCACACCAAAAACCGGTCGGCCAGGAAGCCCCGCGCAGCGCGCAGCCACGGCCAGTCGGCGCGGACGGTGCGGCGTTGGGGTTGTTGGCGCTGGCGATGGCGGGCCTGCAGGGCTTCGGCGAAGCGCAGCAGCAGCGGGTCGGGGTCGAGTTGCAAAAAGCGGGCGTAGTGCAGCAACATGCCGCGGCCCTGCACGGGCGAGGGCAGGTCGTCGAGGCGGCCGGCTTCGATGGCGGCCAGATAGTGTTGCTTGACGTGGGTGTAGCGCTCGGCCTCTTCGAGGCGCAGCCCCAATCGCTCGCGCTGCTTGCGGAAGGCTGCCCCGATTTCGGCGAAGATGGGCTGGGCGGGGTCGGCATCGGCGGGGAGCGCCGACGCGCCCGCGGGCGGCGGCGCTTGCTCGGGGGATGGCGTTGCCGTGGCTTGGGGTGCGGTCGTTCCCCCGCTCTCGGCGGCTGCCAACAAGGCTGCCGCGTCCAGCCCCAGGTAGTCGGCATATAAGCGCAGGAAGCCGCGCCCTTGTGCCCTGGAAGGCAGTGCATCCCAGCGCTCTTCTTCCAGCGCTTGCAGGTAGGGCAGCTTGATGTGCAGCGCCGCGGCGGCCTCTTCGAGCGTCAGGCCGCGCGCCAGGCGCGCTTTGCGCAAGGTCGTACCAACAGGGGACATGGGTGGCAAAAACCGGCCTGGGGGCAGGCCGGTTGAAGGGGGCGGGGAGTTACTCGGCGGGGGCAGCCTCTTCGGCTTCGGGGGTTTCGGCAGCCCCTTCGGCCTCGGCTGCTTCGGCGGCGGCTTGGGCTTCCGCTTCGGCAGCGGCTTGGGCCGCGGCCATCTCGCCCACCGCCGGCGGCGTTTCGCCTTCCCGGTAGACGATGACCGTCACCTCGGGCACCAGGTCAATCGTCAGGCGGATGGGCACCGTGTATTCGCCCAGGAAGCGGATGGGCTGAATATCGACCTGGCGCTTGAGAATCTGCTGCTCTTTGGGAAGGTCGAGCTTTTCGTTCAGCGCGTCGGCGATGCGTTGGGCGTTGACCGAGCCGTAGAGTTTGCCCTGCTGGCTGGCCTTCACCGCGAAATAGAGCACGGTTTCGCCGAGCTGTTCGGCCAGACCGCTGTATTCCTTGTTGAGCGCCTTGCGGTGCTTTTCGGCTTCCGCACGGATGCGGTCGGCCATTTTCAGCGCGGCGGGGGTGGCGGGAATTGCCAGCCCCTGGGGAATGAGATAGTTGCGGCCGTACCCGTTGGCGACCTTCTTCACCTCGCCGGCACGGCCTAATTTGTACACATCTTTGAGCAGTAACACCTTCATGGCTTCAAGCCCTTTCTATGTGGGATCCGCCGTAGCGGGCTTTGGCGAAGGGTACCACGCCAAAGCGGGTGCGATTGTATCAAAAAGGAAGGAAGGCGTCAACGGCGTTCGGCCTCTTGGAGATGGCCTGGAGATGGGGCGGCGCCTTTCCCACTGCGCTCCACCCGCCAGCCCAAACGCCACTCATAAAGGCCAAGGATTTTCTGCTCCCAGCAGAGGGAACACCGAGGAGCGCGCGTTGGAGCCACGACCTGCACTTCCACAGGGCATCGGGGCGTCTCCGCCAATCCCAAATTTCTCCTCCCTTCCCGTGGTAGAATTTCTGTGATGGCCCTGGTTGGGGCTGTCGGTGTTGTGGCCGCGCTTTCCCCTTCTTTGCCGAGGTGACCAA
>CAYVHG010000141.1:0-7517 GCA_964450875.1 uncultured Anaerolineaceae bacterium | reverse complement strand
TTAGCACCGCCATTTGGGAAGGCAAAATTCAAGACCACCCCCACAGCACTCCCCGCCCCCACCGCATCACCTACACGGTCGCCCGCAGCGGTCAAATGCGCGTCGTGCCCGACATCCGCAAAGACCCTCTCTTTGCCGATGCCCCCTGGGAAGGCGCCATCGTCAGCATTCCCCTCATCGCCCACGGCAAAGTGCATGGCGTGATGAACGTCGCGTGGCACCAACCCAGAAAACTTTCGCGCGACGAAACCAGCCTGCTGCAAATGCTGGCCGACTACGCGGCCATTGCCCTGGAAAACGCGCGGCTGGTCGATACCTTGCAAAGCAAAATTCGGCAACTCTCGGTGCTTTCCAACGCCAGCGCCGTGCTGAGGGAAGCCAACACGCCCCAGGAAATCGCTCAACGCCTGGCAGAACAAGCCATTCGCCTGGGACGAGCCCAAAGTGCAATGGTGGTGCGCTACGCCGACGACGACAAAACGCAAGCCGTGGTGGAATACGTGCTGGGCATGGATTCTCAGCTCATCGGTCATTTCTTCTCGCCCAAAGCAGACGGGCTAACGCACTACCTGGCGCAAGTCAACCGTTTGGTCACCTTTCGCAACCTCAGCCAGTCGCCCTTGCTGCAACACCCGCAGTGGGTGCAGCACATCGGGCCTGCGGTTGCCATTCCGTTGCACACCCGCAGCGGCGATATGGTCGGGATGCTGCTGGTAGGGCGGCCGCACGGCGCCGAGCCGTTCAGCGAAGAGGAAATCACCCCCTTGGACGCGCTGGCCGAAATCGGGGCCACCGCACTTCAACGCGCCCACGCCTCCAGCGCGTTGGAAGACGCCTTCCTGCAGGCGGTGTTGGCGCTTTCACAAGCCATGGACGCCCGCGACCACTACCACGGCGGCCACAGCAAACAGCTGGCCGAATGGAGCGTGGCCGTAGCCCACGCCATGGGGCTTTCGGAAGAAGAGACGGAAACCGTTCGCCTGGCCGCTTTGCTGCACGACATCGGCAAAATCGGCATTCCCGACGAAATTTTGCTCAAGCCCGGGCCTCTGACGCCCCACGAGTGGGAAATCATGCGCCAGCATCCCCTCATCGGGGCGCGCATCCTCCGCCCGCTGCGGCGGCTGGAAACCGTCGCGCAAATCGTAGCAGCCCACCACGAGCGCTGGGACGGCAGCGGTTACCCGCGCGGGCTGAAGGGCGAAGAGATTCCACTGGGGGCGCGCATTTTAGCGGTCGTCGATTCTTACGGCGCGATGATCGACGAGCGCGTCTACCACGCTCCGCGCTCTCACGAAGAAGCCGTCGCCGAAATCCGACGGCACGCCGGTCGGCTTTACGACCCGCATGTGGTGGCAGCCTTTTTGGAAGTCATCGACTATCTCTCGCCGTCGCCGCCCCCGCGAGCCAGCCACGGCCCGCGGCCTTTCCCGCCATCGCCTACCCCTTAATGCCCCAACGCCCGCTGATGCAGCGGGCGTCGGCTTTCCAAGCAGCGGGCAGACTGCCTTTGAAAGGCGTTCTGGGCTCAAACGTCTTTCACGGGGATGATGGTCACCTTCCGCCGCGGCTCGCGGCCCACGCTCTCGGTGGTCACGCGTGGGTCGTCGCGCAAGGCAATGTGAATGATGCGGCGCTCGTTGGCGGGCATCGGCTCCATAGAAACCCGGCGGCCGGTGCGCGCCGCTTGTTCGGCCATCCGCTTTGCCATTCGGCGCAATTGCTCTTCACGGCGCTGGCGGTAGTGTTCCACATCCACAATGACGGTGACGGTGCGCCCCAGTTCTTTCCCCACGATGAGGCGGGTGATGAATTGGAGGGCGTTGAGGCGCTCGGCGCGCCGCCCGATGAGGATGCTCAAGTCATGGCCGCTGATGTCGACCAACACAGGCGGGCGATGGCCTTTTTCGGCCTCGCCATAGCGGGCGGTGACCTCCGCGCGCACGCCCATCTTCTCCAACAACTCGGCCACGGTTTCCTGGGCAACGCGCAAGGTGCGGTCGGCATCGGCAGAGGCTGCTGCAGCCCGTTTGGCGGGGGCAGCGGGGGCTTTGGGCGCTCTGCCGCGGGAAGGCTTCCCACGGCGGCTGCGGGCCCGCTGCTGCGGGGGACGGGCTTCCGAAGCGCCCGACGGCCGCGGCTGGGGCGCCCGCCGCGCCGGTTGCGGCTGCGACGACGGCGGCTTAGGCACCGAAGGGGCTTCCGGTAAAGATTTCACCACCAAACGCACTCGGGCGTCTCGGTGCCCTAAAAGGCCAAACAACCCCCGCCCGCCGCGATCGAGTATTTCGACTTCCACGGCTTCCAGCGGCAAGCCCAACTGGGCCAAACCTTTGGCGACGGCCTCGTCCACGGTCGGAGCAATCACTTCCAAAGTCGTACGCGCTTGTTCGTGCATAAGAGCCTCGCTTTCTCACAAAGTGCCGGTGGGCGGGCCAAGGGCCGGGCTTCCTGCTATCTGAAACTAAACATTTTCTTCATGTCGAGTTTGCCCATCATGGCATATTGGCCAATCGTTGCCAGGTTGCTGATGAGGAAGTACAGCCCTAAACCCGAAGGGAATGTCAGCGTGAGGTAGAAGAGGAAAAGGGGCATATAGATGGTCATCATCTGCCCCATCATGGCGTTCTGCTGCCCGCTGCCCGAGGTGGGCGTCATGATTTTCGATTGCATGTAAGAGGTAATGCCGACCAAAATAGCCAACGTGGGAATGCCAAAAGGAAGCCCCGGAATGTGCAGCCATTCGGGCCGCCCCAAATCCATCCACAGGAAGTGGCTGTTGAGGGGGATGAGTTTGGCCGTGTCGAAAATCGGGTAGATGTGGCTGTGCAGGTCGATCAGTTCGATGGGGGCATGCGCCAGCCCTTTGATGACGGCGTAATACAGCCCAAAGAGCACCCCAAACTGCACCACGGTGGGCAGGCACGAGGCAAAGGGGTTGACCCCCAGTTCCTTGTAAAGGCGCATTTGTTCCTGCGCCAGTTTCTCTTTGTCGTTCTTGTATTTTTCTTGGATTTTCTTCCAGCGAGGGTCCTGCTGGAGTTTTTGCATTGCCTCCGCCCCCTCAAGCTGTTGCTTGGTGAGCGGGTACACCAGCAAACGGATGAGGAGGGTGAAGACAATGATCGCCAAGCCAAAATTGTGGCCTACCAGGTTGTAGATCCACAACAGGCTGTTGAGCATGGGGTCAATGACAAGCGTATTCCACATAGTGCGTTCCGTTTCGCCTCAAAGTGGGGTCAAAAAGCCGCCGCAGCGGCACACGATGCTACTTTTTGGTAGCCGTCTTGAGTGCAGCCTCGGCATCCTTCACCGAAAGCGTCCATTGGGTCTTCCCGTCGGGGGTGAAGGCCAGCACCAGTTCGTCGCCTTTGTAGGGTGCGACGAACACCAACCCATCCCCCGCGATGGGCGAGGCATAAAGCTTACCTTGCACGGTGTGCTGCCAGAGCGGCTTACCATCGGGCGTGAAGGCCAGCACGAGGTTGTTTTCGGTGGTGAAGTAAACCGTTCCATCCAGCACCAGGGGGCGGCCGACGATAGCCCCATCGGGGCTTTCCGTCCAGGCGGTTTCGCCATCCTGGGCGCGGAGTGCAAAAAACTTGCCAGTAATATCGCCCACGTAGAGCATTCCGTCGGCATAAGCCGGGGCGCTCCAGACCCATCCTGCGGTTTTGGCCTTCCACAACACCTTGCCATCCTCGGCGTCGAGAGCCACGACGTCGTTGGCAAAAGTGCCCACATAGAGCACCCCATCGACGAGGGTAGGTTGGGAAGCCAAAGCGCCGCCCAGGTCTACGTCCCACACCAGCGAGCCGTCGGCAGCGTTCACGGCGTAGAGGTGGTGGCCCAAGGAAGGCACATAGAGGCGCTTGCCGTCAAAGGCCGGCGTGCCCCAAAGGGGCTGGCCATCGGCCCGGAAAGCCCATTTTTTGTGGCCTTTCAGATCCAGGGCGTAGAGGGAGCCGTCGGCGTTGGGGGCGTAGATAGTATCTTGCGTCACCAACGGGGAAGCGACATAATGACTTTGAGCCTCGCCGAACTTCCAAAGCAGGTCGCCCGCGGGGGAAAGGCCATAAAGCGCGCCGCCATAATCGCCCACGACCAGCAAACTGTGGTCAGGGGCCACGGCCGGCGCAGCATAGGCGCTGAACGTCTTGCCTTCCCCGCGAAACGCCCAGCGGAAAACCCCGGTTTTAGCATCGAGGGCATACACCGCCGGGCCAGCCGCCACATACACCGTCCCTTCGTCCACGCTGACACCCGGCCAGCTGTTAGCCCCCAAACGGGAGCCACAAGCACTGAGCGCCAACACGGCAGCCAGAGACACCATCAGCAACAACCAGCGTTTCTTCAAATTTCTCTCCATAGGATACTCTTAGGGAACGGGGTCGTACCCGCCCGGGTTGAAAGGATTGCAGCGCAACACACGCCAGACCGCCATCAGCCCTCCCTTGATGACGCCGTATTTGTAAATCGCCTCATAGCCATAATGCGAACACGTGGGGTAAAAGCGGCAGGTGTTCGGCGGCAAGGTCTTCGCCAGGGTCATTTGATACAGCCGCACCAACAACAACAGCGCCAGCCGCGGCCAATAGTTAGGGGTACGCGGCAAAGCGCCCAACGGCGAAGGGTCGGGGTTGGGGGGGCGCAACGAGAAGTCGAAGGCTTCGTGGTCGTGCGGGTGTGTATGCGTATGCGTCATAAAGGTTTCGACGAAGCGGCGTCGGCTTGGTCGGCCAACAACCCTGCCCGCCGCAACAGGCTTACCACCGCGGTGCGGATGGCGGCGAAAGGGGCGTCGGCCATCGGCTTGCGGGCAATCAACATCAGGTCATAGCCCGGAGGCAAAAGCGGCAAGAGGGGGCGCATGATTTCGCGCAGGCGGCGCTTGGCTTTGTTGCGTTGCACCGCCTTCCCCACGCTGCGGCCTGCTGCCACCCCCACGCGCACCTGCGGCAGGCCATTGGGCGCCACAATCAATACGACCAGCGGGTGGGCGTAAGCCTTTCCTTCACGCCGCACCCGCTGAAAATCCGAGTTCTTCCTCAGGCGAAACCTGCGATTCACAGCATTGCCGCAGCCTGGCAGGCAGCCGACGCTTAGGCTTTCCAGTTGATCCGCTTGACGTGATTGTTCATTTTGACCGTCAGGCGATGGCGGCCCTTCAAACGGCGGCGCTTGAGCACCAACCGACCGCCCCGCGTAGCCATGCGGGCGCGGAAACCGTGCCGTCGCAGGCGACGGCGAATCTTGGGTTGATAAGTCCTCTTTGGCATCGTTCTCCCTCGAAACAAGATTTCAGCCCACCGGCTGAGAACAGGCAAACAAAAGTCTCCCCATCCGGGTGGATGGGGCAGTGCGGGGGGATTATACCGCAACCTCGGCGTTTGGTCAAAGCAAAAATGATATACTTCACTCAACCCTCGTCACCTCACACACGCTCATGCCCTCTCAAAATCGTCCCCGCTGGATCGACCTCAGCCGCGACCTACCGGCCGTAGCCAACCTGCTGGCCACGGCCTTCGCCGAGCGTCTCGACGAAGACGGCCACGCCGCCCTGCGCCAGTTGCGCCGCATCGCCCGCAGCCGCAGCGCCCAACGCGCCTACGCCGCCCGCGAAATCCCGGGCGCGCCGCTCTACGGCTTCGTGTGGGAAGCCGACGGCCGCATTGTCGGCAACGTCAGCCTAATTCCCCTCGAGGCCAAGCCCAAGCAATACCTGATTGTCAACGTGGCGGTGCACCCAGCCTACCGGCGGCGGGGCATTGCCGCGGCGCTCATGCGGGCAACCCTCCAGCACGCCCGCCAGCGCGGGGCGCAGGCCGTGTGGCTTCAGGTGGAAACCTGGAACCACGGCGCCATCGCGCTGTACCGCGCGCTGGGCTTTGCCGACTGCGACACCGTCACCCTATGGAAAGCCCAGCCCAACGCTCAGCCCCCCCCACCCCCGCCGCCGGGCCTACGCGTGCCTTCCCGCCTTCCTCGCCGCAGTGAATGGCCGCAAGTGGAAGCCTGGCTGCAGGCCACCTATCCGGCCGAGCGGGCATGGCACAGACCGCTGGGTTCATGGCAAGGGCTGGCCCCCGGCTGGCGCGGCTTCGTGTGGCGGCTGGTGCATCCCCTGTCTTTCCGCGCGTGGGTCGCCACGAGGGGAACGCGGCCTCTTGGCGCCGCGGCGTGGCTTCCCACCGTCGGCTCACCCACCGATGCATTCCTGCTGGCCGCGCCCCCCGACCTCACCCCAGCGGAAGTCGCCGCGCTGCTCGCGCCACTACGCCGCCACGCCCCTCGCTCCCTGCGCGGCGAACTTCCCCAAGGCTTCCTCGCCGAGGGGCTGAGCGCAGCAGGCTTCGAGGCCAAGCGGCACCTGCTGTGGATGAAGTGGAGGCCCTGAAGTCTACACCTTTACGCCCATAACCAGAGCAACACACACTCCTAAAAACAAAAAAAGCCCTCTCACAGCCTCTTTTTTTGGTATAATGAAGGTACGTGTAGTAATTTCCCTTTCAACGCCGGGGTCAACTCGACATAAGATCCACATAGAAGACGGGGACCTTACCCAGATAGACTTTTCCACCCTCTCTTTTGCCCATCAAGGCCAAGGCTAAGCCTAAAGCACAACAGGGGAACATCTTGCATACAGACCTTTTTCACCATTCCTATCGGCACACTCCCTGCCGGGAGCCTTTTTGGAATTTAACTGCCCTTACACACTTCATCCCCCAAGACCATCCACCTTTCCCCCCTCAGGAGGACCCATCATGAGGAGACGCTTTTCGCTATTGGCTGCACTCAGCCTGCTCGTGTTCTCTCTGCTCGTCGTAAGTGGAGGGCAAACGGTTTCTGCTTCTTCCCAAACCCTAGCAGGGGGGGAAAGCCCCCTACTTCACAACGTTGCCCCTGCTTTAGCCCATGATCCTCCTCCTTCAGGAACCGTCATCAGCGGCACCATCTTTGAAGATATTGCTGGCGACCTACTCCCCACAGGGCAAAGCATAGGCGACGCTAACAACCCGGGGGCTGCAGGCGTCACAGTGCGCCTGTATCGGGACACCAACAACGACGGCGTCCTCACCATAGGCACAGACTCCTCCGTTGGTTCCGCCACGACAGATGCAAACGGGAATTACTCCCTCACCCCAGACCAAGCCAACGCCCTCTACTTTGTGGTGGTAGACTCTTTCACCATCACCCCCCAAGCGAGTTTCAACTCGGGCTACACCGCGGACGACGTCTGGGCAGAACAGGTGTATGGCCCAGGAGGCACATGGGGCGGTGCGCTCTGCGATGACGGGAGCGGCACACCAACCCAACGGAGCACACCTGGGGCCTGCTACGGCGGACGATACGCGACCGCCTCAGATTTCGGCAGCGCACCCGAACACCAAGCCAAAGTCAACCTGGGGACCACGTCTGTAACGGACGTTGACTTTGGCTTTTCCTTCAATGTCGTAGTAAACACCGTCAACACCGACACCTCTTCTTCTGGAAACCGCATTTGTCAAGGCTGCTTG
>CAYVHG010000140.1:0-3230 GCA_964450875.1 uncultured Anaerolineaceae bacterium | reverse complement strand
CAGCCTGCCCCTGCCCAGCGCCGCGGCCGTGGTGCGGCGCTTCCCCAAATGAGCCACTGCGACCCACCTGCTTGACGCCAGCGCCCGCTTGCGGGTAGAATTGCCCTGCCCGGGGCGATGGCGGAATAGGCAGACGCCGGGGACTTAAAATCCTCTGGGGCGCAAGCCCCGTGTGGGTTCGACTCCCACTCGCCCCATCCCAAGTTCCCACCCACGCGGTGGGAACTTGCGCGTTTAATCGCGCCTTCCACGGCCAAAGTCGCCTTCCCCAAAAAGGTTTTATGCTATACTGGAAACACACTTCCCTAATTTTCCCAACCCCCGGAGGAGGTCACACCATGCCTGCATACGACTACCAACTCTTACTCAAACGGCTGCTGGAGCAGGGCGTCCGCTGGGCCCCCGACCAGAAGATTTACTACCGCGACCAATGGGAATACACCTACACCGAGATGTACCAGCGCGTGCTGCGCTTGGGCGCGGCCCTGAAGGCGCTGGGCGCCAAAATCGGCACCAAGGTCGGCGTCATCGAATGGGATAGCCACCGCTACTTGGAGATGTACTTCGGCATTCCGGGCATTGGTGCCATCCTCCACACCATCAACCCGCGCCTCTCCCCAGCCGATTTGGCTTACACCATCATCCACGCCGAAGACGAAATTCTCGTCTTCCACGAAGACTTCCTGCCGCTGGTCGAAAAGCTGGCGCCGCAACTGACCAGTGTCCGCAAATACATCATCATCACAGACAAGGAAACCCCGCCCGAAACACCCCTCACCGACCTGGATTACGAAAAATGGCTTGGCAGCGTCCAGCCCCTCGACGACTTGCCCGACCTGCCGGAAGACACCCAAGCCACCCTCGCCTACACCACCGGCACCACCGGCAAGCCCAAAGGCGTCTATTTCACCCAGCGGCAGTTGGTCCTTCACGGGTTGGCAGGCGGGCTGGCGCTCAGCGCGCTGGGCGACTTCGGCGGCATCAACAAATACGACGTCTACATGCCCCTGACGCCCATGTTCCATGTCCACGCCTGGGGTGTGCCCTATGTCTCCACCATGTTGGGGCTGAAACAAATCTACCCCGGCCGCTACGAGCCGCAAATGCTGCTCAAACTCATCCTCACCCACAAAGTGACCTTCAGCCACTGTGTGCCCACCATTTTGCAGATGATCGTCAACGCGCCGGGCATCGAGAAATACGACCTCAGCCAGTGGAAAGTCGTCATCGGCGGCGCTCGCCTCACGAAAGGCCTGGCGCAGCGCGCCAAAGAAATCGGCATCAAAGTCTCCGCGGGCTACGGCATGTCGGAAACCGCGCCCATCCTTACCCTGGCGATGCTCAAACCCTACATGGCCGAGTGGGACGAGGAGAAAAAGCTCGATTACCTCATCAAAACCGGCGTGCCGATTCCCATGGTGGACCTGCGGGTCGTCAACGAAGCCGGGGAAGACGTCGCCCACGACGGGCAAGAAAAGGGCGAAATCGTGGTTCGCACACCGTGGCTCACGCCGGGCTATTACAAAGACCCCGAGCGCTCTGAAAAGCTTTGGGAAGGCGGCTGGCTGCACACGGGCGATGTCGCCGTCATCGACCAACACGGCTACGTCCAAATCGTGGACCGGCTGAAAGACGTCATCAAGAGCGGCGGCGAGTGGATTTCTTCGTTGGAACTGGAAAACCTGCTCAGCCTGCACCCCGCGGTGGACGAGGCGGCGGTCATCGGCGTTCCCGATCCTCAGTGGGACGAGCGCCCACTGGCCATCGTCGTGCTCAAGGAAGGCCAAAGCGTCGACGTCGATAGCCTGAAAGCCCATCTGCAGAAATACGTCGACGAAGGCGTGATCGCCAAATGGGCCATCCCCGAGCGCTACGAGTTCGTCGACGAGCTGCCCAAGACCAGCGTGGGCAAAATCGACAAGAAAGTGCTGCGCGCCCAGTTTGCCCAAAGCTAAAACCCGCTTTCACCGGCTGGCGGGGCGGATTTCCACCATCATCGAGAAATCCGCCCCCTTTTGCTGCCCATCTCGCGCCCCAAAAGCGCGGCAGAGGCACCAACCACGACCTACCTCCTCCCCCTGATTGCTAAGGAACGCTATGGCTACCCCTCAATTGCTCACCCTGGGGACCACCGACATTCGCATCCCACCCCTGGGCATCGGCACATGGGCGTGGGGCGACCGCTTTTTTTGGAATTACGGACGCGGTTACACCGCCGACGACATCCGCGCGGCCTTCAGCGCGGCGGTAGAAGATGGCATCACTTTTTTCGATACCGCCGAAGTCTACGGCATGGGGCGCGCCGAGCGCTTCCTGCGAGAGATGCTCGCCCAAACCGAGGCTCCGATTGTCGTTGCCACCAAGTTCTTTCCCTTCCCGTGGCGGGTGCGGAAAGCCGCCATGCGCCGCGCCCTGCGCCACAGCCTGAAGCGGCTGGGGTTGGCCCAGGTAGACCTTTACCAAATCCATTTTCCCTGGCCGCCCCGCAGCACCGATTTTTGGGTCAGTGCATTGGGCGAGTTGGTGCAAGAAGGGCTGGCGCGGGCTGCGGGGGTTTCCAACTACACCGCCGAGCAAATGCGCCGCGCCCACGCCATCTTACAAGCCCGCGGCCTGCCCCTGGCTTCCAACCAGGTGCACTACAGCCTGCTCCACCGCGCCCCGGAACACAACGGCGTGCTCAACGCCTGCAAGGAACTCGGCATCACCCTCATCGCCTACAGCCCGTTGGAAATGGGCCTGCTAACCGGCAAATACACCCCCGAAAACCCGCCCGGCGGGGTGCGCAGCCGCCGTTACTCGCGGGAATACCTCGCCCGCATTCGCCCCCTCATCGGCCTGATGCGGGAAATCGGCCAATCCCACGGCGGCAAGACCCCTGCCCAAGTGGCGCTCAATTGGGTGATTTGCAAAGGGGCAGTGCCCATCCCCGGCGCGAAGAACGCCCGTCAGGCGCTTTCCAACGCCGGCGCGTTGGGCTGGCGGCTCACCGATGACGAAGTCGCGGCACTGGATACAGCCAGCGACAAGCTCCAACACCCCCCAACCGCCAACCGCTAACATTCTCTCGGAGGCTTCCCATGCAATACCGTTTCGAAGTGCTCGACCTCAACTTCCAAAACGTTCCCCACACCATTGCCGTCTATCTGTTCCGCCACGCGCGCGGCCTCGCGCTCATCGAAAGCGGGCCGGGCTCGACCGTGCCCGCGCTGCAAAAAGCCCTCGCGGCG
>CAYVHG010000139.1:0-14102 GCA_964450875.1 uncultured Anaerolineaceae bacterium | reverse complement strand
AGCCCAACGAAAACGAACGCCCGCGGGCGCTTACCCGCGGGCGTGAGAGGCTGTGATGTTCTTGCGTAGTTCGGTTTAGTATTCCGGCATCGGCGGGGTGGCCGGTTTTTCTTCCGGAATTTCGGTGATCAGCGCTTCGGTGGTCAAAATCATGGCGGCAATGGAAGCGGCGTTCTCCAGCGCGCCCTTGGTCACCTTGGCGGGGTCGATCACGCCGGCTTCGATCATGTCTTCGTACTTGCTGGTGATGACGTTGAAGCCGATGTTGGCGTTCTTCTTGGCTTCCTGTTCGCGGCGGACGTTGTCTTCGATGACCGCGCCATCCAGCCCGGCGTTCTCGGCGATCAACCGCATGGGCATCACCAGCGCTTTGCGGACGATGTTCACGCCCATTTGGGCATCCTCGTCGTCCATCTTCAGGTCATCGAGCACGCTGAGGGCGTTCAGCAGCGCCACACCGCCGCCGGGCACGATGCCCTCTTCCACCGCGGCGCGGGTTGCGGAAACCGCGTCTTCCACACGGTGTTTCTTTTCTTTCAGCTCGGTCTCGGTCGCCGCGCCCACGCGGATGATGGCAACGCCGCCGGCCAGTTTCGCCAGGCGTTCCTGCAGCTTCTCGCGGTCATAGTCGCTGGTCGCGCGCTCGATTTCCACGCGAATCTGCTCGACACGGGCCTCGATGGCCTTCGGGTCGCCCTTGCCGCCCACGATGGTGGTTTCCTCTTTGGTGGAAACGACCTTCTCGGCGCGGCCCAGGTCGTCGATGGTCACGCTTTCCAGCTTGCGGCCGGTTTCCTCGGAAATCACGGTCGCGCCGGTGAGGATGGCGATGTCTTGCAGCATGGCCTTGCGGCGGTCACCAAAGCCGGGGGCCTTCACCGCGAGGACGTTGAGCATGCCGCGCAGTTTGTTGAGCACCAGGGTGGCCAGGGCTTCGCCGTCGACGTCTTCGGCGATGATCACCAGGTCGCGCTTGCCAATCTGCACCAGTTTCTCGAGGATGGGCACGATGTCTTGCGCGGCGGAGATCTTCTTGTCGTGCAAGAGGATGTACGGCTCCTCGACCACTGCTTCCATGTGTTCGGGGTCGGTGATGAAGTAAGGCGAAATGTAGCCGCGGTCGAACTGCATACCTTCGACGTATTCGGTCTCGAAGTCCATGCCTTTGGACTCTTCGACGGTGATGACGCCGTCGTTGCCGACCTTGTCGAACACCTCGGCAATCAGTTCGCCGATGCGCTCATCCTGCGCCGAGATGGAAGCGACGTGGGCCATTTCTTCTTTCGTCTTGATTTCGATGGCCTGTTCGCTGATCTTTTGGGAAACCGCCTTGGCAGCGGCCTCGATGCCGCGCTTGAGCAGCATGGCGTTGGCGCCTGCGGCCAGGGCCTTCAACCCCTCGGTCACGATCGCGTGGGCCAACACGGTGGAGGTGGTGGTGCCGTCACCGGCGATGTCGTTGGTCTTCGTGGCCGCCTCTTTCAACAACTGGGCGCCCATGTTCTCGAAGGGGTCTTCCAGCTCGATTTCCTTGGCCACCGAAACACCGTCGTGCGTAATGGAAGGGGAACCGAACTTGCGGTCGAGCGCCACGTTGCGGCCCTTCGGGCCAAGCGTGGTCGCCACCGCGCGAGCGAGGGTATCCACACCCCGTTGGAGTTTCTGTCGGGCTTCATCGCCGAACACAATCTGCTTTGCCGTCATGGTCTCACTCCTTGCTGTGGGATGATGTGGCGCGCAGCCGCGCCCAGATGGCTTACATAGAAATTAGCACTCCGCAAAATAGAGTGCTAATTTGCGCTTTTATCTTACCCGCCTTGAAAGGGGAAGTCAACCCCGCGCGAGGGGTTTCTAACAAAACTCTGATAAAGGCTCGGCTCGCAGCAGCCGACGTGCGCCCCACCCGCTTAGGCCGAGGCTGCGCCTGCCAGAAAATGCCGCAAAGCGGTGTAGCGCACGCGCGCTTTCTCGTTCCGCACCGCCAGCGCGATGGCGCGCTTTTGCCCCACCAACACGCACAACTGCTTTGCGCGCGTCACGGCGGTGTAGAGCAAATTGCGCTGCAACATCACGTAATGCTGCGTCACCAGCGGCACCACCACCGCGGGGAATTCCGCCCCCTGGGCCTTGTGCACCGAAATGGCGTAAGCCAGCACCAGCTGATCGGCCTCGCTCCAGTCATAGGCTACCCGATGCCCGCCGAAATCCACCACCAGGCGCTGCTGCACGGCATCGATGGCAATCACCTCTCCCAAGTCGCCGTTGAAGACGTCGTGGTCGTAGTTGTTGCGGGTTTGCATCACCCAATCGCCCACGCGGAACACCTGCCCCAGCAACGCCCGCTCGGCCTTGCCCGCGGCGGGCGGGTTGAGGGCTGCCTGCAAGCGGGCGTTCAACGCGTGCACCCCTGCCGGGCCGCGATACATCGGCGCAATGACCTGAATCTCACGCGGGGCGCGCAGGCCAAACCGCCGCGGAATGCGCGTGGTGACCACCTCCACCACCCAGTCGGCGGCTTCCTGCGCATCGCGCGCCGGGAAGAGGAAGAAGTCGCGGGCGTCTTTCGGGAAAAGGGGCATTTCGCCCCGATTGATGCGATGGGCATTGGTGATGATCGACGACCCCGCCGCCTGCCGGAAGATGGTTTCCAGCCGAGTGGCGGGCACGCGCGGATGGGCGATGATTTCCCGCAGCACGTCGCCCGCGCCCACCGACGGCAGCTGGTCTGCATCGCCCACCAGCAGCAAATGCGTGCCGGGGGCCAGCGCGCCCAAAAGGTGATAAGCCAGCACGGTATCCAGCATCGAAGCCTCGTCCACCACCAGGAAGGCCACAGGCAGCGGCGCCTCGGGGGAATGCTTGAAGCCCTGGCCGGGCTTGTAGCCCAGCAGGCGGTGGATAGTGGATGCCTCGCGGCCGGTAGCCTCGGCCAGGCGTTGGGCCGCGCGGCCGGTAGGGGCAGCCAGAGCGTAGGGCACATGCCAGGCTTCCAGCACGCCAATCAGGGCGCGCACCGTGGTGGTTTTGCCGGTGCCGGGGCCGCCGGTCAGCACGCTGACCGGAGAAGCCAGCGCCGCTCGGACGGCGCGCGCCTGCTGCGCCGTCAGGTCGGCAGGCAGAGGGGGGCGTGCCCGCCGCGGCAGGCGGCTGGGGGCTTCCAGCAGGGCGCGCAGGCGCTCGGCGATGCCGGTTTCGGCAGTGTGGAACGCCGGCAGGTACACTCCCGTGGTTCGATAAGCCGCTTCGGCTTCCGCTACACCGCGCCCGCCAGCCAGCCGCACCCGCGGCAGCGGCACCGTCTCCATGACCACCCGCCCATCGGCCTCCAGCGCCTCCAGCGCCGCTTCCAGCGCTTCGGTCGGCTGGCCGAGCAGCTCCGCCGCCTGGCTCAACAGCGCCTCACGCGGCAGAAAAGTGTGCCCCTCTTCGGCAGCTTTGCCAAGGGCATACACCAACCCGGCCTGCAACCGCGAAGGGTGGTCTTCGGGAAGGCCAAGGGCGCGCGCGACTTTGTCGGCGGTCTTGAAACCCACCCCGTGGATGTCGGCAGCCAGGCGATAGGGGTCGTTTTGCACGATTTGCAGGGCTTCGTCGCCATAGGCCTTGTAAATTTTGACGGCCAGGCCAGTGGTGATGCCGTGCTCGTGCAAAAAGAGCATGATGTGGCGGATGTGCTTCTGGGCTTCCCAGGCTTCTCGCAGGCGGGCTGCACGCTTGGGGCCAATGCCGGGGACTTCCCGCAGGCGATGCGGCTGGCGGTCGAGGACCTCGAGGGTGCGAGCGCCAAAAACCCCCACGATGCGCTCGGCCAGCCCCGGCCCAATGCCCTTCACCAGCCCCGAGCCCAAGTAGCGGCGGATGCCCTCGGCAGTGGCGGGCAGGGTCTGACGGCAGGTTTCGGCGAGGAACTGCCGCCCGTAGCGGCTGTGGCTTTTCCATTGGCCGGTGAGTTCCAAATGCTCCCCCGGCGAAACTTCGGGCAGGTTGCCCACCACCGTCACCAAGCCATCTCGGCCCGCCCCGGCGGTGGGGCGCGCCGGCCTCAGCCGCAGCACGGTATAGCCGTTCTCGGCATTGTAGTACGTGATGCGCTCGACGGTGCCTCGCAGGGTAGGCATGGGGAAACACCGCGCCCTTAAGGGGAGCAGGTCAGACCATCCACCCGCCCGCTTGCAGCCCAATCGCTTCCCAAGATGATCACGATGTCGGCAGGGGGGCTGACGCTGGTGCGGTATTGCACGCGGGAAGGCGGCACGGCAAAGAGTTGCTGCAAGAACGCCAAGGTCTTCGGCTTGGCGGTGTATTCCACCAACACGGTGTGGGCGTAAGGCTGGTCGGCGTTGCGGGTGGCGAGGTTTTCGAACCCTTTGGCCTTCAAGAAGGCCGCGGTGCGGCAGGCCAGTCCATTCACCCCTGCGCCGTTTTCCACCAGCAGGCGCGGGGCTTCCCGCTGCGCTTCGGAAGCCGTCACGGTTGGCGTGGGGGGAAGGGCCGCGGCGGTGGCCGTGGCAGGCGGCAAGGGCGTGGGGGTCGGGGGAGGGGGCGGCGCAAAAACCTGGTCGCGGGCAGCGAGCAGCTTGGCCTCGTTGGGCACCAGGGCATACACCGGCACGCCGTTTTCCCATTTGGTGGCAGCGGTGGCTTCCTGCTGGTCGATGACCACCAAGTGGATGTTCTGCCACGGCACCTCAGCAGCCAGCCGGGCCAGACGCAGCGCATCGCCCACGGAAATATCGGTGCGCAGGTTGTCGCTCAACTGGTCGGCCAGGGAAGGTGCTTTGAGCGCCAGCTCGGCGAGCACGCGCGGGTCTTTGAGGCGCTGGAGCACGCCTTCCAGCACCTGCTGCTGGCGACGCATTCGGCCGAAATCGCCATCGTGCCCCACCGAGCGGTTGCGGGCATAGGCCAGTGCCAGCTCGCCGTTGAGCACCTGCACCCCAGGGTAGAGGGGATAATCGTAACGCCTGCCATCGGCAGCAAAGACATCCAGAGCCATCCGCTGAGGCACATCGATTTTCACCCCATGCACGGCATCCACCAAAGTGATGAAAGCCCGGAAGTTGACGGCCACATAGTGATGCACGGGCACATGGAGCAGATGGCTGACCACCTCCGCCACCAGCCGCGGGCCTTGGCCTTTGCCATACCTCCTTTCCCCCAAGGCATAGGCTTGGGTAAGTTTGCGGTAGCCAATGCCCGGCAGGTCGACCCAAAGGTCCCGCGGCAAGGAAATCGCCCCGGCCGTCATGGTTTGGGGGTCGAGGGTAGCCAAGATGACGGTGTCGGAGCGGGGCGGTCCCCAATCGGAGTCCCACGGGCGGTCGTCGACCCCCAAGATGAGCACGTTGACGCGGTCCTTGCCGTTCCAAGGCGGAGGCAGCACGAGGGAAGGCAAATTGGTGGCCTTAGGCGTGGGGGGCGGTGCGGCCGCAGCGCCAAAGCGATGAACCAATACGGCCGCCGCCGCGGTGAACGAAAGACACGCCACCGCGACCAAGGCGTACACCAAAAGCAAGGGCGTCTCACGACGCCGAAAAGCGCGTTGAGGCATAAAACGGTTCCTTACCACAGCATCGTCGAGAGTATAACACAGGGCGGGGTGCAGAAGACATGCCAAAGTCCCACCGCCGGAATCAGGAACAACAGCGCCGCAGCCTCGCCCGTGCTTCATCGGGAACAAAACGAGTGCAAGCGTTCGCGACGCTTCGGCTGCTGAGCGCATTCTGTTATAATCCTTCCCATGACCGACGAGCGCCTCATCAGCCCCGAACCGCAAGCCAACGACCCGCGCGATTACGCCCTCCGCCCTCGGCGGCTGGACGATTTGATCGGCCAGGAGCAGATCAAAGAAAACCTGGCGATTTTGCTCGCAGCAGCCAAAAAGCGCGGCGAGCCTCTCGATCATGTCCTCTTTTACGGCCCGCCGGGGTTGGGCAAAACCACTTTGGCCCACATCCTTGCCAACGAAATGGGGGTAGACATCAAGGTCACCTCGGGGCCTGCCATCGAGCGCGCCGGCGACCTGGCCGCCATTCTCACCAACCTGCGCGCTGGCGACATTCTCTTCATCGACGAGGTGCACCGCCTCGGCCGGGCGGTGGAAGAGGTGCTCTACCCGGCAATGGAAGACTTTGCCCTGGACATCGTGATCGGCAAAGGCCCGGCAGCCCGCTCGGTGCGCCTGCGCTTGCCCCGCTTCACGGTCGTTGGGGCGACCACCCGCTTGGCGCTGGTCACCGCGCCGCTGCGGGCGCGCTTTGGTGCAGTTTACCGCCTCGATTACTACGACCAAGCCGCGATGGAAACCATCGTCGCGCGGGCGGCCGAGGCGTTGGGGGTGGCGGCTTCCCCGGAAGGCATCGCCGAAATTGCCCGTCGGGCGCGCGGCACGCCCCGCATCGCCCTGCGGCTGCTGCGGCGGGTGCGCGACTACGCCCAGGTGCGCGGCGACGGCACCATCACCCTGCCGCTGGCCCAGGAAGCCCTCGATTTGCTCAACGTCGACTCGCTGGGCCTGGATGACGTCGACCGCCAGGTGCTGCGGACCATCATCGAGAAATACCGCGGCGGGCCGGTAGGGCTGAACACGATTGCCGCTTCGGTCAGCGAGGCGGCCGACACCATCATGGAAGTCGTCGAGCCTTACCTGCTGCGGCTGGGCTTTCTGGAACGCACCGCGCAAGGGCGCGTGGCCACCCGCGCGGCCTATGAGCACTTGGGCATTCCCTACGACCGGGCCGAGCAGCCTCCCTTGTTGTAAGCCCTCTCGCTGCCTTCCCCACCAGAAGCACGGATTGGAGGTGCCCAATGGCCTCTTTCGGACGCTGGTTGATGCTGCTGGGCGGCCTGCTCTTTGTGCTGGGCGGGCTGCTGGTGTTGCTGGCCCGCTGGGGCGTGCCCCTTGGCCGCCTGCCGGGCGATTTCGTGTACCAGCGGGGCAATTTCACCTGCGTCGTGCCGCTGGCGACCTCTGTGCTGCTTTCCGTGCTCTTTACCCTGCTTCTCAATCTCCTCGCCCGCTGGCTGAAATAGCCCGCGGCACCGGTTGCGCCGATGTTGTTTTCCCCCCTCCCTGAAACGGCTTCTTCCTTTTTACCGCTGCTGGTGGTCATCGCCTTGGCAGCCTTGGTGCCCCTTTTGCTGGGGCGTTTCCGCAGCCTGACGCTGCCCATCATGGTGGGCGAGATTCTGGGGGGCATGATCGTCGGCAAAAGCGGCCTGAACTGGGTGCCCCAGCACGACCCCGCGCTGGAACTCCTGGCCGAATTTGGCTTCGTGTTCCTGATGTTCCTCGCCGGCATGGAAGTGGACCTCACCAGCTTGGGCATGAACGCCGCGGTGCAAGACAAAACCTCCCGCCGTGGCGACCACCCGCTGGTGCTGGCAGGGCTGCACTTCCTTGCCACCTTGGCGCTGGCCGCGGCGGTGGCCTTCGTCATCTGGCGGATGGGCCTGGCAAGCGATTTGCCGCTGATGGCGCTCATTCTCTCTACCACCTCGCTGGGGGTGGTGGTGCCGGTGCTCAAGGAAACCGGCCTCATCGGCGGGCGTTATGGCCAAACCCTGCTCCTTTCGGCCCTGATTGCCGATTTCGTCACCATGTTGCTCATCACGGTGGAAGTCGCGGTGGTGGCGCATGGCCTGACGCTGGATATCTTGCTGATTACCGGCCTCTTCGTGGTGCTGTTCGTCTTCTACCGCTTGGGCACGTGGGTCGTGCCTGTGCTTTCGCCGCTCATCGAAGAGATGAGCCATGCCACCGCCCAGGCCAAGATGCGGCTCTCTTTCTTTTTGATGTTCTTCTTCGTGGTGGTGGCCGAGTTCCTGGGCGTAGAGGTAATTTTGGGGGCCTTCCTGGCCGGGCTGCTGGTCGCCCTCTTGCTCGACCCCGACGACCACGCCCTGATGCACCAGCTGGAAGCCACCGGCTACGGCTTCTTCATCCCGATTTTCTTCATCATGGTGGGGGTGCGTTTCGATTTTGGGGTGGTGTTTGGGTCGCTCCAGGCGCTCGAATTGGTGGGCTTCCTGCTGGTAGGGGCGGTGCTGGTCAAAGGCGTGCCGGCGCTGCTCTTTCGGCGGGCGTTTTCCTGGCGGGAAAGCCTGGCGGCGGGCACGCTGCTCTCGGCGCGGCTTTCCCTCATCATCGCCGCAGCGCAAATCGGGCAAGATTTGGGGATGCTCTCCGACACGGTGGTGATGGCCGTCATTTTGGTGGCGATGATCACCGTCACGGCAGCCCCCATTGCCTTCACCCGTTTGATGGGAGGGCAGAAAACCGCCGCGGCGCGACGGCCGATTGCCGTGGCAGGCGCGGGCACGGTGGGCATCCAGGTGGCCGAAACCCTGCGCGGACACGGCGAAGAGGTCGTGCTTCTCGACCCGGACGCGACGCGCGTGGCGCGGGCGCGCTCGCGGGGCATCGAGGCCCACCAGGCGGCAACCCCCGAGGCGCTGGAAGCCCACCTGGGCCGGAGCCGCGCCTTGGTGTGCGCCCACAGCGACGAAGACGAGGCTTTGAAGGTCTGCCAAGTGGCGCGCGGCACCTTGGGGATGGACCCCGTGATTGCCCTCGCCCCTGGCCCTGCAGCCGCCAAGCGCCTGCGGACGATGGGCGTGCGGGTGTATTCCCCCACGCTCTTGCTGGCGCACATGCTCACCCTGCTGGTTCGGAACCCCGACTTCGTGCACCTGCTCACGACCACCGACGACGCCCGCGATGTATGCGAATGCTTCATCGAAAACCCGCGGCTGGCAGGCCGCCGCCTGCGCGACCTGCCCCTGCCGCCAGACGTCCTCGTGCTTTCCATCCGCCGCGGCGATGCCTTCATCATTCCCCACGGCAACACCCGCCTGGAACTCGGCGACCACATGACGTTGCTGGGCTCGCTGCATGGCTTGGAAACCGCCATTCAGGAGCTCAACCTGCAATGAAGGCAACCTGCGTGGGGGCTTTCCCCTGAAACCGAGGCTCGGATGAAACTCCTGCAGCGTATTTTCCTGACCCGCGAACAACCCCGCCGCCTGCGCACCGGCTGGCGCTTGGCGGTGCATAGCGTGCTGTTCGTTCTGCTGCTGGTATTTTTGACACCGCCCAGCATACTCGCAGCCCAGGCCCTCGGGGTGAGCGAGCTCGGCGGCCTTTTCCTCGAGGCCGCGGCGATCACCATAGCGACGTGGGCCGCCCGGCGCTGGCTCGACCGGCGCTCCTTCGTTTCCCTGGGGCTGCACCTCGACCGCCAGGCTTGGCGCGACTTCGGCGCAGGCACCGCCATTGCCGCGCTCACCCAAACAGCCCTGCTGCTCATCTTGCTCGCGACCGGCGCGGCTTCCTTCCCCCTGCGAATGCCCTTTCGGATGCAGGAGATAACCCGCCCCCTCCTCGATGCCCTCGTGCTTTGGCTGGCAGTGAGCTGGAGCGAAGAGCTTTGGATGCGCGGCTATTGGCTGCAAAACATCGCCGAGGCTCATGGAAAGAAGTGGGGCGTGGCCATCTCCAGTGTGGTCTTTGCCATGCTGCACCTGGCCAACCCCCACGTCGATGTATTGGCCGAAGCAGGGCTGGTGGCCGCGGGGCTGTTTCTGGCTTACGGCTATGTGCGCAGCGGCGCGCTCTGGCTGCCGTTGGGGCTGCACTTCGGCTGGAATTTGTTCGAGGGCACGGTGTATGGCTTCCCGGTCAGTGGCATGACCGAATTTCGCCTCCTGGTCACGCCGCTGCAAGGGCCGGAATGGCTGACAGGCGGGGCGTTTGGGCCGGAAGCCAGCGTCACAGCCTTGGCAGTGCTGGCTTTTGGGGCCTGGCTCATTGCCCGTTACACGGGCGGGCAGGGGGCGCGAGGTGAGGTGGACGCTTGACGATGTGGCGAAAATGCCATGCCGCGAGGTGTGGCTGCAAGCGGGGCTTCGCGCAGCGCTGGAAGGCCCGGAGCTCGCGCACTTGAGCGGGCCGCGGGGAAGGCGCTTGCGGCGGCTGGCCGCGGCCAAGGCCTTTTTGTTGGCGCTGGCGCAGCACCTGCGGGAACGCGGCCAGTCGGTACGCGTGGCCGGAGCCGCCGCCGCGGCCCCCACGGTGGGGCGCTTGTGGCTGGGCGGGCGCACCGTTTGGGCTGTGCCCACATGGGTGGCTTCGCGGGAAACCATCCACGCGCTGCACCGCGGCGGTTTCGAAGAAGCCTGGGCAACGGTGCCCTGGCCGTTGCGGGAAGCCGTGGAGCCGCGTCGGGAAGATTGGCTGGCCTTTGGGCTGGTGTTGGCGCTGGAAGCCCCCACCGCCCCCGAGGCTGCACGGGCCCGCGCGGCCGGCTTCCCCCTGTGGGTGCTGCACTGGATGCCCGAGCGCTGGCGCGCCTTCCCGCGGGGGGCGCGCTTGACGCTCAAAGCCGAGCACGCCCTCACCCTGCACCTGCACGGCCGGGCTGGCGGCGCACCCACCCACCAAACGGCGGCGCTGGACGCGGCCCAGCCCCAGCGGCTTACCCTGCCTTGGGAACAGCTGATCGCCCTCAGCGCCGACGCCTGGCCGCGAGGGCGCGTCGGGCTGGCGCTGCCGGGATGGCCGCCCCACATCGTCATGCCCCGCCAGTGGGAAAACGCCCGCCTCTACGGCCTGGAAGTGTGGCTGCTGGGCTTCCTGCAATGGGGCGCGTTTTGGCGTCGGGCGCGCTATTTCCGCCGCGGCGAGCGCAGCTTTCCCCACGGCCCACATTTTTCCCCCGCCTACGGCGCACCTTGGCGGGCGCTCATGCCCCCAAGGGCGGTATAATGGCGGGGTCACCGTTGTCGTGCTCCCACGGTGAGCCTGCTCACCAGTGAGAGGTAAAAAACCGCAGATTGCGCAGCCTGCCGAGAACCTGCGCCCATCTGCGGTTGACTTTAAAATGGAGGTTGGGTATGCGAACGTATCGCCTTGCTTTTCTCGGTTTTGGAAACGTCGGGCGGGCGCTGGCGCGGCTGCTGCTGGAAAAGCGCTCGGCCATGCAAGCCCGCTATGGCATCGACTTCATCGTGACCGGCATCGCCACGGGGCGCCACGGGCGGGTCATCGCCCCCGAAGGGCTGGATCTGGAAGCCGCGCTGGCGCGCGCCGAGGCCGGGGGCTCGTTGCACGACCTCGGCACCCAGCCCGAACCGCCCGATGGCCTGAGCTTCGTGGAAGCCGTGCCCGCCGACGTCCTCTTCGAAAACACCCCCGTCAACTACGAAAACGGCGAACCGGCGGTCAGCCACATTCGCCGCGCGCTCTCTCGGGGCATGCACGTCGCCACGGCCAACAAAGGGCCCGTGGTGCACGCTTACCACGACCTCACAGCCCTCGCCGCCCAACATGGCCGTCGCTTTTTCTTCGAATCGTCCGTCATGGATGGTATGCCGATTTTCTCCCTCTTTCGGGAAGCCCTGCCCGCGGCCGAGCTCAAAGCCTTCCGCGGCATTTTGAATTCCACCACCAACCTCATCCTCACCCGCATGGAAACCCATCTCGAGACGTTCGACAAAGCGGTGGCCTATGCGCAGCGCATCGGCATTGCGGAAACCGACCCCAGCGGCGACGTCGACGGGTGGGACGCTGCCATCAAAGTGGCGGCGTTGGTCACGGTGCTGATGGGGGTGCCGTTGAAGCCGCAGGAAGTCGCTCGGCAGGGCATTGGCGGCATTGCCTTGCGCGACGTTCAAGAAGCCGCTGCCCACGGTCAGCGCTGGAAGCTGGTTTGCGAAGCGCGCCAAACCGGCAACGGCATCGAAGCCCGCGTCGCGCCGCAGCTCGTCGACGCCAGCTCCCCCCTGTACGGCGTGATGGGCACTTCTTCGATCGTCACTTTCGAAACCGATGTGCTGGGTGCGCTCTCGCTGCGGGAAGACGACCCCGGCCCGCACACCACGGCCTACGGCCTGCTGGCCGATTTCCTCAACGCGGTGCGGGGCGAATAGCCGCGCCCTCAGGCGCTCGCCAGGCCGAGGCAGAAGGGCTTAACGCAGGCCGGGCAAGAGATGCACCCGCATCACCCCCGCTTGCAGGTCGATTTCCAGCACCACCTCGTCGATATCCGGCAGCAACACTTCCTTGCCATCCGCGTCGGTGACCACGAAGACGTCGTTCGCGCCGGTTTCCATGATTTCGGTCACCGTGCCCAGCGCCTCGCCCTCGTCGGTCACCACCCGCAGCCCCAAAATCTGGTGATAGTAGAATTCGCCTTCCTCCAAAGGGGGAAGGCTTTCTGCCGGCACGGTGACCAGCATGTTGCGCAACAGCCCCACGCGATCGCGATCGGGGTAGCCCTCGAAGGTCAGCAACAGGAAGTCACCGTGCCAGCGGGCGCTCAAAATGCGCAGCGGCAGCCGCCGCGGGCCGACGTACACCGTGGTGCCGGGCTGCAGCCGCTCGGGGAAGTCGGTGAGCACTTCCATCCGAATTTCGCCGCGCACACCGTGGGGGCGGCGCAGCTTGCCCACGGCTAAATACAGCGGCTCATCCGAAGACGAGCCGCTGGAAGAGGGCAGGTGGTAAGTGTAAGCCGGGCGGGAGTTCTTGCTCATTGGGGCTCGACGATATCCAGCGTGAAGTGTTTGCCTTCCTGGGCGGCGGCGACTTCCAACAGCGCCCGCATGGCATTGGCCACACGGCCGTTTTTGCCAATGACGCGCCCCATGTCTTCCTTGGCCACTTGCAGTTCCAGATGCACCGTTGCACCGCCGCGCACTTCGGCCACATGCACCTGGGTGGGGTCGTTGACCAGTGAACGGGCGATGTATTCCACCAGCTCTTTCACAACGTTCCTCCGAAATTGGCAAAAATGCGGGCGCGTTGCCCGCATTTTCTAAATTACGCAGCCTGCTTTTGCGCGCCTTTCAAGGCAGCGTCTGAGGTTTTGGGGTTGGCGTTGAATTTCGCCAACGTCTCAGCCGATTCCTGCAACAGGGTTTCCAGGGCTTCACCTTTCTTGAACCGCTCGTAGCGGTCGTAGAAGCCCACCATGCGGAAGATCTTCTGCACCGCGTCGCTGGGCTGCGCGCCTTTCATCATCCAGTCGTAGACGCGGTCCTCTTTCAAGGTGACGGTGGGCGGGTCGGTTCGGGGGTTGTAGAACCCGAGGATTTCCAGGAAGCGGCCATCGCGCTTGGCCTCTTTATCGGCGGCCACAATGCGGTAACTGGGCTGTTTGCGAGCGCCTACACGGCGTAAGCGAATGCGAACCATAGCGTTCGTCTCTCCTTGCGTTGGGATGGGTTTTATCGGGGGCAAGCCCCACCGAAGGCAAAAAAGCGGCCTCAACGCGGGGGGAGAGGGATGACGCGGAAGGATGCGTCGCCGCCCGCAAGCCACGGACCCCCATTTTACCGCGTTTTTTTGCAGAGGGGGGAGGATTTTGGCACTACGTGATTGTGCTTGACCTGGTGGGTAAAACATTACCCAGGGGAATTAACCTGCGACCAGGAGGAAGTGCAACGAAGAAAGTACAACTGGTTGCGGACTTCGCCGCGGTCGAGCATTTCGCGGGCGATCAGCCCGGCTTCGATGGTTTTGCCCACGCCCACGTCATCGGCAATCAGCAGGCGGGCGGGGTCAGGCGCAGGGCCATGAGCAGGGGGACGAATCGAGAGGGCCGCGGCCGCACCGAGCAGCACGACCCACTCCCGCCCGCGGACGGAGGCCAGGGAGCCGCAGGGAGCCGGGGGAAAAGTTCATGGGTGCAGAAATGGTCGTGGTTTTCAGACACTGTCCTCCACTCGTTGCTCACTCACTTGGCTCCTCGTCCGCGCAGTGCTGCCGCAGCGCGCGGCGGATTCGTTCCTGGTCCCGGCGCTTGCGCGGGCGCAGGTTTTGGGCTTGCTGAAGGTGATGGCATGCTTCCTCCCTTCGCCCTGTTTTGAGCAACACCTTCCTTGCGAAATGATAATGGGTGTGGAAATTTCGAGGATCCAAGGCCAGGGCCTCCCGAAACGCGCCTTCGGCCGCGGCGTAGTCTTTCGCTTGCGCCAGAAAGCCGCCCTTAGCGGAAAGCAGGGTGGCACGGCCGCGCCGCCGCGTGACATGCCTCAAGCCTTCTTCCAATATCTCGAAAGCGCGTTTGGATTCCCCTTGATACCATTCCATCAGCGCCCAA
>CAYVHG010000138.1:0-9544 GCA_964450875.1 uncultured Anaerolineaceae bacterium | reverse complement strand
GTGTTGCCGGAGTTCGTGCAATTGGTGGTGCCGAGCGTTAGTAGTGTGTGGGCGCGGTGGGCGGTTGCGGCGATCCCGATGGCGATTTTGCAAGCCTCCAGCACGCAGAACGACTTGGTTGTCTCGTATTGGGCGGTGGGTTTTCTCTATGCGGTGTTGCTCTACCGGCGTTCGCGTAACCCCTACTGGCTGCTGGGCGGTGCGTTGGCCTTGGGGCTTGCCCTCCGTACCAAGGGCACCGCTTACCCCTGGTTGTTTGCCTTCGGGCTGTGGTGGCTGGCGCTGATGTTGCGCGACAGGCGCTGGCGTTGGCTGGCTTTGGCAGCCGCATTGACGGGTTCGTTGGTGCTCGGACCGTGGTATCGAAATTGGTCGGTTTTCGGTTCTCCATTTGGCTCGCAGGGTGTGCGGCAGTTCTACTTCGTGGAAGGCGCGGACCTGCGCGGCTGGGCGTCGAACAACCTGCGCCAAATGGCTTCCAATGCGTCGGCGGGGTATCCCTACATCCCTTATACGGCCTTTTCGCTGGCTACCCCCATCGAGCACGGCGTGGTATGGGTTCACCAACACTTGCTGCATTTGGATCCTTCTGACCCTCGTTTCACCGAGCAAGGGCATGTTTTTCGCGTGCCCAAAGGCAAGATACCCAAGGAGGACGAAGCAGGGGCATTTACTTACTTGCTGGTGCTCTTGCTGGCCACCCCGCTGGCCTTTTGGAAAGGCGACCGCACCCTGCGCGCGTACACCCTGGTTTTGTGGGCTTCCTGGGGGCTTTTCACCGCTCTGATTAAATGGCAACTCTGGATTACCCGCCTGCAACTCCCCTGGCTGCTGATGAGCGTGCCGGTGGTGGTCTGGTTGCTCCAGCGGGCTACCCAAAGGCGCAAGTGGGCGACCGTGCTGGTGCTGCTCACAATCTTGACCCTGGTGCCCCGCCCCTTGTTCGAAAACATGCAGCG
Organism: uncultured Anaerolineaceae bacterium; assembly: GCA_964450875.1. Classification (GTDB taxonomy): domain Bacteria; phylum Chloroflexota; class Anaerolineae; order Anaerolineales; family DRMV01; genus DRMV01. Next base: position 8,585 of record CAYVHG010000138.1, on the reverse strand, counting down.
CTCGTTGCATGGAGCCAGCGATATACGCTCTTTGTCTCCCGATGAGCGTCTGTTCCTCTCTGTGCCGCTTCTTCGGCGGCCTTACCTCCAGGCGATGACGGTTTTGGAGCAGACGCACTGTGACCAAATTGGATTGTATACCGATGCCAATGGGTTGGAATACCTCTTTTGGTATCTCTTGAGCCCTGCCAAGCCGGGGCTGCGGCTCGAGCACGTCCTCGTCACCAACCCCACGGCGCGCTTCGCGGCTGCCTGGCCGCCGTTCGACCCTTGCGCGCTCATCGTCACTCGCCCTGACTTCGATGCCCCAGTGGTCTGGGACACACTGGGGCACCGTTATCGCCGGGTATTTGCCGATGCCAAGGCACCGTTGTTCGTTTACTTGCTGGCGAAGACCTCGGCCGGAGGAGCGCCGCGGCTTTACGCGGGCAGCGGAAGCGCCGGCGGGCTTTCCTCGCTGGTTTCCTCGGCTGGGCGCAGCACGATTTCGCCTTCTTCGTCCACGTCGACCACAATGCCTACGCCGTCGGCGAACGCACCGGCCAACAAGGCTTCCGAGATGGGGTCTTCTACCTTTTGCTGGATGACCCGCCGCAGGGGGCGCGCCCCCATTTCGGGGTCGTAACCCAAGTCGGCCAGGCGTTCCAGTGCCGCCGGGGTGGCTTCCAGCGTGTGCCCTTGTTCCGCCAGCCGAGAGCGCACTTTCCCCAATTCCAACGACACAATTTTGAGGATGTCTTCTTTGCTCAGCGAGCGGAAGACGATGACCGCGTCGACGCGGTTGATGAACTCAGGGCGGAAGACGCGCTTCAGCGATTCCAGGAGCTTCTTGCGCATTTCCTGATACGAAAGCCGCTCTTCCAGGGCTTGGTCGCGTTGCAGGCGGAAGCCCAGCGACGTTTGCCGCTTGATCATGTCCGCGCCGACGTTGGAAGTCATGATGACGATGCTGTTGCGGAAGTCCACTTTGCGGCCTTTGGCATCGGTGAGGTGGCCTTCTTCCATGATTTGCAGCAGCATGTTGTGGACTTCGGGGTGGGCCTTTTCGATTTCGTCGAAGACCACGATGGCGTAAGGGCGGCGCCGGATGGCTTCGGTGAGCTGCCCGGCTTCCTCGTAGCCCACATAGCCCGGCGGGGCACCTACCAAGCGGCTGGTGGTGTGCCGCTCCATGAATTCGGACATGTCGAGGTGGATGAGGGCATCTTCGCTGCCGAACATGAAGCGCGCCAGCGCTTTGGTGAGTTCGGTTTTCCCTACGCCGGTGGGGCCGAGGAACAGGAAGGAGCCGATGGGGCGGTGCGGGTCTTTCAGCCCGGCTCGCGCCCGCCGAACGGCCTTGGCAATGCTCTCGATGGCTTCGTCTTGCCCGACGATTTGCTGTTTGAGCTCTTCTTCCATGTGCAACAGGCGCTCCGATTCCTCGTTGGCGAGCTGGGTTACGGGGACGCCTGTCCACATCGAAACCACTTCGGCGATGTCTTCCGAGGTGACCGTCGGGCTGGTCGCTCGGTCCCAGCCCACGCGCAGCTGTTCCAGTTCGGCTTCTACAGCGCGGATTTTCTCTTGCAGGGCGTAAGCCTCTTCGGATTGGTTGTTTTCCAGTGCGAGGGCCAGGTTTTCGCGCAAGCGGCGCAGTTCGTCGATCAACGAGCGGCTTTGTTGGGCAGTGGGGCTTTTGTACATTCGCACGCGGGAAGCCGCTTCGTCGACCAGGTCGATGGCTTTGTCGGGCAAGAAGCGGTCGCTGACGTAGCGCGCCGAGAGCCGCGCGGCCGATTCGAGCGCCTCGTCGGAAATGCTGAGGTGGTGGTGTTCTTCGTATACCGGCCGCACGCCTTTGAGGATCTCGACCGTCTCTTCCACCGAGGGTTCGTCTACCATCACGGGCTGGAAGCGGCGCTCCAGCGCCGAGTCGCTTTCGATGTATTTGCGGTATTCGTCCAACGTGGTGGCGCCGATGACTTGCAGTTCGCCGCGCGAGAGGGCCGGTTTGAGGATGTTGGCGGCATCCACCGCCGAACCGGCTGCACCTGCGCCCACCAGCATGTGGAATTCGTCGATGAAGAGGATGGCTTCAGAGGCTTTGAGCTCGTCGATGACGCGTTTCAGCCGCTCCTCAAACTGGCCGCGATACATGGTGCCCGCGACCAGCGAGCCGACGTCTAACTGGAGGACGCGCTTGCCCAACAGCGGTGCGGGCACGTTGCCTTCCACGATGCGCTGGGCCAGCCCCTCGACGATGGCGGTTTTGCCTACGCCGGGCTCGCCGATGAGGGCCGGGTTGTTCTTGGTGCGGCGCGCCAGAATTTGGATGACGCGCTCGATTTCGGTTTCCCGCCCGATCACCGGGTCGAGCTCGCCCGCTTCGGCCAGGGCGGTGAGGTCGGTGGCCAGTTGTTCGAGGAGCGAGGCTTTTTTCTGCTCCTTTTTGCCGCGCCGCCCGCTTTCGGGGCGGGTGGGCGTCATGCTGCCGGTTTCGTGCAGCACCCGACGGGTTTGCCGCCGAATTTGGTCGGGCGTGATGCCCAGCCGGTGCAGCACGCGCATTGCGGTGCTGTCGGGCATGCGCAGCAGGCCGAGCAGCAGGTGTTCGGTGCCGATGTATTGATGCCCCAGGCGTGTGGCCTCTTCCAGCGCGTAGCGCAGCACGGCCTGGGTTTCGGGGGCCAGGTCGATCTGGCCGCCGGTGTAGTCGCCGGGGCCGACCAGCCGCGCAACGATTTCCTGCACGCGCTGCGGCTCCAGCCCCAATTCGCGCAAAACCCGCCCGGCCACGCCGCCTTCTTCACGGACCAGGCCGAGCAGCAGGTGTTCGCTGCCAATTTGGGAATGGCGCATCCGTTCGGCTTCCTGATGCGCCAGGCTCAGCACTCGCCGAGCCCTTTGGGTGAACCGTTCCATTCCGGCCACGGTACTGCCTCCTTCACACGTTTCCTTGATGCTTGGGTCGCTTGCCGTCGGGAAACCAGCCTAAAGGCTGTTTCCTTCATGAGTGGCGCTACGGAACCTGCTTACATTCTACCAAAGTTTCCCCCTTCGCCAGCCTGCTCTTCCAGATTTTACGGATTTCTGATAAAAGTTTAAGGCATCATCCGTGTCGTCGTTTTCTCTCTGCGAGGTTGCTCATGTTCTCTTTTTGTAAAGGTCGCGCTCTGCCCCGTCGCGGCTGGTTGGGGGCGGCGCTGGTGGCCGTTTTTTGGCCGCTTAACTGGTTTTGGCCTGGCCTGCGCACCCAATGGGCTTTTTTCCCGCTGTGGTTGGGTTATGCCCTCACCGTCGATGCGCTGACGTTCTGCCGCCGCGGGGAGTCGCTCTTCAGCCGCTCGCCGCGGCGTTATGTGCTGTTGTTCGTGATTTCCGCGCCGGCATGGTGGTTGTTCGAGGCGCTCAACCTGCGCACGCAGAATTGGCTTTACTTGGGGAGGGAGTTTTTTACCTCTACCCAGTATGCCCTCTTGGCGACGCTGAGCTTTTCGACGGTGATGCCCGCCGTGTTTGGCACGGCGCAGTTGGTGCGCACGTTCCCGCCTTTCGACAGGCCGCTGAAAGGCCCGCGCGTGTCGCCCACCTCCGCGGTGCTGTGGGGGGCTTTCCTCGGTGGGTGGGTGATGCTGGGGCTGTTGCTCGCCTTCCCGCGCTATTGTTTCCCCTTTTTGTGGCTTTCGGTGTATTTCGTGATCGAGCCTCTCAACGCCTGGCTGGGTTTCCCTGCGCTGCTTCGCTGGACGGCGCGGCGCAACTGGCAGCCGGTTTACACGCTGTGGGTTGGTGTGCTGGTCACAGCCTTTTTCTGGGAAATGTGGAATTATTTCGCATATCCCAAATGGGTGTATCACGTCCCCTTTGTGGGTTTTTGGCACGTTTTCGAGATGCCGTTGTTGGGGTATGGCGGCTATTTGCCCTTTGCGCTGGAGCTGTGGGCGTTGTATCACTTGGTCATGGGGCTGGCCGGTCAACGGGAAACCACCGATGTCGCCGCGGTCATCGCCGTGCCGCCGGAAACCCGCATGCCGTAGGGGCGGGGCGTTCTCCCCGCCCCTCTGCGCGGCCTTTCCCTTGGGAAGCCTCGCTCGGCGGGTTATAAGTGGACCTGGTGGCTCATGTAGTAGCGCATGGCTTGTTGGTAGGCTTCGTGGGCGCGCCGGACGGTTTCGGCCGGGGCGCCTTGTTGTTGCAGCTGCCCTACCAGGGCTGCCATTTGCTGCACGAAGGTTTCGTTCACCAGGTTGCGGTGGTCTTCCAGCAGTTTGTGGCGCGCCGCTTCGTCGGGGGCTTTGAGCAAGTCTTCGATCAGCGCTACCTCTGGCGGCGGTGCGAACATTTTATCCAGCGTTTCGAGCACTTGGTTGATGCGGGCGCTGCGCTGAAGGTCGCCCTGCTTGCGGGCTTCTTGCAGGGCTTCTTCCAGCAGGCCAAGGAAAACCTCGTCGATGTAGGGGGCGGCTTCCTGCAGGGCTTTTTCGATGTCTTCGGCCTGAAGCACTTTTTCGACCAGCTGGCGGCGGGCTTCCAGCTCTTTGTTGAGGATTTCGTCGAATTGTTCGCCCAGCTTCAGCAGGCGTTCACGCAGGCGTTGCAGGCGCGCCTTTTCCTCGCCCGAAGCCGCTTCGATGCGCTCACTGAGCCGCTGGAAGAAGGTGTAGTCCATCACGGGGCGCAGGGTGCCCGCCAAGGCCTGCAGTTGCAGATCGTCGTCTGCCGCGGCGATGAAGGCATCGACCACGGCGTCGAGGGTGGGGCGAGCGCCCAGCTTGCGGATGGTTTCCTCGACGGCTTTGACGGCTTCTTGCTGGGCTTTGATTTGCTGGCCGTACTCGCTGTGTTCCACTGCGGCGTTGTAGACGGCCAGCAGGGCTTCGGCGCTGCGGCGGTCGCCGCCGAGGCTGGCAGCCTCGATGAGCCGCTGGAGCAACAGGAAGAAATCGGCGTCGACCAGTGCTTTTTCTTGTTCCAAAATCACCTTGCGAACGTCGTCGCCCGACGCGGTCATCAGCCGTTCGATGAGCCGAATGCGGTCTTCTTGGGCTTTTAGCATTTCTTTGGTAATGCCGTCGGCCTCGAGAATGCGCTCCACCAAGCCCTGGAAGGTGAGCATGGTTTGAGGCTGCAGCAGGTAGGCTTTGCGCTTTTCGGGGGGCAAGCGGTTGATGATCTGGTTGAGCACCGCGCCCAATGCCTTTTCTTGCTCGTCGCGGCTGCGCCCCAGCGCGGGGGGGTAATAGGTGAGCAGCAGCTCTTTTTCGGGGTCGTGGTACACAATGGGGGTTTCGGCACGCCCCTGGAAGCCGCAGTAGGGGCACTGGATGATGTTGAAGGCGCCCGAGAGCAGCGTTTGCTTGGCCTGAGGGTCTTCGTTGAGGTCGAACACCTGGCGGATTTCGGCCGTTACCGGTTGGCCGCATTGTGGGCATGGAATTTGCGTTTTGGGCATAGGAATCCTCTTCGATTGGGAATGCGGAGTGCGTTTCGTGGAAAGCGCCGCGCGCGGCCACCGCCCGCGCCGGCCTACGAAAGGCGAGTGCAAGTGTACCCGTCTTTGGTTAGCGGGGCAAGGAAAAGCACACGCGTGCGCCCCGCTCGCTGGGGTCCACCCAAATGCGCCCGCCGTGAGCCTCGACGATGGCGCGCGCGAGGTAAAGCCCCAATCCGGCCCCTTTGGTGCGCTTGACGGCGTCGTGGGCGCGGTAAAAGCGGTCGAAGATGTGGGGGGCGTCTTCCATTGCAATGCCGGGGCCTTCGTCTTGCACGCACACCACCACCTGGTGGGGGCGGGTCATTCCCTCGACCCAAATGGCCGTGCCTTCGGGCGAATATTTGGCCGCGTTGGAAAGCAGGTTAGAAAGCACTTGCTCCATCCGTTGCTCGTCGGCTTCTACGATGGGGAAATCGGCGGGCACGCGGTTTTCGTAGCGGTGTTTTGGGTCGGAAACCGCCATCCGGCGCGTCAGGCGGGCGGCCAGGTGATGCAGCGAGACTTCCCCTTTGTGCAATTCCACCGCCCCGGCCTGCAAGCGCGAGGCTTCCAGCAGACTTTCGACCAGCTGAGCCAGGCGGTCGGCTTCCTCTTCGATGACTTCCAGGCTTTCCTGCACGATGCGGTCGTCCCAGCGGACATCTTCGCGCCGCAGCGTGCTGACGTAGCCTTTGATGAGGGCGATGGGCGTTTTGAGTTCGTGGCTAACGATGGAAATGAAGGTCGATTTGAGCTCTTCGGCTTCCCGAAAGTGGGTGATGTCGCGGGCCGTGGCGATGATGTTGACCAAGCGGCCTTCGGCATCCACCACAGGGGCATAGGTAATGCCCACGGGCAGGGGGGGCAAGTCGTCGGGGCGCAGCAGGTCGCCCTGGACGTAAAGCGTGGCCCGCGGGGTCAGCGGCCACCCGCCGGCCTCGGCGACTTCCAGCGGCAGGCCGTGCTCTACATGCTGCCAGCGGATGATTTCTTCGTGTTTGCGGCCGCGAATGGCCGCCCGCGGCGCGCCGTAAAGCCGCGCAAAAGCCGGGTTACAGCGCTCGATGGTGTGGTCGGGGGCCAGAATGAACATGCCGTCGGCGACCGCGTCGAGCAGGGCGTCGAGGCGGTGCTTTTCGCGCTTGACTTGCTGGTAGAGCTGGGCGTTGCGCACCGCAATGGCGGCTTGGTCGGCAAAGCTTTGCAGCAAGAGGCGGTCGTCGGCGGAAAACACGCCGGCATAACTGCGGAAGATGAAAATGACCCCGATGACCTGCTCGTGGAAGATGAGCGGCAACCCCACCCCGCTCAACAGGCCCAGGCTGGCGGCGCGGGTGAGGGCTTCCAGGCGGCGATACACTTCAGGGAGCTCATGGCGGGCGGCGTCTGCATGCAGGGGCACGTCTTCCAACAGCGATTCCACATGCTTGAGAAACGCCGAGGGAATGCCGTGTGCTGCGGCCACTTCCCACCCGCGGTGTTCCTGGCGCAGCGCAATCAGCCCCGCTTGCCCGGCCAACATTTCGACCGCAAAACGCAAAATTTGCGCCAGCAGCTTGTCCAGGTCGAGTTCCTGGGTGAGGGCGCGGGTGATTTCGAGCAGGGAATCGCGTTGGTGAATGCGAAAATCAGGTAGCATGGAAGGTTTGGCGTGCCGGAGCATCCGGGCATCAGGACATTACGGCATTCGGCGCCCTGATGCCCGGAAAAGGGAGCGGGTTAGCCGAGGTCTTGTTCGGTCAGGCGAATGGCCTCTTCGAAAATTTCCAGACCTTCGTCCAGCAGCGGCTTGGTAATCGCCAGCGGGGGGGCCAGGCGGACGGTGCTCTTGCCGCAGCCCATCATCAGCGCGCCCAGGCGGAAGGTGTACTCGACGATCTTGTTGCGGAATTCGGGGTAATATTCGCGGCTTTCGCGATCGCGCACGAAGTCCACGCCGATCATCAAGCCCTTGCCGCGCACCTGCCCGATGTGGGGGTGGCGGGCGGCCATTTCCTGCAGGCGTTCCAAGGCATAAGCGCCCAACTCGGCGGCGTTTTGCATGTATTCCTGCTCGATCAAGTCGATGGTGGCCAGGGCTGCGGCGGAAGCCAGCGGGTTGCCGCCGTAGGTGTTGCCGTGAGCGCCGGGCGGCCAGGTTTCCATGATGTGCTTGCGGCCAATGATAGCGCCCATCGGCACACCCGAAGCAATGCCCTTGGCCGAGCACACGATATCGGGCTCCACGCCCCAATGCTGAATAGCCCACCATTTGCCGGTGCGCCCCATACCGGCCTGCACCTCGTCGTCGATGAGCAAGATGCCGTATTTGTCGCACAGTTTCCGCAGCGCGGGGAAGAAGCCATCAGGCGGAACGACATAGCCGCCTTCGCCCTGGATGGGTTCCACGATGATGCCCGCGACCTCATCGGGCGGCACCACTTTGTCGAGAATCTGTTCTTCGATGTAGCGCACCACGGTTTCGCCGTAATCTTCGCCGGGTTTGGAAACCAGCACCGGACGGTAGGCGTCGGGGTAGGGCACGTGGATCACGCCGGGCATCCAGGGGTAGTAGTTGGCGCGATAGACGGCCTTGCTGGCGGTGAAAGCCAGCGCCCCCATGGTGCGGCCGTGGAAGGCGCTCAGGAAGGCAATGAAGAACTTGCGCTTGGTGTAATTCTTGGCGACTTTGAGGGCAGCCTCGACGCTTTCGGCGCCGGAATTGGCCAGGAACACCATCGCCGGTTCTTCGAAGGGGGCGATGTCGTTCAGGCGTTCGGCCAGCCGCGTCCACAATTCGTGGTAATAGTCGGCGGAGATGTGCAGGAACTTCTCGGCCTGCTCTTGAATGGCTTTGACAACTTTGGGGTGGCTATGGCCGGTGGAGTTGACGGCGATTCCGGCGATCAAATCGACGTAGCGGTAGCCGTCGACATCCCACACTTCCGCGCCCTTGCCATGCGACATCACGAAGTCGGCGACGCGTGCCACGGCGGGCGTAATGACTTGCCGGTCGCGCGCCAAAATGGCTTTGGCCTTGGGGCCAGGCACGTTACGCAGTTCCATAGGTCATCTCCTTATGAAAGTGAGTTGGGGGAAGCCGCACGCCGCCTTTCGCGCCAGCCCAGGCAGCGCGTGACGGCCTCAGCAC
>CAYVHG010000137.1:0-4998 GCA_964450875.1 uncultured Anaerolineaceae bacterium | reverse complement strand
GTTGTGCTCATAGCCCCTTCCTCTGGCTGGCAACAGCCGAGATAGATAACGAAAAGCGGTGGTGAGGCTCTCGCCATTCACACCGCTGGGTGCGCCATTATAGCCAAAAAACAAGTGCGCAACAAGGTTTTTGGGGAAAGTTAATCTCCTAACGCCGCGAGCCAGTGCGCCACGTCTGGTGTGGGGGAAGGCCCCACCATTGCGAGGAAAGCCCGCTCTGGCACCAACAGGGAAGCCGCCAGGCGTTGCAGATCCTGTGCGGTGACCTCTTCGGCTCGCGACGCGAGGGCGCGAAAACCTGGGAAAGGCCGTTCCCACTGCCCCCAAGCACGCCGAAAGCGCAGCGCTCGCATGGGTGTGGAAGCCTGCTGCAGCAAGTTGATGCGGAAAACTCGCTTGGCCCACGCAAGCGTTTCTTCCGAAACCGGCCGACGCTTGATAGCCCGCAACACCTGAAGGATACGCCCCCACGCTTGGTCTTCCTCGCCTGCCCGCGCCAACCCGACGTAAAAGCCCAATCGCCCTTCGGTTGAAAGCACCCGCAGGTTGCTGGCATGCATATAGGCCACCGGGGCTTCCTGCCGCAAGGGACGGAACACAGGGGCGTACGCGTAGTTTCCCAAGAGAACGCTAAGAAGGTGATAAGGCACCAAATCATGGTGCGCCGGAAAGCGGAAGGCCAGAAACATCTCGGGGTTGTGCACCTCCGGGCGCTGTTCGTAATACCAACGGTGCCCGTGGCGGCGGTGCACCACCGTGGGCCGCTCTCCGCTAACAGGCACTTGGGCCGCTGCCACCGTTTCTTGCAACGCAGCGGCATCCACATCGCCAGCCACCAGCAAATGGCTGTTGCCCCAATGGTAATAACGCTGCTGCCATGCTTGCAGATCTTCCAGTGTCATGGCCGCCATCGACTGCGGCGTGCCTAAACTTGTCAAGACGTCGGTGCCGAAAAGCAGGTCATCGGCCTTGACTTCCACCCATTCCCACGGCGTATAATCGGTAGGGGCAACGCCTACATCGGCGTGCTGGCGCTCGCTCTCGACGGCTTGCGGCTCGAAGCGCGGGTGAAAGACCATATCCAGCAGCACCGGCAAGACGGCGAAAAAATCTTCTCGCAGGGCGGTAAAAGCAAAGGTGGTGCTTTCAGCCTCGGTCGGGCCATTAATTTGGAGGCCATAGCGCGCTGTAACAGCATCGATGTTGGGGTAACGACGCGAGCCGAGGTAATGGACGTGCTCAAGATAGTGACTGATGCCCGCCACGGCCGGGGGTTCGTGACGCCATCCCACATGCACAACCACCGCCGCAGCGATGAAAGGTTGCTGCGGCGGTGGTTTGAGGATCGTCAAAGGTGAGAGTTCTCCCTTAGCCATTGCTCAAGCGTTGCTGCTTTTCGGCCGCGGGGTGGCGTGTTTGGGCACTGGCGGCGGGAAGATGGCCTCGAACTCCTCGCGAGAAAGCGTCTCTTCCTCCAGCAACCGCTGGGCTACCGCATCCAGTTTGTCACGATATTTCTGCAAGAGGCTCTTGGCCTGCGCGTAAGCCTCGTTCACCAACCGCCGCACCTCGGCGTCGATTTGCTCTGCAATCGTTTCCGAATAGTCGCGTTGTTCCGCGATTTCCCGGCCCAGGAAGACCAATTCTTCCTTCTTGCCGTAGACCAGCGGCCCCAGATTGTCGCTCATGCCCCAGCGCATCACCATCGTGCGCGCCAGGCGCGTGACGCGTTCCAGGTCATTGGAAGCGCCCGAAGTAATATCGTCGAACACCAGCTCTTCCGCGGCTCGCCCGCCCATCAACCCGACCATATCGGCAAACACCTTCCGCCGCGACATCAAGGTGCGGTCTTCTTCCGGCAGGGTGAGGGTATAGCCCCCCGCCATGCCGCGGGCGATGATGGAGACTTTGTGCACCGGGTCGGCTTCTGGGAGGGCCTGCATGACCACCGCGTGGCCGGCTTCGTGGTAAGCGACGATGCGCTTTTCGTCTTCGTTGATCACGCGGCTCTTGCGCTGCGGTCCGGCGATGACCCGCTCGATGGCCTCTTCGAAATCCTGCTGCTCCACCACTTTGCTGCTGCGGCGCGCCGCCAAGATGGCCGCTTCGTTGACCAAGTTTTCCAAATCGGCGCCCACGAAGCCCGGCGTCGAGCGCGCCAGCACCTTCAAGTCCACTTCTGGGGAAATCGGCTTACCGCGGACGTGCACTTTGAGGATGGCTTCCCGGCCGCGCATGTCGGGGCGGTCGAGCACCACACGGCGGTCGAAACGGCCGGGGCGCAGCAGGGCGGGGTCGAGGATGTCGGGGCGGTTGGTCGCGGCCATCACGATGATGTTGGTGTCGCTGTCGAAGCCATCCATCTCGACCAGCAATTGGTTGAGGGTCTGCTCACGCTCATCGTGGCTGCCGCCCAAGCCCGCGCCGCGCTGACGGCCAACGGCGTCGATTTCGTCCACGAACACAATGCAAGGGGAATGCCGCTTGGCCTGGTCGAACAAGTCGCGCACGCGGCTCGCGCCGACGCCCACGAACATCTCTACGAATTCCGAACCGGAAATCGAGAAAAAGGGCACGCCCGCTTCCCCGGCCACGGCTTTGGCCAACAGCGTCTTGCCCGTGCCCGGCGGCCCGACCAGCAACACCCCTTTGGGAATGCGCGCGCCCAGCGCCAGGAACTTCTCGGGTTCCTTCAGGAACTCCACCACTTCTTGCAATTCTTCCTTGGCCTCGTCCACCCCGGCCACATCGTCGAAAGTCACCATCGGGCGGTCGCCGGTGAACATGCGCGCCCGCGACTTCCCAAAGGCCAATGCGCCGCCTCCGCCACCCTGGCTTTGCCGCATCAGATACCAGAACATGGCCACCACCAAGATGATCGGCAGCACATACATCAGACCGGTGAAAATATCTGGCCAGATGCTCGGCGGCTGGAAATCCAGTTTGACGCGGTCGGGGGCGAGGTCGCTGGCAGGAACGCCCAGGTCGCGCAGCTGCCGCAGGAAGCCTTCACCCGGCTCGATGTTGGCGCTGCGCTTGGTGCCATCTTTGTAAATCACCTCGACCGTGGTGCTCTTGACCACCATCCGGACGATTTTGCCGGCGTGCAGGTCGGCAGCCACCTGATTGATGTAAAGGGGCGTTTGCTCGCCGCCCTTCCCGGCATAGCTATACCACAGCACGGCCACCACGGCGAGAATGATGAAAAGGTAAAGGGTAGAAGCCCGACTCCGAGGGGGTGTATCCACAGAAACCTCCGTTCACTTAAGTAGCAACAACGCCCACCCGCCCAAGCGGTGCGGGACTGTTGAAGGATGTCTATCGTTACTGCAAATTATACCAGCCGTCTTCCCCCGCTCGGAGGTTTTAACAAAATGCTCACAGAAGGGGAAAGCCGCAACTCGCGCCTCAGGCCGTTTGGCTTTGGGTTGCTCGCTCGGCTTCTCGCGTTTTGAGCAGCAGGGAAAGCAAGAAAAGCACCACCGCGATGCCGCCCAGCACGCGGAAAGAAGCCGCGTAACCCGCCACGCCGCCGCCCATACTGGCAGCCACCGCCCCTACCACCGCGCCGGTCATCATCTGCCCCACTTTGGTCATCACCGAAATCAACGCCTGGGCCGAAGCGCGTTCCTCGGCGGGGGCCTCCGCCAGCATGATGTAGCGCAGCGGCGCCCCCAAGAGCGCCGAAAGCCCAAAACCGATGAGTATGGCCGCAATGTAAAACACCGCCGTGCTCAGGTGCACAAAGCCCAACATCGCGGTGCCAACGGCCGCCAACGCCGTGCCCAACATGATGATCCAGCGCGAACCCACCTTATCCAGCCCGTGGCCGAACAACGGCGCGCCAATGGAAAGCGTCGCCACTACCGGCAGCAGCATGAAACTGGCCTTCGATTCGCTCACCCCAAAGGCCGCCACCAGCAGCGCCGGGATGAAAACCATGCTGCCTTCCACCACCCCCGCGCCGAAGGCCAACGCGTTGGCCAGCACCAACTGCCGCCCGCCAAACAGCCGCGGGTGGATGATGGGATCGGAGGCGCGGCGTTCCACCCACGCCAAAACAGGCACCAGCACCACCCCCAGCAGCAAAAAGCCCATCACTCGGGGCGAACGCAGGCTCGCGGCGAGGTCGGCCGCATCCAATTGATTGAGAGCGTAAGCCAGGCTGCTGAGCAACACTGCCAGCAGCAACATCCCTTGCCAATCGGCCTTCCCGTTACCCCGTTTGCCCGTGGAAGGCAACCAACGCCACGCCGCGGGGATCAGCAGCAAGGCAAAAGGCAACGGCCCCCAGAACAGCATGTGCCACGAAAAGAACTTGAGCACCACCCCGGCCAGCACTGGCCCAACCAGGAAGGCCACGCCAAACACCGAGCCGATGATGCCCAGCGCCCGTCCTCGGCGTTCCGGCGGGAAGGTATCGCCAATGACCGCCGAAGCCACCGGAAAGATGCCGCCGGACCCAAAACCCTGGATGCCGCGCCCGACGATCACCCACGTCAGCGACGGGGCCAGCGCCACCACCACCGAGCCCACCACGAACAGCAGCACGTCGGCAATATACACGTCGCGCCGCCCCAGCCGGTCGGAAAGTTTGGCCATCAACGGCGTGCCGATGAGGTTGAAGAGCAAATAGGTGGTAAACACCCACACTACGGCGCGGTCGGTCGTATGGAAGCCATCGCGAATGGCCGGCAGCGCCGGGCCGATGATGGCAATATCCAGCGCGGCCATCAACACGCCGAGAAAGAGCACCCACAGCACCGGGTTGCGTTGTTTCATCTTTCCTCTCCTGGTTACCACTTGGTAAGTTCGGGGAAAAATTGTACCATAGCCGCTTCCCCCGCTACTCAACATCGCAGGGAGCACCCCGCCGAAAATCAAAGGCCCATCGGCTTGAGCATTGCAGAAAGCCCCTCGCGCCCGCCTTGCCCCCCTGGCTCTTACCAAGCCCCAGCCAAGTGGTCAGGGCCCTTTCGCGCCCTGACCTCCGGTTAG
>CAYVHG010000136.1:0-9089 GCA_964450875.1 uncultured Anaerolineaceae bacterium | reverse complement strand
CCGAGTCGCGTTCGGAAACGGTCAGAATATCCTGAATCAGCGAGCTAAACTCATGGCCAGAAGGAATGCCGAAATAGCGGATGCCGAAATTCTTGATTTCGCCGTTGTCGTAAGCCGCGACCACCGTCGCTGGCGTTTTGTCGACGTCGTAAGCCTTGGCCTTCTCGGCATCGGCCTCGATGTCATACACTTCCAAATGCAACTTGTCGGAAAGGGGTGCAATCTCTTCCAACAGCTGCTTGGTTTCTTCGCAATACATGCAGTCGCTGCGGGTGGTGGTGAAATGCACCAGAGCCACATCTTGCTTTATCGAAGAAAATACATCGCGGACCTGTTCCACGATTTGGTCGTCCAACAAACGTTCAGCCATCTTTCAAAGCCTCCACAGGAAATAGGGTCAAATAAGAAAACAACTTTTTGCCCCTCGGCAAAAAGCGGCTTCATTTTACCACAGGGCGGTAAAAAATCATACGTTCGTCATAGAAATTCGGGCAGTCCCCGGTTCGTTCGCCAAAAGTATACTCCAAAGGCAGGGCAAAAGCGGGCTGCAGGGCAGGTTTTTAGAAAACTCTAACAAACACACCTGCGCCCATCGGGGGCTTCCATCGAGTGCACCAATGGGCGCGCCCTTGCCAGCATGCCCGGAATGCAGTACACTTTAGAGGGTCGTAAAGCACCTTCGATCTGGGTCAACCTCTTCACTTTCGACTGCAACGGAGTTTTTTCACTCATGAGCGACGGCAAACAAAACGCCTTGCAACAGGCGGTTTCCGAAATCACCAAACGCTACGGCGAAGGCGCGATCATGCGCCTGGGGGAAGCCCACCACCTGCATGTGGAAGCCATCCCCACAGGCTCTCTTTCACTCGACATCGCTTTGGGCATCGGCGGCATCCCCCGCGGGCGCATCACCGAAATCTACGGGCCAGAATCTTCGGGCAAAACCACCTTGTGCCTGCATATCGTTTCGGAAGCCCAAAAACTGGGCGGCATTGCGGCCTTCATCGACATGGAACACGCCCTCGACCCGGTCTACGCCGAGGCCATCGGGGTCGACGTCGACAACCTCCTCATCTCCCAACCCGACACCGGCGAACAAGCCCTGGAAATCGTCGAAACGCTGGTGCGCTCCGGCGCGGTGGACGTCATCGTCATCGACTCAGTGGCAGCGCTGGTGCCACGCGCCGAAATCGAAGGCGACATGGGTGACGCCTCGATGGGCATGCAAGCCCGGCTGATGTCGCAAGCACTGCGCAAACTTTCCGGCGCCATCAAACAAACCAACACCGCCGTCATCTTCACCAACCAGCTGCGCCAGAAAATCGGCGTGATGTTCGGCAACCCCGAAACCACCCCGGGGGGCTTGGCCCTCAAATTCTACGCCTCCGTGCGGATGGACATCCGCCGCATCCAGGCCATCAAAGCCGGCACCGAAATCATCGGCAACCGGACGCGCGTCAAAGTGGTCAAGAACAAAGTAGCCCCGCCCTTCCGCCAGGCCGAGTTCGACATTCTCTACGGCGAAGGCATCTCGCGAGAGGGCGACATCCTCGACCTGGCCGTCAATTTGGACATTCTCACCAAGCGCGGGGCATACTACTCCTACGGCGACATGCGGCTGGGGCAAGGGCGAGAAAAGGTCAAAAACTTCTTGCGCACCCACCCCGACCTGATGGCCGAACTGGAAAGCCTCATCCGCGACACGCTGCTCGGCACGGCAGAAGAACCTGCCGCCGAAGGCTGAAGCGTCGCACCACCGGCTTCCTGCCGCTGGTGCGCGCGAAACGCCGCCCGACTTCCCCGTGGGGCTGCGTTTCGTGGGCATCAGGCCCGGCATGTTGAGCGCATGGCAGTGTTCTCTCCCCTTTTCATCCTCGCCATGCGCCGCCACGGCTGGTCAACGGAACACCGAAGCGCTGTTTGGGTAGGCCGATACCGCTCTCGCGGTTTGTCTATCCTCACGAACAACCTCGCAGGCATCGCCCTTGGCTTACCTCCTCCCCCTGCGAGGCACACAACAGCAACCTCCCCGGCGGTGTCTTACCCACCGCGGGTCGGTGTTACCTAAGTATCGTCCGAAGCCGTGGCGCGTGCCACGGCTTTTTGCATGCCCGCGAGGGCAACCATGGCACCGAAAATCACCGCCATCACGGCACAGCAACGTCACCCCCAGCGGGTCAACATCTACCTGGACGGCGAATTTGCTTTCGGGTTGGCCCGCATCGTGGCGGCGTGGCTGCAGGTAGGGCAAGAGCTCAGCGAAGCAGACATCGCCCGCCTGCGCGCCGCCGACGCCCGCGAACAAGCCTACCAGCGCGCCCTGCGCTACCTTGGCTACCGCCCGCGCACGGAGGAAGAAATTCGCCGTTACCTCCAACGCCGCGGCGTCGCCGAGGAAGACATCGCCGCCGTGCTGGACCGGCTGCGCGACCTGAACCTGGTGAACGACCTTGCCTTTGCCCGCGCGTGGGTGAACGACCGCACCACCTTCCGCCCACGCGGCCGCCGCGCCCTGCGCGCCGAAATGCGCCAAAAAGGCCTCTCCGAGCAGGCCATCGCCCGCGCCCTGGAAAGCGTGGACGAAACCGCCCTGGCAGAAGCCGCGGCCCACAAAGCCCTCCGTCGCTACGGCGGGCTTCCGTGGCCCGAATTCCGCCGCAAAATGAGCGCCTACCTGGCGCGGCGCGGCTTCCCTTACGACATCGTCAAAGAAGCCGTGCTCAGGGCGTGGCAGCAACGCCATCCCGATGCTCCCTCGGCCCCAGCCGCCGAGGTTCCCCCCGACGACGAGGAAACGCCATGCATGGACTAACCGTTCTCATCACCCTCTTTGTTGTGTTCCTGGTGGCCCTGGCCATCGGCATTGCCACGGGCTACAGCTGGAAAGCCCGCGCCGACAAACGCCGCCTGGCCGACGTCGCCACCGAAGCCGAACGCATTCTGCAGCAAGCCAAAGACGAAGCCCGAGAAATCGTGCTCCACGCCAAAGACGAAGCCCTGGCCACCCGCCAAGAGGCCGAAGAGCACCTCAAACAAGCGCAGCGGGAGCTCCGCCGAGAAGAAGAACGCATCCAGCGCCGCCGCCAGGAACTCGACCGGCGGGCCGAAAACCTGGAACGCCGTGAACAAGCCCTCAACAAACGGCAGAGCGCCCTCGACAAACGCGCCAACGAAGTCGAGCGCCTCTACCGAGAACAATCGGAACGCCTGCAGCGCATCGCGCAGATGACCGCCGAAGAAGCCCGTCAACAACTGCTGGCCGAGGTGGAGCAGGAAGCCCGCGCCGACATGGCCCGCATCATCCGCCAAGTCGAAACCGAAGCCAAAGAAGAAGGCGAAAAGCGCGCTCGCCGCCTGATTGCCTTGGCCATCCAACGGGTGGCTTCCGAGCATGTCTCCGAAATCACCACCTCGGTCGTGCCGCTGCCCTCCGACGACATGAAAGGCCGCATCATCGGCCGCAACGGGCGCAACATCCGCGCCTTCGAACAGGCCGCAGGCGTCGACGTCATCGTCGACGACACCCCCGAAGCCGTCACCGTGTCGTCCTTCGACCCGGTGCGGCGAGAAATCGCCCGCCGCGCCCTGGCCAAACTGGTGCTCGACGGCCGCATCCACCCCGCACACATCGAAAAAGTAGTCGCCAAAGAGCGGGAAGAAGTCGAGCGCATCATCATGGAAGCCGGTGAAGAAGCTGCCTACGAAGCCGGCGTAGCCGGGCTGCACCCCGACGTACTCAAAACCTTAGGGCGGCTGAAATTCCGCACCTCTTACGGCCAAAACCAGTTAGACCACGCCGTGGAAACCGCCAAACTGGCCGCGGTGATCGCCGCCGAACTGGGCGCCGACGTCGAAGTCGCCAAAGCCGGCGGCCTGCTCCACGACATCGGCAAAGCCATGGACCACAACCTGGAAGGCACCCACGCCCTCATCGGCGCCGAATTCCTGAAACGCTACGGCATCTCGCCCAAAGTGATCAACGCCGTGGCCGCCCACCACCACGAAGTCGAACAGGAAAGCGTGGAAGCCATCATCGTGGAAGCCGCCGACGCCATCAGCGGCGCCCGCCCCGGCGCCCGCCGCGAAAGCCTGGAAGACTACCTCAAACGCGTGCGCGCCCTCGAAGAAATCGCCAATGCCTTCAAAGGCGTCAGCGAAAGCTACGCCCTGCAGGCCGGCCGCGAAATCCGCATCATCGTGCGCCCCGAAGACATCGACGACCTCGAAGCCGCCCGCCTGGCGCGCGACATCGCCAAAAAGGTCGAAGAAAACCTGCACTACCCCGGCCAAATCAAAGTAACCGTGATCCGCGAAACCCGCGCGGTGGACTACGCCAAATAGCCTCGCGAGAATTCAACAGGGCGGGTTGGCCTTCAACCCGCCCTGCTGCTTAGCGGGAGGAAGCCATGCCCACCAAACCCACGCTGCCCATCCATCCCTGGCTGACGACCCAGCGGGTGGCATTCGTGCCAGGGGAAAACGCCGCCCCTTTGGC
The DNA here is from genome assembly GCA_964450875.1 of uncultured Anaerolineaceae bacterium. Taxonomy (GTDB): domain Bacteria; phylum Chloroflexota; class Anaerolineae; order Anaerolineales; family DRMV01; genus DRMV01. The sequence continues at coordinate 4,594 of CAYVHG010000136.1, read as the reverse complement.
GCAAGAGGTCCTCACAGGGTTGCGCAATGCCTTCCACGCCTTGGGCCACCGCATCGACGACCCGCCGCGCAACGACACCAACCTCATCTTCACCACCGCGCCCTTCGGCGAGCCGCTCAACTGGCGGCAAGCGCTGATGTTCACCGCCCGCCGCCGCTTTCGCCTGCAAACCACCCCCACGGTGGTCACCGTGGTCGCCGTATCGCCCGAACGTTTCCGAAGAGCGCTCGACCACCTGGCCGCCGCCCTGGCGCGCCAAACCCCGCGGCCAGAAGACTTCGCCTACCCCGGCATGGCGCCCCAAGCCTACCGCACCCTCATCGAGCAGGGGCGGCGCGGCGGGCCTCTGCTCGCCCTGGAGCGGGTAGTCCAAGCCCAGGCCAAAGGGCTCCGCATCATCCTCACCGTGGGGAAAGACCGCCCCCAAGAAGCCTACCTCTTCGACTTGGTCGGCGCCTACCCCCGCATTCCCTTCACCGACCCCGACACCTTCTACACCGACATCGCCCTGCGGCTGGTCACCGCGGTCAGCGCCGAAGAAGTCACCGACCACGAAATCGTCCCGCCGCCCATCCCCGCCGAGGCATGGCAGCGCGCCGAAACGCCGCGGGCGATGGTGCGCGCCGGCGCAGCCTTCGGCCAACGCCGCTTTTTCACCCAAATGGTGCGCATCAACGACCTGGTCGCCGTGCCGGCGTTAGAGGCCAGCATTTCCGAACAATACAGCGAGGGCTGTTTTGCCACCTGGGAACCCACCTTCCCCGGGTTGGTGGCCACCATTACCGGCAGCGCCCGCCCCGTGGCCAAAGACGCCCTCACCGAAGACGAACTGGCCGTCATCGTAGGCGTGCGCCCCAACCGCAAAGGGGCGCGGGTGCGTCACGTCGAAGGCCGCCGCAACGACCCGCCTTCCTCGGAAGCCGTCGAGCTGTTCGCCATCGACGAAGCCCTGCCGCGCGTGCGCTGGCAAGCGCACGAGGTGCCCGTCGTGCGGTCCAAACTGCACGGTCATCGCGGCGTGGCTTCCTACGACCCGACAGTCGTGGAATTCGCCCCCATGAGCGCCGCCTACCACCACTTCCCCGTTTCCTGCGCGACGCGCGCCCAGGCGGAAGGCATCGTCGAAGCCTTCCGCCGCGCCCACACGCTGCAAAACCCCGACGACCCGCGCCCCTTGGCCTTCACCATCATCCCAGGGCACGGCATGGTGGTGGTGGAAAAATGGGTCGCGGGCAAAGCCCCCTTCCAGGCCATCTGGGAAGCCATGGACAGCGGAGCGCTGGAAATCAGCCCCCACGTGCCGCAGGGGCCGCACCACTACGAACCCCGCGGCGGGCGCATGGTGATTGCCGAGGAGACTTGACCCGCCATGCTGACGCTGCTGACCGCCGGTGAATCTCACGGGCCGGGGTATCTGGCCATTTTGGAAGGCTTGCCCGCGGGCCTGCCGCTGCCCGCGGCGGTGATCGACCGTGAACTGGCGCGCCGCCAGCGGGGGTACGGTGCGGGGCCGCGCATGAAAATCGAGCGCGACCGAGTGCGCATCGTGGGCGGCGTGTTGGAAGGCCGCACCACCGGCGCGCCGCTGGGCCTGTGGCTCGAAAACCGCAACCATCCCCAATGGGCTGGCCAAGCCATCCCGCCCATGACCGTGCCGCGGCCCGGCCACGCCGACCTGACCGCGGCGCTCAAATACGGCTACACCGACCTGCGGCCGGGGCTGGAGCGCGCTTCGGCGCGGGAAACCGTCGCGCGGGTTGCCGCCGGGGCGGTGTGCCGCCACTTGCTCGCCCAGTTCGGCATTCGCATCGGCGGCTACGTGCGCGCCGTCGGCCAAGCCGAAGCCGAGCTCGACCCCGCCTTCCCGTTGGCTGCCCGCGCCCAAGCCGCGGAAACCAACGACGTGCGCGCCCCCACGCCAGCAGCCGCGGAGGCATTCCATGCGGAAATTCGGGCCGCGATGCAAGCCCGCGACACCGTGGGGGGCATCGTCGAAGCCTTCGCGCTGGGAGTGCCCGCCGGGCTGGGCTCCCACGTCCATTGGGAACGCCGCCTCGACGCCCGCCTGGCCGCGGCCTTGCTCAGCATTCCCTCGGCCAAAGGCGTAGAAATTGGGGAAGCCTTCGCCAACGCCCGCCGCCGCGGCACCCAAGCCCATGACGCCATCACCATCACCCCGCAAGGCTTCCTGGAACGCCCCACCAACCGCGCCGGCGGCCTGGAAGGCGGTATCACCAACGGCCAGCCGGTCGTGGTGCGGGTGGCCTTCAAACCCATTGCCACCACCCTTGCCCCCCAACCCAGCGCCGACCTGCACACCGGCCAGCCTGCCCAAACCCGCTACGAGCGCTCCGACTTCTGCCACGTGCCGCGCGCCGTGCCCATTGTCGAAGCCGCGCTGGCCTTCGTGCTCGCCGACGCCCTCCTCGAACGCCTCGGCGGCGACACCCTGAACGAACTCCAAACCCGCTTTGCCGCCTTGCCCCGCCTGCACCACGACGCCTTCCCTCTCGACGGGCAACCCCACACCTTCTGGCCGCCCGAACCATAAGAGGGCATTCACAAAAGCGCGGGCTGGCAGCCGGGCGGCCTCTTGCTCGCGAGGCCATTCAGCCATGAAATACTTTCTCTACGGCCCCCCTGCTTCCGGCAAAAGCACCTTGGGCCGCGCCCTGGCCTCGGCCTGGGGCGTGGCCTTCGTCGATCTGGACGCGCGCATCGCTGCCGCAGCCGGCAAACCCATCCCGCGCATTTTTGCCGAAGAAGGCGAAGCCGCCTTTCGCCGCATGGAAAGCGAGGCGCTGGCGGCGGTCACGCGGCAGGAAGGGGACGCAGTGGTGGCGCTGGGCGGCGGGGCGCTGCTCCAGGCCGTCAACCGGCGTCGGGCCGAAGCCGCGGGGCAAGTGCTGGTGCTGGAAGCCGCCCCCGAGACCCTGCTGGCACGCGCCGAGCACGCCCACGGGCAGCGCCCGCTGCTGGCGGGCGGGTCGGCGGCCGCCCGCGCCCGCCGCTTGCAGGAACTCTTGACCGCGCGGGAAGCCCACTACCGCAGTTTTCCCCACCGCCTGCGCACCGACAACCGCCCCTTCGAAACCACCCTGTGGGAAGCCCAAATGCGCTTCGGGCGCTTCCACCTGCGCGGCATGACATCGCCGTGGGCCCCCGAAGGCTACACGGTGGTCGTCCAGCCGGGGGTGCGGCACAGGGTAGGGGCCTGGCTGCGGGCGGCGGGGCTGGGCGGGCCGGTCGCGCTCGTTTGCGATGCCACCGTGGCAGCCCTGCACGGCGACGCGGTGCAGCACGCCCTGGAAAGCGCAGGCTATCGCGTCGCACGGCTGGTCTTCCCCCCAGGCGAAGCCCACAAAACCGTGGCAACCGTGCAGCGCCTGTGGGAAGGCTTCCTGCAGGCCGGGCTGGAGCGGGGCAGCACCGTGGTTGCGCTGGGGGGCGGCGTGGTCGGAGACCTGAGCGGCTTCGCCGCGGCCACCTACATGCGCGGGGTGGCATGGGTCAACCTGCCAACCACCCTGCTGGCCATGACCGACGCGGGGCTGGGGGGCAAAACCGGCGCCGACCTGCCCGCAGGGAAGAACCTGGTAGGGGCGTTCCACCCGCCCCGCCTGGTGTTGGCCGACCCCGAAACCCTTGCCAGCCTGCCCGAGGTCGAATTCCGCAACGGCATGGCCGAAGTGGTCAAGCATGGCGTCATCGGCGACGCCGCGCTGTTTGCCTTGGCCGCGCGCGGAGAACGACAAACCATGACCGCAGAAGTGGCGCGCGGTATGGCGGTGAAAATTCGCATCATCGAAGCCGACCCTTACGAAGGCGGGCAGCGGGCGGCCCTCAACCTGGGGCACACCATCGGCCACGGGGTCGAGGCAGCCTCGGGCTTCCGCCTGCGCCACGGCGAGGCAGTGGCCATTGGCATGGTGGCCGAAGCCCGCCTGGCGGCGCGGCTGGGGTTGGCTTCCCCACAATTGGCCAAGGAAATCGCCGCCGCCCTGGAAGCATGGCACCTGCCCACCCTCATCCCCACCAACATTTCCACCGAGGCCATCTGGCAGGCCATGCACTACGACAAAAAGAAGACCGCCGGGCGGCTGCGCTTTGCCCTGCCGTTGCAGATAGGCCAAGTGCAAGTCGGCATCTCGGCGTCGGAAGAGGACATCCGCGCCGTGCTGCGAGCGCAAAGGTAAAGCCGCCCCATCGGGCGGCCGTTCGGTTGGGGGCGTTTCGGGCCTCGGCCTGGGGAGCGGGGAGCCGCGGGCTTTCCTCAGCCTTCCAATTGCTTGTGGAAATCTTCCCAGCGGGCGTAGAGGGCTTCCAAGACGGCTTGCTGGGCAGCGTAGGTTTCCCCCAGGCGGCGCACTTCGGCGGGGTCGGCGGGCGGGTTGGCCAGGCGGGTTTCCAGTGCGGCCAGGGCCTCTTCTCGCGCGGTGATTTCCTCTTCCAACGCGGCGATTTCCCGCTCGATGCGCCGCCGCTGGTTTTTGGAAAGCCCCTCTCTGCGAGGGGCGGTTTGTTTTTGGGGCGCGGGCGTTTTGGCGCGCGGCCCCGTGGGCGTGGTTTCGCGCGCCGCGAGGTAGGCTTCGTA
>CAYVHG010000135.1:0-17201 GCA_964450875.1 uncultured Anaerolineaceae bacterium | reverse complement strand
GTCGAGGCGCTGCTGCGAGCGCGGCGGCAGGCCCCGCTGCGGTCGCTGAAACAGTTGCGGGCCTTGGGCATTCCGGCCGAGCGAGCCGCGCCATTCATCTTGTTGGACGGCCGCCGCCCACCCTGGCAAGCGAGGCTGTGGGTGTAAACAGGCTTTGCCCAACACCAATGACAGCATGCCGCCTCGCAATCGCGATGGCTTTGCCTCCGCCGTCCAACGCACCCATCCAAAACCAGCGTGCGGAAACCAAAAGCCGGTGGGACTCGCCCACCGGCTTTGTGATTGGTCTCGACGCGTGCCGATTTATTTCTTTCCCAACTTCTTCTTGAAAGCCTCGTTGAGGGCGGGCACGATCTTCCACAAATCACCCACCACCCCATAGCGCGCCAGCTTGAAAATGGGTGCTTCGGGGTCGGTGTTGATTGCCACGATGACCTTGCTGTTGCGCATCCCGGCCTGGTGCTGAATCGCGCCGGAGATGCCGCAGGCGATGTACAGGTCGGGGGAAACCACCTTGCCGGTCTGCCCTACCTGGTGTTCGTAGGGGATGTAGCCAGCGTCCACCGCGGCGCGGCTGGCACCGACGGCAGCGCCCAAGGTCTCGGCCAACTCGCCGATGAGTTTGAAGCCTTGCTTGGCGCGCCACACCTCGATTTCGTTCTCGTCGGTGATGTCGGGGGGCGGGGCCAAATCGGGGTTGTTGGAAACCCCGCGCCCGCCGGAGACGATGACAGCCGCCTCGGTCAGGCTGACGCCGCCTTCGGTAGTCGCGTATTCCACCACCTTAGTGGCGATGGCGTCTTCGCTCAGGGCGGCGTCCACTTTCACGACCTCGCCGCTGCGGCTTTCGTCGGGCTCGGGCTTGGCAAAGGCGCGCACGCGCAGGGTGATAATCTGCGGCTCGCCCTCGGCCACGGCCTTGGCCAGCAGTTTGCCAGCGTACACCGGCCGGGTGGTGACGATCTTGCCATCCACGACGTCCATTTCGATGATGTCGGCAATCACGCCAGCGTCCAGCGCGGCGCCGGTCATGGCGGCCAGCTCGCGGCCGCGGGTGGTGGTGGGGAAAAGGACGACCGCGGGGGCGTGTTCCTGCGCAGCCTTGGCAAGGGTTTCGACGTAAGGCTCCGCGCGGTAATCGTCGAGGGTCGCGTCGTCGGCCACGATGACTTTGTCCGCGCCGTAGTGGAAGGCCTGCTGCACGACAGCATCCATGCCGCTGCCCAACACCACCGCGGCCACCTCGCCGCCCAGTTTCTCGGCCAGCATCTTCGCCGCGCCGACGGCTTCCCACGAAGGCATCAGGGGTTCGCCCTTGAAATGGTCAATGTAAGCCCAAATCTGCTTGCTCATAGCACCTTCTCCGCAAGGATTTTGTCGGCCAGTTTCTCGGCAATCTCTTCGGGGGTCTCACCTTCGATGAACTCGCACACCACCTCACGCTTGGGCGGGTTCATCAATTGGGGCAAGCGCACCTTGACGGCCGGGGCTTCGATGCCCAGGTCGGCGAGGCTCCAGACGGGCACCTTCGCCCGAGCGGCCTTGCGAATGCCCATGAACGAGGGGTAGCGCGGCTCGCCAAAATCTTTCGCCACGCTGACCACTGCGGGCAGTTTGGTGGAAAGCACCTGGCGGCCTTCCTCGATAGTGCGCTCGGCGGTGAGCTGCTTGCCGTCGGGGTCGACTTCCCGGAAGGCAGCCACCAGCCCCACGTAGGGCCAGCCGAGCAAGCGGGCGGTTTGGGGCGGGGTCAGGCCGGTATCGCCATCGATAGCCTGACGCCCAAAGAAGACCATATCCACATCGCCGATTTTCTCCACCACGGCCTTGAGCACCTTGGCCGTGGTGAGGGTGTCGTCCTCGGCGAGAGCAGGGTCTTCCACCCGAATGGCATCATTGCAACCCATGGCCAGGGCGCGACGAATGGCTTCCAGCGCGCTCTCGTCGCCCATGCTGACCACGGTCACCGAGCCGCCGTGAGCCTCTTTGGTCTGCAAAGCGGCTTCCACGGCGTACTCATCCCAAGGGTTGAGCACCAGGGGTGCATCGCCCCAGGTCACGTTCCCGGCGTCGTCCACTTTCACTGTGGCCGCGCTGTCGGGCGTGACTTTGACGAAAACCACGATTTTCAAAGTACACCTCCTCCATCCAAAAGGGTTGTCTGAGAAGATTGAGGTACTGGGTAGTGGGTAGCGGGCGAGGCGGGGGAGCCTCGGCGCCCTACCGCATCACTTTGGCTATTGCCACGCCTCCGGGTCGTAAGGCGGCAGCTCGATGCGCAATGGTTTGTCGCGGCGGTAGCCCAGGGCGTAATCGGCCTGGATGAGAGTGTGGATTTCGCTGCTGCCCTCGTAAATAATGGAACCGCGGGCGTTGCGGAAGAAGCGCTCGACGTCGTATTCGTCGCTAAAACCATACGCGCCGTGGATCTGCACAGCATCGTGCGCAGCCCGGAAGGCCGCTTCGGTCGCGAACCATTTCGCCATCGAGGCCAAACGGGTAGCCCGAATGCCTTGGTTCATCTGCCAGCCGGCTTCCAGGTAGAGCAACCGACTCATTTCGTAATCGCGAGCCATGCGGGCGATTTTTTCCTTGATGAGCTGATGCTGGCCGATGGGCACGCCAAAGGTCTGCCGCTCACGGGCATAGCGCACGCTGGCATCCAAGGCGGCGCGAATCAGGCCCACCGCGCCCGAAGCCACGGTGTAGCGGCCGCGGTCGAAGGCGCTCATGGTGATCTTGAAGCCCTCGCCTTCCTCGCCCAAGCGATTTTCCACCGGCACTTTCACGTCTTGGAAGGCAATCCAGCCCGTGGAGCCGGCGCGCACGCCGAGCTTGCCTTTGATGTCGCCGCGCTTGATGCCGGGGGAGTGCAAATCGACGATGAAGGTGGAAAGCCCGCGGTGCGGTTTCTCGGCTTCGGGATTGGTGCGGGCTGTCACGATGGCATAATCGGCCAACGTCGCCAGCGAAATCCACATCTTTTCGCCGTTGAGGATGTAATAATCGCCCTCCCGACGGGCGCTCATCTGAATGTGGGCAAAGTCCGACCCGTGCCCCGGCTCGGTGAAGGCCCCGCAGCCGATTTTCTCACCCTTTGCCAGCGGCACCAAGAACTTCTGCTTCTGCTCTTCCGTGCCCCAGTGGAAAATCGTCTGTGCGCACAAGCCCATATGCACTGCCATGACCACCCGCAGGGTGGAATCGGCGTATTCCAGCTCTTCACATACCAGCCCCAACGAAATGTAATCCAGCCCCTGGCCGCCGTATTTAACAGGAATGCCCACGCCTAAAATTCCCAACTCGGCCATGCGAGGGAGAAGCGGCGCGGGCTCATGCTTGCGGTCGTATTCCCGAATCACGGGGATGGCTTCAGCGCCAAACTTGCGCACCATGTCCACGACCATTTTATGCTCTTGGGTAAGGGCGAAATCCATGCTGGCCTCCGGCAAAGCGATAAGGTGGGAAAACAAAATTCTCGCAGATTATACCATGCAGCCCCTCACCCCCGGAAAGTGCAAGACGTCACATTTTTGCGTGGTCACAGCCAAAGCAGCACGCCAAACCCCATCGCCGCGCCCAGCAAGCCTCCGGCGACGACGTCGGAGAGGTAATGCACGCCCATTGCCACCCGAGCGAGGGCTACCAACGGCGCCCACACCGTCAGCGCCACGGCCAGCCACAGCGGCCCCATGCCCCACGCCAACACTGCCAGCAGCACCGCGCGGGCAGCGTGGCCGGAAGGGAAGGAATGCGGGTCGGTGGCGCGATAAATCGCCCCCCACTCTCCGGCGGGGCGACTGCGCCGCACGGTGAACTTGACGCCCAACACCAGCACGGCGAGCACGAAAACGCTCCCCAGCATTACCAAGGCGCGCTGCTTCCAAGAGGTACTGCCCAGCAGCCACACCCCTGCCAGCCCGGCAAACCAAAACCACGAATCGCCGGAATGCGCCAGAAACGCGGCAGCCCGTCGCAAGGGGCCGGGGCGCTCGGCAATCCGCAGGCGACGGGTCAAGCGCGCGTCCCACTGCAAGGCTCGCTGGAACATCCTCACCTCTCTTGCCGCCCCAGCGCCAGCAGCGCCAGGATTTCAGGGGGAATTTCGTCGTCGCTGGAGCGGGCGCGATAGGGCTGACTGGCACGTTCCCGCAAGGCGCGCCACAGCAAGCGGCGTTCTTCGCCTTCTACGACCAAATCGCGCAGGGTGGCTGCCGCCAGCAACCGCTCGCCGGTGGTGTAGAGGAACGTCACCCGCTTCCACCGCCCGGCAGCGATCGGCCGAGGCAAGCGGCGGAGCGCGCCCAATTGAATTTTGTAGTAAGTCTCGTGTGCGCGCGGGTGATGGGGTTCGTCGCGAAAAAGTTCCGCCCTGGTCACCAGCTCATGCCCCTCCACTGGCGCGGCCCACTCCACCCGCCAGCGGTGGGCTTCCCCAAACGCGGCTGGCTGGTAAAACGCCAGCCAATCCACCGCGACCACTTTGGGGGCGGTGGCGAGGGGAATGCGATACCACCCCAAGACGCGCGCGATTTCCAAATCTCGGGGCTGGGGCAGAAAGGCCACCAGCACCAAGTCGGCAGGGTGAGGAAGAGCGGAAGCAAGCATAAGCCTTCGGTCAGGGGTGGGCGGGCCTGCGGGCGCTCGGCGCTATGGCGCCCGTTCCAAGCGGGCAAGGACGGCATCCACCCGCTTGAGGCCCACGCTATCGAAGACCACATCTACCAATTCTGCCCCGTCTTTGATGCGGCTGCCCACCACCAGGCCTTCGCCCCAGCGGGGATGCCGCACCTTCATGCCGGCGACAAAGCGCGCGCTCACCGGCGAGGCGGCGGGTTCCCACCGGTTCACCATCATGCCGCCGCCGTTTGCCGCCGCCCGCGGGTGGTCGCCTTCCACCAGCTCGAGCGGAATGCCCTCCAAAAAACGGGAAGGCTCGCTCGGCTCTGCGTAGCCATACACCATGCGCATTTGCGGGTAGGTGAGGTAGAGGGCGTCTTTGGCCCGGGTGATGCCGACGTAGAACAAGCGGCGCTCTTCGGCCATCGCGTCGTCGTCTTCCCACGAGCGGCTGTGGGGCAACAGCCCCTCGACCAGCCCCACGATGAACACCTGCGGGAATTCCAGCCCTTTGGCCGCGTGCAAGGTCAGAAGCACCGGCGCGTCGGCGTCGTCGCTGAGCGTATCTTGGTCGGAAACCAGGGCAACTTCTTCGAGGAAAGCGCTCAACCCCTCCTCGGCGTAGCGCTGGGCCAGGCCGTGGAGCTCTTTGACGTTTTCCCAACGGCTCTCGCCCTCTTCGCTGCCGTCGAGGAGATAGTCTTTGTAGCCTACATCGTTCAAAATCACGGCCATGAGGTCGGCCGGGGAAGCCGTGAGGGCCAGTTCATACCACTGGGCCAAAGGGCGGGCAAAGGCCAGCAAGGCCTTGCGCGCCCGCGCGTCGAAGACTTCCTGGTAATCTTCCGGGGCCGCAGCCATGTGAAGCAGCAGGTTGCCAGGGGGCAGGCCGGCACGATGCGCCACAGTGCGCAACGCGGCGATGGTCTTCGTGCCAATGCCCCGAGGGGGCACATTGATGACCCGCATCAGGCTGGGCTCGTCGGCGGGGTTGTGGGCCAGCCGCAAATAAGCCACCACATCCTTGACTTCGCGACGCCCGTAGAAACGCTGCGCCCCCACAATCCGATAAGGCAATCCTGCCCGCAGGAAAGCCTCTTCCAGCACGCGCGACTGGGCATTGGTGCGGTACATGATGGCGAAATCGCGCGGCCGCGCCTGGCCGCGCGAGACCAACGAGGCAATCGTATCCACCACATAGCGGGCTTCCTCACGGTCGTCGTAAGTGCGCCGCACCACGATTTTCTCGCCCCTGCCGCGGTCGGTGAACAAGCGTTTGCGGTGCTTGCCTTGCAGGGGGGCGATTACCGCCATTGCCACATCCAAAATGCGCTGGGTCGAGCGGTAATTTTGCTCCAGCATGATGACGCGCGCCTCGGGGAAATCGCGCTCGAAACGTTGCACATTGCGATAATCGGCGCCTCGCCAGCCGTAAATGGATTGGTCGGCATCGCCCACCACGAACAAATTGCGGTGATGAGAGCTCAGCAAACGCACCAGATCGTATTGCACCATGTTGGTATCTTGAAACTCATCGACCAGCAAATGCTGAAAACGGCGGGCATAACGCTCACGGGCGGCGGGCACGGTGTTCAGCAGGTAACGCGTCCACAGCAGCAAATCGTCGAAATCCAGCAGGTTGGAAGCCAGCAAGCGCTTCTGGTATTCGGCGAACACCTGTTGGGTAATGGTTTCGCCGTAGGTAGTCGGGGTAAAGTCTTCAGGAAAAAGGCCTTCGTTTTTGAGGCGCGAAATAGCCGCCTGCAAGCGGGTGGGGGTATATTGCTTCGGGTCGTAATCGAGTTCCTTGAGCACCTGCTTGACGAGCCGCTTCTGGTCGTCGGTATCGGCAATGGCAAAATTGGCCTGGAAGGGGAGATGGTCGGCCTCCCGCCGCAAAATGCGAGCGCAAACCGAGTGGAAGGTGCCAATGGTCAGGCCGCGGGCCTGGTCCCCCAGGAGGGCGTAGATACGCGCTTCCATTTCGCGGGCGGCCTTGTTGGTAAACGTCACCGCGAGGATATGGAAAGGGCGCACGCCCAACGCGCCGATGAGATAGGCCACGCGGTAGGTCAGCACGCGGGTTTTCCCCGAACCGGGGCCAGCCAGCACCAACACTGCCCCAGGCGGTGTGGTGACGGCTTGTTGTTGCTGGGGGTTGAGCGTCGCGAGGTAATTCATCATACGCCAATTGTACCCCGAAAGCGGCTTCGGGAATGTTTTCATTCGACTTGACAGGAAAGAGAATTTTTTCGGGTTATACTTGGCATCGTGCGCCAGCCCGCATGGCAAACAGAGGGCGTGCGAGTTCCCTCCTTCGAGCGCCTGCGTCGGTTGCAGCCAGCCCCAGCCTTTCGACGGAACCGTTTGCTCATGAGCCAAAAACATCTGCGCTTGCCTTACATGCCCGGCCTGGACGGCTTGCGCGCCGTGGCTGTGCTCGCGGTGATGGCCTACCATGCCAACTTGCCGCTGAGCGATGGCGGCTTTCTCGGCGTGGAGGTCTTCTTCGTGCTTTCGGGCTACCTCATCACCTCGTTGTTGCTGCTGGACTGGCTGGACGATGGCCGCTTGAACTATGGCAACTTCTGGCTGCGCCGTGCCCGCCGTTTGTTGCCGGCGCTGTGGCTGCTGCTGTTGCTGGTGCCGGTGATGGCGCGGCTGGTCGCTCCTGATGCTCTCCACCGCCTGCGGGAAGACGTGCCCGCGGCGCTGGCCTATGTCACCAACTGGGTTTACATCCTTCGCAAGATTTCCTACTTCGAGCAATTCGGCCGGCCGCCGCTGTTGCGGCACTTGTGGTCGCTGGCGGTGGAAGAACAGTTTTACCTCACCTGGCCGCTGATTTTCACCGGCCTGATGCTCATGGGCGGCGACTTTCGGCGTCCCAAGCGCTTGCTGAAGCGCTTCACCGTGGCTGCGGTAGCGCTGGCGTTGGCCTCGGCCGCCTGGCGGGCTTACCTCTATGTGCCCTACACCGACCCTTCCCGCCCTTACTACGGCACCGACACGCGCGCCGCGGCCATCCTCTTTGGGGCAGCCTTCGCCGCGCTGTGGCGGCCCCACCGCCTGCGGGAAGACACGCACCTGCGCGCCCGCAGCCGCCGGTGGGCCGAAGCGCTCGGCTGGGGCGGACTGGCAGGGTTGCTGGTCATCTTCGCGCGGGTCAACGATTACACCCCCTTCTTGTACTACGGCGGCTTCCTGCTCGTGGATGCCGCCACCCTGGCCGTCATTTTTGCGGTTGCCCACCCCGACACCACCTTCGGCCGCCTGCTCGGCCACCCGCTGCCCCGCTGGGTAGGGGTGCGGAGTTACGGCATCTACATCTGGCACTGGCCGATCTTCGCCGTGTTGCGCCCAGGCGAAGATTGGCAAGCCCCCCTGCTCGTGGCCGTAGCCGTCCAATTTGCGCTGACGTTTGCGGTGGCCGAAGCCAGCTACCGCTGGTTGGAACACCCCATTCGCAAGCAAGGCTTCAAAGCCTGGTGGCGCGGCTTGCAGGCCCGCTGGGCGCGGCGTCCAGCCCTTGCGCCGCTCACCTTGGGGGTCTTCCTGGCGCTACTGGTCGTCAACGTGCAAGGGCTGGTGCTGGCCAAGCCCGCCCCGTTGCCGGAAGCCGCAGCCAGCGCCGCGCCGACGGCCTTTCCCACGCCCACAGCCCGCCCCCGCCCCACCGCCACACCCCGGCCTGCCACCGCGGTGGCCGCGGCTCTCCCTACCACCGCTGCCACGGCCTTCCCCAGCCCCATCGCCACGCCTTCCCCCACCGCCCACCCCGGCCCTCGCCTTACCGTCATCGGCGATTCGGTGCTGCAATCGGCCGTCACCTTCAAATTCTGGCAGGCGTGGGGCAACCAGGTGGTGGTCGATGCCAAACCCGGCCGCAAGATGAGCGACCTCGCCACCCTCATCCCCCAACTGGCCGCCCAAGGGAAGCTGGCGCCGGTGGTCGTCATCCATCTGGGCACGAACTACCCCTTCGCCCCCGAAACGCTGGACGACGCCATGAAAACCTTGCTCGCCCACGGCGTCAAGACAGTGTTCTTCGTCAACATCCGCCGGCCGGTGCGCTGGGAAGATTTCGTCAACACGCGCATCGAAGAAGGCGTCGCCCGCTGGCCGCAAGCCCACCTCATCGATTGGCACAGCCTGGCGCTGCAGCACCCCGAATGGTTCGTGGAAGACCACATCCACTTGCGCTATTACGGCACGCAAGCGTATGTGAACTTCATCATGGCGCAGGTCGCCCAGGTAGTAGGGCAAGCCTTGCCCACCGCCACCCCCGCCCCCTGACACGCCCCCCTCCGGAAGCCCCGAGGCAACGACAAACGGCGCCCTCCGCAAGGGAGAGCGCCGCAGCATGGGCCTTCCCGCTCGAGGCCGCTTCACGGCACGGGCAGGGCTTCCAGTTGCTCCACCCAGTGGCGGATGAGGTCAAAGCCGCTTTGCCAGAACGCCGCCTGGGTGACATCCACGCCGGCTTCCCGCAAAATTTGCATCGGCGGCTTGGAACCGCCTGCCGCGAGCAATTCCAAATAGCGGGGGATGAACGCCTCGCCTTCCTCTTGGTAACGCTGGTAGAGGGAAAGCACCAGCAGCTGCCCAAAGGCGTAGGCATAGACGTAGAACGGGGCGTGGTAGATGTGCGGAATGGAAACCCATTCCCAACGGAATTCGTCGCCGATTTCCACCGCGTCGCCGAACTGGTCGCGCAGGTTTTCCATGTAGGCCTCGGCCAGGTCGTTGACAGAAGCGCCTTCCTGCACCATATCGTGCGCCTGCTTCTCGAAAAGGGCGAAGTAAGCCTGCCGCATGATGGTGGCGTAGTTGTCGTCCACCTGGCGGAAGAGCAGGTCGCGGCGCACGGCCTCGTCGGTTTCCTGCTCCAGCAGCATGTCCACCAGCAGCATTTCGCCAAAGGTAGAAGCCGTTTCGGCGAGGGGCAAAATGGCGTGTTGGGTAAAAGCCGTGTGGTGGGAAGCCAACAGCGAGTGCACGGCGTGGCCGAGTTCGTGGGCCAGGGTAGCCGCATCGTCGGGCCGCCCCTGGTAACTGACCAGCACCCAGGGGGTCAGGTCGGGGGTCAAAGTAGAGCAGAATGCCCCGCCCGTCTTGCCTTTGCGCACTTCGCTATCCAGATGGTTCTCGGCCAGCACTTTCTCGGCCAGGGCAGCCATTTTGGGGTTGAAGCGCCGATACGCCGCGAGCACCATTTCCACCGCCTGGCCGAAATCGTAGGTTTTGTCGGCCTTCACCACCGGCGCGTAGATGTCGTAGCGGCGCAGGCGTTCCATGCCCAGCCAGCGCGCCTTCAGGCGGAAGAAGCGGCGGAAGACCTCGGCGTTTTCCCGCGCGACGGTGAGCAGGGTTTCGACCACCTCGTCGGGAAGGTGGTTGGCCAGGTTGCGCACGGCAATGGGGCTGGAAAACTTGCGCAGCAGGACGTTTTCGTTGTACCAATCGCGCACCACGTTCTGGTAAATCTGCCCCAGAATAGCGCCGTCGTTGCCATACACGCGGTAGAGTTCCTGGTAAGCCGCGGCCCGCAGGGCAGGGTCATGGTGGCGGGCATACACCATCAATTCACCGCGGGTGAGCTCTCGGGTTTCGCCCTCCACTTCGAGCTTGAAGGTATAGCGATTGGTGATAGCGCTGTAAAGGGTGATGAGCGCCATCGTGCCGGTGGTGTCTTTCAGGTTGATGATCTTCTCTTCGGCCTCGGTAAGCGTGTGAGGGCGGTAGAGGCGCATTCTTTCGAGGTAATAGCGGTAATCGCCGGAAGCCGCCATCAGCCGCTCGGCGTTCTCGTCGTCCAGCGCCTTCCACCAGAGGTCGAAGAACAGCAGCCGGTTCTGAACGCCCGCCATGCGTTGCCGCACCTGGCCGAGCAGGTTTTGGGCTTCTTCGTCTTGGGTGTCTTCGGAGAAGCGCAGGTGGGCATAGCCATAGATGCGGTTGGCAAGGCGGTCGATGGCTTCCAGCCGGTGCAGCAGGTCGAGGAAGGCATCGGTGGAAATGTCGGGGCGCAGCTCGGCGCGGCGGGCCTCCACCTCGGCCACCATCGCATCCAGTTCGTCGAAAGCCGCCAGGGCGGCCTGGGGCGAGTCGAACAGGTCGTTCAGGCTCCAACGGGTTTGAGCATAAGGGGTCATGGGAACGCTCCAGGAAAGGGGAGATTTGGGAAGGGAGTCGTGGGAAGTCAGCGGACGTTGAAGCGGATGTGCAAAATATCGCCGTCTTGGACGATGTAATCTTTGCCTTCCAAGCGCAGTTTGCCTTCCTTGCGCGCTGCGGCCATGCTGCCGGCGGCCATCAGGTCGTCGTATGAAATGACCTCTGCGCGGATGAAGCCTTTCTGCAAGTCGGTGTGAATCACGCCCGCGGCTTCGGGGGCTTTTGCACCCTGCCGCACCGTCCACGCCCGCACCTCGTCCTCACCCACGGTAAAGAACGAGATCAACCCCAGCAGTTCGTAGGAAAGCCGAATGACGCGGTTCAAGCCGGGTTCCTCGATGCCATATTCGGCCAAGAAGATCTCGGCATCTTCGGGCGGCAGCTGGGCGATTTCCATTTCCAGCTTGCCCATCAGCGAAGCCACCGCGCTGCGCTGGTGGGGGTACTCCAACGCGGGGGCTTCCTGCCCTTCGCCGAGGTTGAACAAAATGAGCAGCGGCTTGCGGGAAAGGAAACCAAAGCCCGCGAGCAGTTTCTCTTCGGCGGGGGTGAGCTCCACGTCCCGCAGCGGGATTTCCTCGGAAAGGGCTGCGTGCAATTTACGAAAAAGCGCCTGCTCTTGCTCCACCTGCTTGCGGTCGCGGGCGCTTTTCTTCCACTCCTCTTCCAGCCGCTCCAGCTTGCGCTCCACGGCAATCAGGTCGTTGAGGAGGAATTCCGCGTCCATCGCGGCCACATCGCGCAACGGGTCCACGCTGCCCATCGGGTGCGGCACGCTGGGGTCGTCGAAGCACCGCACCACGTGGAGCAGGCCGTCCATCTGAGTGAGTTGGTTGAGCAAAGGGCCGGAAATGCTGCCGTCGGCCTTGCCTTCCAGGCCGGCAATATCGGCATAAGTGACCTTGGCGTAAATGGTGCGGCGAGGGTTGAACATAGCCGAAAGGGCGTCCACTCGCGGGTCGGGCACGTCGACCACCGCGGTGTGCACTTCGAAGCGACCGCCGCTCATGGTCAGCGGGGCATTGCCGCGCGTGAGCGCGTTGAAAACCGTGGTCTTGCCGCTCTGAGAAAGCCCAATGATGCCCAAACGCATGAATCTCTACTCCTCATCTCGAAAATCCAGCGATGCCGCCCCTCCAGGCACCGGCCGAGGGTCAAGCAGCCCAAGTTTGGCGCGGCAAACCCAAAAGGCGGCCAATTCACCAAGCCAATTATTGACCTTCGCCGCCAATCCGATTATACTTGGGCTTGCGTGCCGAAGTGGCGGAATTGGCAGACGCGACGGACTCAAAATCCGTTGGGGCCTACACCCCGTGTGGGTTCGACTCCCACCTTCGGCACCAAAAAGGCGGCGACGAGCCGCCTTGATTTTTTAAAGAGCCCCAGGCGGGAATCGAACCCGCGACCCACCGCTTAGGAGGCGGTTGCTCTATCCCCTGAGCTACTGGGGCACGCCCAGCCTCACATTATACCATCGCGGCGGCAGGGGGAATGCCATTCACAGCCGAACTCGGCGGCGAAGGCCGCGGCTGTTGCATCCATGACGGCCTCCAACGGCGGGGGCGGGTGCAGAAAGTCGGCCAAGTTCGCGACGGCATAGCCTTGCAAGCCACACCCGACGATGCCTTGCCAATGGGCCGAGTTCGTGGCGACGTTGAGGGCAAAGCCGTGCTGGGAAACCCCGTGCGCGTCCACCCGCACGCCGATGGCGGCAATCTTGGCAGGTGCGCCATCGGGAAGCCGCACCCACACGCCGGTCATCCCTTCCATGCGGAAACCCTTGACGCCAAACGCTGCCAGCGTGCGCATGAGAACGGCCTCGAGGCGGCGCAGGTAGCCGACGTAATCGCCTTGCGGCAAGCGCGGGCGGCCATCGGCAGCCGGGAGGGGTTTCCCCAGCGGCAGCAAGGGATACCCCACCACCTGCCCCGGCCCGTGGTAGGTGACGTCGCCGCCCCGGTCGCTCCACACCACCTCGATGCCCCGCGCGCGTGCGCCTTCCTCGCCCCAGAGCAGGTTGGCGGGGTCGCCGCGCCGCCCAAAGGTGAAGGTAGGGGGATGGGTGAGCAGCACCAGCGTTGGCGGATGCTCGCCCGCGGCAATGCGGGCTGCCAGCGCCCGTTGACGCGCCCACGCTTCTCGATAAGGCACCTCGCCCCAACGGTAGCACCGACACTCCCCAAGCTTCAATGCATCCCTCCGGAAAACAACAAGCCCAGCACCAGTGGCAGTATTATGCCCAACACCCACGACACGAGCGAAAAAATGCCCAGATATGCCAGCGCCAGCCACACCCCGCGCGGCCGTCCATATTTGGGACGCTTGCCCGCCGCCAAGTCGCGCAGCGCCTTCGGCACAGCGCTCCGCGGCTGAGCGTTTTCCAGCCACAGCCAGCGGCTATCTTCCGTGGTGAGCACCAGGCGGTCCCCCTCGAAGGCCGCCAGCCACCGCTGCCACGCCAGCGGAAGCGCCAGCAAAGCCGCCTCGTCCAGCACCACAGCACCATAAGCGCCCTCTTCTGGCGGAGCGTCGGCGACAGTGTGCACTTCCACCTCCAAACCTCCTGCCTCGGCCTGCAACGCCGACACCCAAGGGGCTTCCGGCGAGGCCGCCAACGCCAGCACTCGAAAGACCTGCGCACGCTCTCCGCTGTGGGCTACGTCGGCGCGCCGGTCTTCCCACACCACGCGCGCATGATAAACCAACACCCCCACCGTCCAAAGGGCCATGCCCGCAGCGAAGACGAAGCCCCGCCCGTGGAAAGTCCCTCCCAGCCAGGCGCGCAACACCTCAAAGGTCATGGCCGTAGCAAACCCCATGGCGCCCAGCAACGCCACGAAGAGCACAAAGTAGAGATAAGCGCGGCGCAGAAGCGTGCGGCGGGTTTCCTCAACCTCGGCGGCCTCGACCTGCAAAGCGTGCCAAGGCAGCCCCCAAAGAGCCAGCCCCAAAACCGTCCACGTGAGGCCCGCGGCCACGCTGCTGTGATCGCTCAGGGTGCCAAACCACACACCGGAAACATAATTCACCAGCGCCATCACCCCACCGGTGAGCACGAACAACCCTGCAAGCGCTATAAGCGTCAACACCAAGCGATAAAGCCCCGCGCGGCGGGGGGCTTCCCACCCTGCCACGAAGCGCGCCAGCGCCCGCTGGGCTACCAGCCACAACGCCAGCGATGGCACGCCCGCAATCAACGCGGTGCGCACCGGCGGGTAAAAACGCAAAGCATCGCCCAACAGCACCCTCAGCACACGCTGAACGGCCACGCCGGTGGTCGCCACCGCAAAGGCCAGCCCCCCCACAGTCCACACCACCAGGAAACCGGCAATGACGGCCGAACGACGGTCGCGCGGCTCGGTGAGGCTTTCCTGCCACCAGCGCATGCCCCAACCCGCTGTAATCGACAACCCTCCCGCTGCAAACACGATCCCCTGGGCGACGAAGACGAACTTGTTCAGCTCCAAAGGCGTGAGGAAACCATCGGGAGGAGCAAACACGCTCAGAAAGGCCCGCACGCCCAACCAGAGCCACACAATGCCGTAAGAAAGCCACCAATAACGATACCATCGGCGGGCAATAGCCTGCTCATCGGTCAAACCGGCGCGGGTATCTTCCCGCAGAACCCAGCTAAAATACACACCGATGGCGCAATGGACCAGCAGCACCGCCGCGGCCCGCGTTCCCGAAATTGCAGGCGATAGGAGGGTCCCCTCCGGCACAGGGAGAACTTGCTGCAAGCCACGGGCAAGCAAGGCGGCGGCCGCTTGAAAAGCCGGGGCCCACGCCAACGCCAGCGCGACGTAAAGCGCGCCGGCACGCACGGCTGCGCGGCGTTCTTCCTCACGGCGCGCCGCGTCGCTCTGCACCCACCGCCAGTGGAAGGCAAACACCGGCAACCCTATCAGCACAGCGGCCAGGGCACCCGCAAGGCTCTCGGGGCTGCTCCAGAGCACGCCGCGCAAGGCCTTCGTCAGCAGAGAAACCATCCCCCACACCCACGCTTCCAACGCTGCCAGCGCCGCGCTATACGCATACAAACGCCGCAAACTTGCCATCATCGACCTCCTTGTCCAGCTGGGCACTGGCCCGCAGGCCAAGAGGGGGCAAAAGTCCAAAGGGTCGGCGGCAGGCGCACGATTTTCCACTGGCCCTTCTCGCGCCGAAGCACCACCTGCTCGGTCATCCCAATGCCCTCAGAAAACGGCCCATCGTCCTCGTAAAACGTCACAGCGACCTCAGCGCGGTCGCCTTGCTGGTGCGTCGCCCCCAACGCCACATCCATGTGGGCCAAAGGAGCCCTGCCCATGCTGAAATCTTCCAGTGAAGGCTTGCAGGGCATGTCGCCGAGGAGGGCGTAGGCCACCTCCGGTTCGCCGCGCTGCAACGCCAACAAAAAATTATAGACCACCGCCGAAGGCGTATCGTCGGTGCGGTAAGCCGCGTGCCGCTGGCGCGTCAAGGCCACAGCCAACGCCGCAGCGGCCAGCAACACCACGCCTCCTACCAAGCCCCAGAAGAACCACCGCTCTGTGCGGTCTGCAGATGCGCGCATATCCACCACCTCCGCCGGGAAAGCACCCAATGCTGACCCTATTGTAACCGCAGTTAGGCACACGCGGGGACCACGCTTCCCACCCTGCCGCCCTACCAGGCTCAGGCCTCATCTGGCCGCCGACCGCCGAGCCCTCTGGGGCTGGGGCCATCCAAACGAAAAGCCCTACCGCAGTAGGGCTTTTCGCAAATTCCCATGCACGCGGGAAGAGCTCACGAGTCAAGGTCTATTGTCGGCACAGGCGTGGCCTGACTTGTCGGCGTTGGCGTCGGTGTAGAAGTTGGCGGCACAGGGGTGGGCGTCGGCGAAGCGTTCGGCGTCGGCGTCGGTGTCGGCGTCGGCACGTTGAGGGAACTGGTCACCGAGCACCCCCCTGCAAAGTTCAGCGTCACCCGATACGACCCAAACAAAGGCGAAGGCACATTGCCGAACGCCGAAATCCAGTAATAATTGGCCCCTGCAGGGAAGGCCCGGTTCGTGCTCGCACTGGTCGGCGAAGAGTAGTCATTGCCGGAATAGTAAGTGCTCCAGTTCCATTGGAAGTAATTCACATACGACCCTGGAACAAAAGTGTTCCACGTCAGCGACGAACCCAACAACGGCACGTTCACCGGATTATCGTTCCGGACCCGCATACGGATCTGCGTGCCACTGACATACAGCGACGAGGAGACGCTAATGAGCGAACAATCTGGCGTAGGCGTCGGTGTAGGCGTCGGCGTCACCGTCGGCGTCTTGGTGGGGGTGGGGGTCTTCGTCGGCGTCGGAGTCTTGGTCGGCGTTGGGGTGTTGGAGGGCGTGGGCGTAATGGTTGGCGAGGGGGTTATCGTCGGCGTCGGCGTGATGGTGGGGGTAGGCGAAGGCGTCGGCGAAGGCTGGAAAATGCTCGCTTCCACATCACAGCGATTATCAAAAGTGAGATGCACACCCAACTCGCCATAAGGCGTGACATCGTTCCAGTTGCTATCGAACCAACCAGCACCCCACCACCACCAACCACCATTGCCAATCGTCATACCGTTGTTGGTTTCCGTAGGCGAGCTATCGTCTCGGCCGCTGAAGTAATTATTGTTCAACGTAATCCAGCCCAGGAAGACGTCGGGGCGCGCAGCATCCAGCGTTGGCCACCACACCCTGGTGTAAGTCAAGTGGATGGGCACCGGATTATCGTTCGTGACCCACGCGGTCAGCGTCGTTCCATCCACCCGCAAGTTTCTGATAGAGATCAGGCTGCAATCCGGCGTCGGCGTGGGGGTGGGAGTAAGGGTCGCCGTCGGGGTAGGCGTCGCGGGGAAATTCACTTGGAAATCCTGTTCCACCCACTCAGACCAAATACCCCGCTGGGAAGAATGAGCACGGGCAAACACTTTTGCCACGCCATTGGCATTGTGGAGATGGTCCCACCAGCTCTTCCACATCATTCCACACGTCGCGTCGCCTTTGAAAAAGCAATAACGCTTGACATACTCCTTACGCCACCTGCGGAAACCATCCGGAAACTGCAACTTGAACTGCACTATGTCAATGCCATTACCGTTGCTCGTGCCCACCTCGGGGTCCCACGCGATGGCCTCGAAGCGCGACTGGGCGCGATCGTCGTCGGAATCCACCACCCACCCGGCCGGCGGGACGACGATTTCCACATGAATGGGCGTAAAAACGTAGCTGCCGGTAAAGGAGCAAGTCTGCCCCGTCTCCAAATGGAATTGCAAAGTAACGTTGTAACTACCTTTCTTGAAAAGAGAATTTTTCTTGTAGCTGTCAAAGTCTGCCAACCACGTGGCTTGCCTTCCCGCGCCAGTTTCGATAGGCGGGGAAGCCGTAGCAGAAGAGGGTGGTGTGTGGTCGT
>CAYVHG010000134.1:0-1582 GCA_964450875.1 uncultured Anaerolineaceae bacterium | reverse complement strand
GAGGCGCTGCCACAGCGCGACGGCGACGGGCAGCCGGGCCGCGCGCGGCAGGGCCAGGTTGGGCGCGGCAGGCGGGGCTTCGACCACGCCGGGCACGGGCGCGCCGCTTTCCAGCGCCTGCGCGAGCGCACGAAAGGCAGCTGTTTGGGTGAGGGTTTCCAGCAGAGGGGAAAGCATGGGGAATTAGGGCGTGGGAGGCGCGTTGACGAAGTTCATGGCGGCTTCCAGTCCCTCATCCAGCCAGCGGAGGATGCCTTCGAGGCCGCGCGTCCAGGCGGTTTCCATGAGAAGCAGCTCGTCGGGGCTGAAGCGCTGCAACACATAGTCGGCGGCATCCATGCGGCCGGGAGGGCGGCCAATGCCCAGCCGCAAGCGGGGGAATTCCTGCGTGCCGAGGCGCTCGATGATGGAGCGCATCCCTTTGTGGCCGCCATGCCCGCCTTTGGGGCGCAGGCGCACCGTGCCCAAAGGCAGGTCGAGGTCGTCGTAAGCCACCAGCAGGCGTTCCGGCGGCACTTTGTAGAAGCGCACCAGCGCACCCACCGCTTGGCCGGAAAGGTTCATGTAGGTCTGCGGCTTGGCAAGGATGACCTTGTGCGCGCCATACCGGGCGTCGGTGGTCAGGGCTTTGAACTGCAACCGCCGAAAGCGTGTGCCCAGGCGCTCGGCGAGGCGGTCTACCAGCAGGAAACCGGCGTTGTGGCGGGTTTGAGCGTATTCCCGGCCCGGGTTGCCCAGGCCAACGATGAGGTAGAGGGGCATGGCGTCCTCATGGCGGGTGGTGGGTGAGTTGGGGTTATTTTACCAGCCGTCTGTGCTACAATTGTCACAATCCAAACCTTTGTGGAGGTCGTATGCGCGAGGAAATCGACCGTGCCTTGTTTGAGCATTTGGTGGAACTGGCCGCTTTCGAACTCAGCGAGGGGGAAGCCGAGTATCTGCGGCGGGAACTCAACCACCAGTTGGACGCCATTCACGAGCTGGAAGCCGTGCCCTTGGCGGCGGACACGCCCATCACTTCTCACGGGGTGCCCTACACGCCGGAAATCAGCCCGCCCCCGCGGGAAGACCGCTGGCAGCCTTTCGAGCACCCCGAGCGCCTGATGGCACAGGCTCCCGAGAGCGAGGATGGCTACATCGTCGTCCCCGATATTCCCCACGAGGATTTGTAACCGCGCCGTTGCAACGCCATGCCCGCATGGGCAGCGTGTGCGGTTTTTCCAAGGAGCGATGGCATGGAAGAATTGTTGCGTTTGCAAGCCCACGAAATCGCGGCCGAGGTGCGCTCGGGGCGGCTTTCGGCGCGTGAAGTGCTGGAAGCGACGCTGGAACGCATCGCGCAGGTGGATGGGGTGCCCGGCACCCTGGATGGCGACCCAGAAGCCGAGCCCGACAAAATTCACGCGTTCATCACCTTGACCGCCGAGCGTGCTCGCGCCCAGGCCGACGCGGTGGACGCCAAAGTCGCCGCGGGGGAAGACCCAGGCCCGCTGGCAGGGGTGCCCTTCACCGTCAAAGATATTTTTGTGGTGGAAGGCACACCTTCGACCGCGGCTTCGCGCATCCTGGCGAACTACATTGG
>CAYVHG010000133.1:0-19343 GCA_964450875.1 uncultured Anaerolineaceae bacterium | reverse complement strand
CTCCACGCGGGCAAACTGGCCCAATACGTCGCCGGCTTCGTGGGCGGCGGCGGAGGCGGCAAGCCCACCCTGGCCCAGGCCGGCGGCAAAGACCCCGCCCGGCTCGACGAAGCCCTGCAAGCCGTGGCAGGCTGGGTCGAGGAAAGATTGACCGCCAGCTGAGCCCCCCTTGCCCTTTGCTGGAAAAGCCGCCTATGTGGCACACATGGACCCTCGAAATCCACACCCCCGGCCGCGGCCTGCACGACATCACTGCCGCGGTAGCCGAAAAGGTCGCGGCCAGCGGGGTCCGCACTGGCATGTGCTTCCTGTTCGTGCCGCATACCAGCGCGTCGTTGGTGCTCAACGAAAACTGGGACCCCACCGCCCGCGCCGACCTGGAAGAAGCCTTCGACCGCCTGGTGCCCGATGGCCAACCGTGGTTCCGGCACACGCTGGAAGGCGCGGACGACATGCCTGCCCACATCCGCGCCGCGCTCACGCTGCCGAGCGTTGCCATTCCCATTGGGCAGGGCAAGCTCATGTTGGGCACGTGGCAGGGCATCTACCTTTTCGAGCACCGCAGCCGCCCCCACCGGCGTAAGGTGTTGGTGTGGGTGCTGGAATGAACGCAAAAAGCCGCCGACGAGGGCGGCTTTTTTGCTGGCGGCGTGAGGGAACTACAACAGCCCGGCCAATGCCATTGCCAGAGCGGCCGCAATCATCCCCAGGCCGGTGCCGCTGACGACATCCAGCGGATAGTGCACCCCGAGGGCGATGCGCCCGAAGGAAACCAGCGTGGCCAGGCCGACCAAAGCCCAGCCCCATGCCGGGGGGAGCAGCCTCCCGATGGTGAAAGCCAGCAGCCAAACCCGCAGCGCGTCGCCGCTGGGGTAAGAAGGGTCGCTGGGCGGCCGCGGTTGCCCCATGCGGACTTCGCTCGGCATGGCCTGGAAAGGGCGCGGGCGCTTGATGCGTATTTTGAGGAGGCGTTCCAGCAGCACGATGACGCCGTAGGCCACCAGGATGGCGGCCCCCTCCTGCCAGCGAATCAGCACGGCTACCAGCCCTGCCGCCACGAGGATGCCTTCCAGCGTGCCCAGCACCCACAGCACTTGGAAGAGCGGCAATGCGCGCCGCAGCGGGCGGTGCAATGCCAAGAAGAGCCGCCGGTCGAAGCGCTCGAGGGCAGGCCAACGGTGGGTGAGGCCGAGGGCAAAGAGGGCAAGGCCAACCCACAGCAGCGTAAAAGGGGAAAGGGCGTTCATCGGGGCACTTCCGGCAGCAGGTGAGGCCAAACGGGGTAGAACATCAGCCATTGCAAGGGGCGTTGGCGGATGTAGCGCTCGACCACATCGAGCACCCGTTGGGCGTTTTCCCGAATGTCGGCTCGACGGTCGCCGCTGGTGCGCATGGGAATGGGCTCGGAAAGCGTGACATGGTAGTGCCCGTCGGCATCCATGCGGGCGGCGACGACCCGCACCGGCACGTGGGCGTCCATCGCCAGCCGCACATGGCCGGTGGGCAGCGGCGCGGGTTCCCCAAAGAAGGAAAGCACCGCTTTCTTGCCGGGCACCGGCCGGTCCACGCCGGTCACGACGATGCCGCCTTGCTTGAGCCGCTCGACGGCCTGAATGAGCGCCCGCGGGCTGATGGGCGTAATCTCGACACCGGGAGTGGCGCGAATGCGGTTTTGCCACAGATAGCCGCTCGTGGGCGTGGCGATGGCCAAAATTTGCGCCCGTACCCCCGCAATGCCCACGGCTTTGATCGCCAAGTCGAAATTGCTCAGGTGCGGCCCGACCACTACATACCCTGCACGGTTGGCGTGGCTCTCTTCTACCGCTTGCCAGACGCTTTCGTCCAGCGTAACCATTCGGCGGATGGCCTCGGTATCGTGCATGTGGCGGTAAAGGTCGTACTGGCAGCGGCCAGCGTGGCGCAGCACTTCGCGCGTGGCTGCAGCCAGTTGCTCGGCATTCCAGCTTTTGCCGTGCACCACCCACTGGTTCAGCCGGATGGCTCGGATCAGCCGCGAGTGCTTGAAAAGCGTCAGGAAATCGGCAAGCCCGCGCGCGACCCGATAGCCCACCGGCGGGTTCAAACTGCGCGCCAAAGCCAGGGCAAAGGCGACACCGTAGCGGCTTGTGGTGAGGTCTTGGACGTCCATGAGTTCCTCGGTGATGGCTGGCGTCTTCCCTGGGCGTCGGCCCCGTAATCACGCGGGGAACGCAGACGGCTTAGTGGGTTTTGGCCGGAGGGGGATTTTTGAGGAGGTCATAGCTTTCGACGAGCACCGGGATGCCCCGCAGCAGGCACCAGGCGACCGCCAGCCAGGTCAGCACCAGCGCGATGGTGTGCACCGTGGGGTGGAAGGCCGGGTACGGCGCGCCAGGGGTGTGGAAAGCCAGGTCGAGGGTCAGCGCCGTGAAGGCCGCCCCTTTGAGGAAGCCGTAGCTGCTCCGCATGAAGCGAGAGGCAACCAAGAAGCGGCTGACTGGCGATTTGACCTGGTCGAAAGGAGGCAGGCCATTGCTCATGCCCACCGCTCGCACGGCATCCACCGTGGTGCCGCGGGTGATTACGATGAGCGGCACGACGATGGAAATCAGCCCCAAATGGGCAAAGACCACCCACAAAATGATTTCCAGCGTGCGGTCGGTGGCGATATCCAAGGCGCTTCCTAACAGGCTGGTTTCACCCCGCGCCCGAGCGACGATGCCGTCGATGCTGTCCATCGCGATGATGACGATGATGAACAGGGCGCTCCAGAAGCGCAGGGAGAAGCCGCCGTAGTACAGGAAAGCGACGTAAAGAAAGAGGAGAGGGAAACGGGCTAAAGTGATGAGATTGGCCATGTTGCCTACCCGAGAAGAGTGTGCCGTTAGTTTAGCATCTTCTGAGGGGAATGGCAAGGGCGCGAAAACCTTGCCAAATCGTGCCGGGGTGGGTATAATCGCCCTTGCCTGTCGGGGCGTGGCGCAGTCCGGCTAGCGCGCTTCAATGGGGTTGAAGAGGTCCCGAGTTCAAATCTCGGCGCCCCGACCAACAGCCCACACCATTCGGTTGTGGGCTGTTTTTCACTTATAATTGCACTACCCACTACTACCCACTACCCACGGTTTGCCCATGACCCTGACCCAACTGCCTTTCGACTTGCCGGGCACGCTTTTCCGCAGCCCGATGCCTTTTTCGGCCTACGACCCCGACGGCGAGCTATGGCGAGCCTATCGCCGCGTGGGGGTGGAAGCCGTGGTCGTGTTGACGCCGACCGAAGAAGCCATTGCCCGCACGGCTTGCGATTTACCGGCGTTTTACCGCCGTCATGGGCTGGATGTGCTCCATTTTCCCATTCCCGACCTGGAAGCCCCCGCCCCTGCGCCGCTGCATTGGGTTGCCGAGGAAGCCCTTGCGTGGCTGCGCCAAGGCCGCACGGTGGCGGCGCACTGCTTTGTGGGGCGCGGCCGCACCGGCTTGCTGGCGGCCTGCATGGCTCGGTTGCGCTGGGGGTGGGAAGCCGCGCGCGCCCGCGACTGGCTGCGGCAGTATATTCCGGGCGCGGTCGAGACGGAAGGGCAGTTCGCGGCCTTGGCGCGATGTGCGGAAACCGCCCCAAGGCCGCCCGCACCGCCGCCGGAAATCCCCCGCTGGCTGGCGTGGGCGCGGCAAATTCAGGCCGAAGCCCAAACCGGCCTGCATTACGCCGAGAACCCCTACCAGCAAGCGCGCTTCCGCCACTTAATGGCGCTGGCCGAGGAAATCACCCGCGAGGTCGGCCATCTGCCGCCCCAGCCGGTCCATGAACTTTACACCCGCCCCGAAGGGTATGCCACCCCGCGCGTGGATGTCCGCGCCGCAGTCTTCGACGCCCAGGGGCGCATTTTGCTGGTGCGGGATGCTTCCGACGGCCGTTGGTGCCTTCCTGGCGGCTGGGCCGACGTCGGCGATACGCCTTCCGGCGCGGCCGAACGCGAAGTGTTGGAAGAAGCCGGCTTCCATGTCAAAGCCCGCCGCCTGATTGGCGTGTACGATGCCAACCGAGTGCCCGGCAAGTTGCATCTCTACCACGCGTTCAAGGTGGCCTTCTTGTGTGACCTGCTGGAAGGCGCTCCCCGCCCCAGCATCGAAACCACCGAGGTGGCCTTCTTTGCCTACGACGACCTTCCGGGCGACCTTTCGCCCTACCGTACCCCGCGCCGCTTGCTGGAAGACGCCTTTGCTGCCTACCGTGCGGAGCATTGGGAAGCCCTCTTCGATTGAAGCACAGCCCCTCCAGGGCACAAGGCGGTCGGCGAAGCGCCACAACCCACGAACTCCGGAGGCAATCATGCTCATCACCAATACCACCCTTGTCACCTGGGACGACCAGCGCCGTATCCTCCCCGGCCACGCGCTGCTCATTCGCGGCGGGGTGATTGCCGAAATCGGCCCCAGCGAGGCGCTCGAAGCCCGCTACCCGGCCGAAGAGCGGTTGGACGCCCGCGGGCAATGGGCCTTCCCCGGCCAAATCGTGGCCCACACGCATTTCTACGGTGCATTTGCCCGCGGCATGGCCATCCCTGGGCCGGCGCCCAAGGCCTTCCCTGAGATTTTGCAACGCCTTTGGTGGCCCCTCGATCAGGCGTTGGACGAGGAAGCCGTGCGGCTTTCGGCCGAGGTGATGCTGGTAGATGCCATCCGCAATGGGGCAACCACCTTGTTTGACCATCACGCTTCGCCCAACGCCCTGGCGGGCTCGCTGGATGTGATCGCCGAAGCAGTGCGGCGGGCGGGGGTGCGGGCGGTGCTGGCCTACGAAGTGACCGACCGTTATGGCAAGGCCAGCGCGCGAGAGAGCATTGCCGAAAACGTCCGCTTTGCCCACGCAGTGCAGCAGGAAAGCGACTACAACACCCCCGCGCAGCGTTTGGCAGCCACTTTTGGCTTGCACGCCAGCCTGAGTTTGGATGACGACACCCTGGATGCTGCCCGCGAGGCCTGCCCCGCCGAGGTGGGCTTCCACATTCACGTGGCCGAGCATGAATCCGACGAAGACGACAGCCTGGCCCGCACGGGCTTGCGGGTGGTGGACCGGCTGGCCCGGCACGGCATTTTGGGCGAGCGCACCATCGTGGCGCACGCGGTGCACGTCGACGCTCGCGAGATGGCGCTGCTGGCCGAAAGCGGCACATGGGTGACGCACCAGCCGCGTTCCAACATGAACAACGCGGTGGGCACCGCTCGGGTGGAAGAGATGTTGCGCATGGGCGTGCGGGTAGCCCTCGGCACCGACGGTTTCCCCAGCGCGATGTGGGAAGAAGCCCGCTTTGCCTATTTCGTGCACAAGCTGGCGCACCGCGACCCCCGCCGCATGGACGGCAACACGGTGATGCGCCTCTTGGTGGAAAACAACCGAGCCCTGGCGAACCTCTACTTCCCCGCGGCGCGGTTGGGCGTGCTGGAAGCCGGCGCGGCGGCCGACCTCATCCTGGTCGATTTCCACCCTCACACCCCCGTGACGCCCGACAACCTGCCCTGGCACCTGATCTTCGGCGCGTATGAACGGATGATTACCACGACGATGGTGGCAGGCCAGGTGTTGATGCGCGACCGCGAACTGCTCACGCTGGACGAAGCCCGAATTGCCGCCGAAGCCCGAGCCAAGGCCCCCCAAGTGTGGGAAGCCTACCAAAACGTGCTGGCGCGGGCATAGGCCGCGCCCCAACGGGGCGCTTCGCGACGAGACTTGCCGCCTCTTCATGCCATAAAAACTTGGCAAAAACTGTGCCGCGGGGGTATAATTCCTCTGCGTCCGCGGTTTGCTGAGGCTGAGGTCTTTCTCAGGAGTGCTTTCCATGGCGATGTGGCATAGTGTTTGACCCTTGCAGGTTGTCAACCCAACTCGGCCGCGTGTGGACGCAGCCGAGTTTTTTATGCCCATCCCTGGCAGGCAAAATTCACGATAGAAGGGAGGTGAGACCTTTGCCCGTCAGCGTAGTGTTACGCCCTAACGAGACATCCGAGCAGCTCCTGCGCCGTTTTCGGAAGCAGGTTGCCAAGAGCGGCATCTTGAGCGCAGTGCGCCGGAAGCGCTGGTATGTCTCCAAGAGTGAATTGAATCGGATGCAGAAGAAAAAGGCAATTCGGCGAATGCGGCGGCGCTTGCGCAAGATCCAAGAGCGCCAAAAAGGCCGCTAAGCCCCACTTTTCGGAGGTGTTGTTCGATGGCAGAAGAAAAGATTGAAGTGGAAGGCACGGTGATCGAGGCCCTTCCTGGCACGCAGTTCAAAGTGCGGCTGGATAACGGCCACGAAATCCTGGCCTACCTTTCCGGCAAGATGCGGAAGTATTACATTCGCATTCTGCTGGGCGACCGAGTGCGGGTGGAAATGTCCCCTTACGACCTGAGCCGTGGACGCATTACCTACCGCTACAAGCGTTCCCGCCCGCAGCAGAACGCCGCGTAACACCTCCGAAGCGTGTGCGTGGGGGTGTCTGCCGCTTCGTTGGCGCGCAGCCCCCGTGCCTTGATTATGGAAAACAGCCCCGGCGGTTTGCCCCAGGGCTGTTTTGCTTCTGGCCGCAGGCAAGAGGACCCTATGAGCGATTTGACGCTTTTGGCTCGGCGGTGGCTTCACTGGCACCTGACGCCTGCCCAGCAAGCCGCTTTCGACCGCTACCTGGAAGAACTGCTGGCGTGGAACCAGCGTTTCAACCTGACGGCGATTCGAGAGCCTGAGCAGATAGTGCTCAAGCACTTTCTGGATTCTCTCAGCGTGCTCACGGTGACGGAATGCCTCGACGGTCGGCGCGTGATCGATGTGGGCACTGGCGCGGGGTTCCCGGGCCTGGCGCTGAAAATTGCCTGCCCTGAAATGCGCTTGACGTTGGTAGAATCGGTGGGCAAGAAGGCCGATTTTTGCCGTCACATGGTGGAGGTTTTGGAATTGGAAGGGGTGGAAGTCATCGCCGCGCGGGCCGAGGAGGTGGGCAGGAGGCCCGCTCACCGTGAGGCTTACGATTGGGCGGTGGCGCGCGCCGTGGCGCGCTTGCCGATTTTGGCGGAATATTTGCTGCCGTTGGTGCGGCTGGGCGGCGCGATGCTGGCGCAGAAAGGGGAAACCGGCCCAGCGGAAGCCCAGCAAGCCCGCCATGCTTTTGCCGTGTTGGGGGGAGAACTGGAACGTCTCCAGCCCTTGACGCTCCCTGGCATTACCGAAACCCGCTACCTCATCCTGGTGCGCAAGCGTGCCGCAACGCCTGCGGGGTACCCCCGCCGTGTGGGGGTGCCTGCCAAAAGGCCGCTGTAGCGCGCCGCTGGACAAACTGCCCGCCCTTCGTTATAATCTGCCCACACTTGGAAATGCAAGCCCAGCGCGGGGCCAAGTAGCCGTGGGCGCTGTGCAGCGAGCCGTCGGGTGGTGCGAGGCGGTCGGCGCAGCGGCGAAATCCACCCCGCCGGTGGCAACACCGGGGCATCCCCGCAGGGGCGGTTATGGCCGCCGTAAGGGGTATCGGGTTGCGCCCGTTACAGCGCCCAGAGGCAGCCGCTACGCGGCTGTGAATGCAGGTGGCACCACGAGCGCCCCCCTCGTCCTGCGCGCGGGGGGCGTTGCCATTCGTCAGGAGGTGTGACATGCTGGACATCCGCTTGTTCCGCGAAGACCCCGAGGTGGTGCGCGAAGCGCTGCGCAAACGCCAAATGCGCCCGGATATTGTCGACGAAGTGCTTGCCCTCGACGCTGAACGCCGGGCCCTCATCCAGAAAAGTGAAGCCCTCAAGGCCGAGCGCAACCGAGTTTCCAAGGAAATCGGCCGCGCCAAAGACCCCGCCGAGCGCGAAGAAAAAATCGCCGCCATGCGGCAGGTGCGCGCTGAAATCGCTTCCCTCGACGAAGCCCTGCGTGCAAAGGAAGCCCAATTGCGTCGCCTGCTGGCGACCATCCCCAACTTGCCCGACGCGCGGGTGCCTGAGGGGCGCGACGAAAGCGAGAATGTGGTGCTCCGGCAGGTGGGCGAGGTGCCTCGGATGGATTTCGAGCCGCTGCCCCACTGGGAACTCGGACCTCGGTTGGGCATCATGGATTTCGAGCGCGGCGTCAAGCTGAGCGGCAGCCGTTTTTACATCCTCAAAGGAGCTGGCGCCCAATTGGAACGCGCCCTCATCGCCTGGATGCTCGATTTGCATCGCCGCCAGGGCTACACCGAAATCTACCCGCCTTTCATGGTCAAGGAAGCCGTGGTGTTCGCTTCTGGGCAATTGCCCAAGTTTCGCGACAACCTCTATCACGACGCGGAGGAAGACTTCTGGTGGGTGCCGACGGCGGAAGTGCCGCTTACTGGCATGCACATGGACGAAATTTTCGAGGAAGACGACCTGCCGCGGCATTACACGGCTTATACGCCTTGCTTCCGGCGAGAGAAGATGAGCGCCGGGCGCGACGTGCGCGGCATCAAGCGCGGGCACCAGTTCGACAAGGTGGAAATGTACATCTACACCCGCCCGGAGGATTCCGAGGCCGCGTTGGAAAAGATGCTGGCCGACGCCGAGCAAACCCTCGCCGATCTTGGTTTGACCTATCGGGTGGTGCAACTTTGCACGGGCGACCTGGGCTTCGCGGCGCGCATCACTTACGACCTGGAAGTGTGGGCGCCGGGCAGCGGCGAGTGGTTGGAGGTTTCTTCGGTTTCCAACGTCGGCGACTTCCAAGCCCGCCGCGCCAACATTCGCTATCGCCCCAAGGGTAGCAAGAAGCCGCGTTTCTTGCACACCCTCAACGGTTCTGGCCTGGGGCTGCCGCGCACGATGATCGCGGTGTTGGAAAACTACCAACAGCCCGATGGCAGCGTGGTGGTGCCCGAGGTGTTGCGGCCTTACATGGGCGGCATGGAAGTCATTCGACCGGCGTAAGCGCGGCAAGGCGGAGGTGCGGGGTGGATTGGCTGGGCTTGACGCTGCGCGTTGCGACGCTGGTGGTGATGTTGGTGGGGTTGTTCGGGCTGGTGGTGCCGATCTTCCCCGGCATTGTGGTCATCTGGCTGGCGGCGTTGGGCTATGGGCTGGCGGCCGGGTTTGGCGGCGCGGGGGTGTGGGTGTTCGCGGCCATGACGGTGCTCATGGTGGTGGGCGCGACCATCGACAACATTTTGATGGCCCGCGGGGCGCATGTGGGCGGCGCAGCGTGGTATAGTATCGCCGCTGCCCTGGTGGCAGGGCTGGCGGGCACTTATTTCTTCCCGCCGTTGGGCGGGTTGGTGGCGGCGCCGCTCGTGCTCTTGGGGGTGGAATATTTGCGCCAGCGCGACCACCGCGCCGCCTGGGAAGCCACCCGCGGCTATCTTTGGGGCTGCGGGTGGGCTTTTGTGGTGCGCTTTGGCCTTGGCGTGGTGATGATCGCCCTCTGGGCAGCGTTTTGGGCGTGGTAACCGCTGGCGCATTGGCCAGATGGACTGCTGTACCACCGTCGAGGGCGCGCAGGGGGGCGCGCCGAGAGCGGGCCTTCCCCCTGTCGAGCCTTGCGGTGAGAGTGTTCTTGGGTCGTTCTGACGAGGAGGTTGCTTCGTGCTGTTCGTCGTGATTGCATTGGGGCTGACTTATGGCTTTTTGAACGGTTTTCACGATAGTCCGAACATCGCGGCGCCGTTGATTTCTACGCGGGCGTTGCGCCCGCGCACTACTTTGCTTTGGGTGGCTGTGGGTGAGTTCCTGGGGCCGCTGGTTTTTGGCTCGGCAGTGGCGAAAGCCATTGGCGCTGATATGTTTTACGGCAGCGCGATCACCCTGACCATTTTGGCAGCGGCGTTGATCGGCGCCAACGTGTGGAATCTCATCACGTGGTGGTTTGGTATTCCCTCTTCCTCTTCCCATGCGTTGGTGGGAGGGCTGTTGGGGGCGGCGGTGATTGCTCGCGGCGTGGGCGTGATCCGCTGGCCGGGGTTGACGCGTGTGTTGATTGCGCTTTTTAGCTCGCCTTTTTTGGGCTTCTTTGCGGGTTGGTTGGTCACCAAGTTCAATTTCGTCACATTTCGCAATGCCTCGCCGCGCATAGGAGAGGCGTTCCGGCGCGGCCAGCTGCTGACGGCCATTGGCCTGGCGATGAGCCACGGCGCCAACGATTCGCAGAAAACCATGGGCGTGCTTACCCTGGCCCTGGTGGTGAGTGGGCAGATTCCGCATTTCGCCGTGCCGTTTTGGGTGGTGTTGTTGTCGGCCATCGTGATGGGAGTGGGCGCGAGTTTTGGGGGCTGGCGGCTCATTTTGACGCTGGGAGGGCGCGTGTTCCGCATTCGGCCGATTCATGGCTTTAGTTCCCAGGTCGCCAGCGCGGTGGTGATTGGCGGGGCTTCCTTGTTGGGCGGCCCGGTGAGCACCACCCATGTGATGACCTCGGCGTTGATGGGCGCGGGAGCAGCCGAGCGCATCAACAAGGTGCGCTGGCAAATTGCCGGCGATATGGTCTATGCCTGGATTCTCACCATTCCGATTAGCGGCCTGGTGGCGGCCGGGTTCTATCTGTTGCTCCATGCCATGGGGTTGTAGCATGCCAACTTATCTCATCCATTACAGCAGTGAAATTGGCCTCAAGGGGCACAACCGCCGCGATTTCATCAACCAGCTGCGCCGGAACGTCCGTCGGCAGCACCCGGCGGTGACCGCGGTGGAGCATTTGATGGGGCGGCTGGTGGCCGAAAGCCCGCGAGCCGAGGATTTCAGCGATGTGTTTGGGGTCGCATGGTGGGCTGAAGTCACGGTGGTGCCCGCGGAGGTGGAAGCGATGACGGCTGCGGCTGTGGCTGAGGCGCGGCGGCAGGCTGCCCCCGGAAAGACTTTTGCCATCCGCGCCCGCCGGGCTGAAAAGCGCTTCCCGCTGGATTCGCAAGGCATTGGCCGCGTGGCCGGTGCAGCGGTGGCTGAGGCCACGGGCATGGGCGTGGATTTGAGCGCCCCCGATGTGGAGGTGTTCGTCGAGGTTGCCCCTGGGGCGATTTTCGTGTTTGCCGAGCGGCGCCCCGGCCCTGGCGGCTTCCCGGTGGGCGTGAGCGGCAAACTCGTGGGGCTGTATTCCGGCGGTATCGATTCGGTGCTCGCGGCGTATCTGATGGCGCGGCGCGGCGCGCGGCTCTCGTTGGTGCATTTCCACGTTTTCGAGGAAGCCGAGGAAGCGCACGTGCAAAAAGTGGGGCAATTGGCTGCCGTGCTGGGACGCTACATCCCCGGCTTGAAGGTGCATTATTTGCCTTATCGCCCCTATCATTGGCGGGCGGCCGACTTGCCCCAAAAGTATCAGCCTTACCGAGTGGTGACTTTTCGCCGGTTCATCGCGCGCGCGGCGGCTGCCCTGGCCCAGCGGGAAGGCGGCAAAGCCGTGTTCAGCGGCGACAGCCTGGGGCAGGTGGCTTCCCAAACGCTGGAAAACATGCTCGCCGTCAACGCGGCTTTGGAAGGCTTCCCGATTTTTCGGCCGTTGCTGGCGTGGAGCAAGCAGGAGATTATCGACATGGGCGAGCGGTTGGGCTTTTATGATCTCGCCAAACAGCCTTATCGGGATGGCTGCGCACTGTTGGCCCGCAAACCCGCCACACGCGCCAATTTGCAGCGCGTGGCCGAGATGGAAGCCTTGCTCGACATCCCTTCGCTGCTGGAAGAGACGCTGGCGCAGGACGAGGTGCGGGTGTATGGCGCTTGAGGTGAGGTGGCCGGTATGAAACGGTGGCATTTCTTGCTGGGTGTGGCGGTCAGCGCGGGGTTTCTTTACCTCGCGCTGAAGGGGATGCGCCTGGCCGAGTTTTGGAACGCTCTTCGCCATGCCAATTATTGGTGGCTGCTGCCGGGCATTGCAGTGTACTTTTTGGCCGTGGTGGTGCGGGCGTGGCGTTGGCATTACTTGGTGCGCCCCATCAAGTCGGTGCCGGTGCCGACGATGTTCCGCTTGGTGGCGATTGGCTACATGGGCAACAACATCTACCCGGCGCGTGCGGGGGAGGTGTTGCGGGCGGTGCTGCTCAAGCGGCACGAGGGAGTGCCGGTTTCGGCTTCTCTGAGCACCATTTTGGTGGAACGGGTGTACGATGGCGTGGTGATGCTGGCTTTTGTCTTCCTCAACCTGCCGGAACTCACCCGCCTGACCGCCGATTCCGGCTTCGTGGGGAGCATTCAGAACCTGGCCATTGGCGGCGCGGTAGCCTTTTTGGGCGCGCTGGCGGCGTTTTTGCTGGCGGCAATGTTCCCGCAGCGGGCCGAGGCGGTGCTGGTGTGGGGCGTGCGCTGGGTGCCTGAACGCTTCCGAGAGCGCCTGTTGAGCGTGGGGCGCAAGTTCCTTTCCGGGCTCGAGGCGCTGCGCTCGCCCCAGGAAGCCTTGATGGTGTTCTTGACTTCCCTGGTCATCTGGCTGCTGGAAACCGGCAAATACTGGCTGGTGATGCACGCTTTCCCGTTCCATGTCAGTTTCTTCGCTCTCATGTTGATGAACGGCGTGGTCAACCTTGCGACCACGCTGCCTTCTGCCCCGGGTTACGTCGGCACTTTCGACACCCCTGGCATTGCCGTGTTGATGGCCTATGGGGTGGAAAAAGGGCTGGCGGCGGGGTATACTTTGGTGCTGCACGGCGCGCTGTGGCTGCCGATTACGCTGCTGGGCGCGTATTACCTGGCGCAGGAAGGCATCAAACCCGCGCAGGTCGAGGCCCTGCGAGAATCGGACGCTTAGCCGTGCTGCTGGCTCGGCCGCGCCTGTGGGGCGCAATTCCCTGTAAAATGGAGCGCGCTTTTGTTTGAGTTGACTTTTCTGGGCACGTCGGCTTCGGCGCCTTCGGTGCATCGCGGGCTTTCGGCGCATATCATTCAGCACAACGAGCACCGCTTCTTGCTCGATTGTGGCGAAGGCACCCAGCGGCAGATTTTGCGCGCCGGGGTGGGCTTCAAGCGCCTCAACCGCATTTTGATTACCCACGGCCACCTGGACCATATCTTGGGGCTGGGCGGGCTGCTTTCGACTTTCATGCGCTGGGAAGCCATCGAACGGCTGGAAATTTACGCCGGGGCGTGGGCGCTGGAGCGGATTCGCGTGTTGTTGTATGATGTGGTGCTGGGAGGGCATCGCCCGCCGATGGAACTGGCGCTCATTCCGGTGACGCCGGGGGTGATCTTCGAGGCCGACGATTTCACGGTGACCGCATTCCCCGTTTGGCATCGCGGGCCAGATTGCTACGGCTATCGTTTCGAAGAGAAGAGCCGCCGCCCCTTTTTGCCCGAAAAAGCCGAGGCGTTGGGGGTTCCGCCGGGGCCGTGGCGGCGCGACCTGGTGGAAGGCCGCCCGGCGCGCCTGCCCGATGGGCGCGTGATTCAGCCCGATGCCGTGCTCGGCCCCCCGCGCCGTGGGGTGCGTTACGTCCACATTGGCGACGTGGGGCGCACGGAGGAGCTGGTCGAGGTGTGCCGTGGGGCGGACGCGTTGGTGGTCGAGGCGACCTACCTGGAAGAGGAGGCCGACATGGCGCGGCGGTTTGCCCACCTCACCGCAAAACAAGCGGCGGAACTGGCTGCCCGCGCCGAGGTGGGGCAATTGATTCTCACGCACCTTTCCCGACGCTACCGTGAGCAAGATGTGTTGCGAGAGGCGCGCACGGTTTTCCCCAACACGGCGGTGGCGCGCGATTTCGACCATTTCCAAATCCGCCGCGGCGAAGTGCTGCTGGAACGCCCGCCGAGGCGGTGAGGCCTTCCCTGAAAAGTTTGGTAAAATTCACCCCGTCGCCTGCGGGCGGTGAACGACGACCCTCGCTTTGGAGGTGTGCATGAACGTCACCATTGGCCTGGCTTTTGTGGCCGGGTTGGCTTCTTTCCTTTCGCCTTGTGTGCTGCCTTTGGTGCCCGCTTACATCAGCTACCTCAGCGGGCGCGCCTTGGCCGAAACCACCACCGGCAAGCAGCGTAGCAAGGCTTTGATGCACGGCCTGGCTTTCGTGCTCGGCTTTAGCCTGGTGTTCATCTTGTTGGGGGTGGCGACCTCGGCCCTGGGCGGCTTGCTTTACAGCGTGCGGGAATGGCTGGCCAGAATCGGCGGCGTGATTGTGGTCATTTTCGGCATCCACATGACCGGCATCGTGCGAATTCCTTTCCTCGAATACGACATTCGCCCCGATGCGGAAATCGACAGCAAGGGGCTGCTTTCCTCGGCGTTGATGGGCATTTTCTTCTCGGCCGGCTGGAGCCCCTGCGTGGGGCCGGTGTTGGGCGCGATTTTGACGATTGCGCTCAACGGCGGTTCCATTGCCCAGGGAGCCGTGTTGCTGACGGCTTACTCTGCCGGGCTGGCAGTGCCTTTCTTGCTGGCAGCCCTGAGCATCGATTGGGTGACGGTGATTTTGCAGAAATACAGCCGCCTCAGCCGCATTGTGGAAATTCTGATGGGCATCACGCTCATCATCGTAGGCGCGATGCTGACGCTCGGTGTGTTCTCTTACATCGCCCGGTTGGGTAATCTCTTCAACTTAGGATTGTAGCCATGGCTCGAAAAAAATATACGAAATCCCGAAAACGTGCCAACACCACCTCGCCGGAAACCGCCCTGCTGCGAGGGGCCTTGCTGATCGTGGGGCTGTTTCTGGCCGTGTGGGGCGGCAGCATGCTGCTCAAGGGGAACAGCAGCGGCCCGGCGCGGGCTTCTGCGCCTGTGGTGGGGGCCAACGCCCCGGCG
Source organism: uncultured Anaerolineaceae bacterium (assembly GCA_964450875.1). Lineage (GTDB taxonomy): Bacteria > Chloroflexota > Anaerolineae > Anaerolineales > DRMV01 > DRMV01. The sequence continues at coordinate 4,689 of CAYVHG010000133.1, read as the reverse complement.
TTCGCGGCGGAAACCCTCGAGGGCAAAATCGTGCATCTGCAAGATTTCCGCGGCAAGCCCGTGGTGCTCAACTTCTGGGCGACCTGGTGCCCCCCGTGCCGCGCAGAAATGCCCATGCTGCAGCAGTATTACCTCAAGCACCAGAACGATTACGTCATGCTGGCCGTCAACGATGCCGAACCGGCCAGCCAGGTGGCCGATTTCATCAAGCAGAAGGGCTTTACCTTCACGGTGTTGCTTGACCCTCAGCAGGCATTGGTGCAGATGTATCGCATTCAGGGCTTCCCGACCACCTTTTTCATCGACAAGCAAGGGGTCATCCGTTACATGCACGTCGGCATGTTGCAGGAAGGCGACCTGCGCGCGGGGTTACAGAGCATTGGCGTGAAGCCATGATTACCGTCGTGCTTTACACCCACCCCGAAGACGAGGATGTCGAGGCGCTTCGTACCCTGCTGGAAGACCTGCAGGGCGAAGTGCCTCATCGCGTGGTCACGGTGGATGTTTCCCAAAGCGTGGGGCTGGCCGAAAAACTGGCCGGGCGCACCCCGGTGCTGCGCATTGGGCCTTACACCCTGGATGGCGACCTCAACCGCACTCGCATTTTGATTGCCTTGCGAGCCGCGGCAAAAGGGCAGGCCGACGGGCGGAAAATGGCCCCGCACCGCGTCACCGCTGCCGAGCGGTTCATTTATTGGTTCAGCAAGCATTGGCTGCTGGTGTTCAACTTGCTGGTGGGGTTGTATGTCGGCTTGCCGTTTCTCGCGCCCACCTTGATGGAAATGGGGTTGACTACCCCCGCCAAGGCTATTTACACCGTTTATGGCGCTACTTGCCATCAGCTGGCCTTCCGCTCGTGGTTCCTTTTTGGGGAGCAGCCGGCTTACCCCCGCGCGGCCGCACACGTGCCCGGCCTCGAGCCTTACGGTCAGGCTACCGGTTTGGACCCCAACGACCTGTGGCAGGCGCGCCGTTTCCTCGGCAACCGCACGGTGGGGTTCAAGGTTGCCATTTGCGAACGCGATATCGCCATCTACGGCGCAATTTTGCTCTTTGGGCTGCTCTATGGCCTGACTCGCCGCCGTATCCCGCCGCTGCCGTGGTATCTCTGGGTGCTGTTGGGGTGGCTGCCCATCGGGTTGGATGGCCTTAGCCAGCTGTTGAGCCAGATGCCGCATTCCTTCCTGCCTTACCGCGAAAGCACGCCGCTGCTGCGCACCGTGACCGGCTTCCTGTTTGGCTTTACCACGGCTTGGTTCGGTTACCCCCTGGTGGAAGAGAGCATGCGGCAGAACGTCAAAGCGCTGGAAGCCCGCTTTCACATTTCGCGGGCGGTGTATGGGGAAGACGGTCGGCCGCACGACACGGCATAGTGCCGCCGTGGCCTGCTTGATGGTGTGACGGTTTCTTATGCCTTTCACCGAGCATCGAGGCTTGCGTTATTACACTTTTGGCAATCTTGCCCGCCACGGCGTGGTGCATGGCGTTTTCACCCGCCGCGGCGGCGTCAGCCCGCGCCCTTGGGCTTCCCTCAACATGGGCTCGACGGTGGGCGACGATTGGGGGCGGGTGCAGCACAACATCCGGCGGGCTTTCGAGGCGCTGGGGCTTTCGGTGGCCAGCCGCTTCGATGCCTGGCTGGTGCACGGCCGGGAAGCCGTCGTCGCGCAAGCCCCCCGCCCATTGACGGCCCCTGAGCCGCCGCCCAAGGCCGACATCATCCTCACCGACCGCCGCGAAGTCACGCTGGTGATGCGTTTTGCCGATTGCGTGCCGATTTTGTTGTACGACCCGCGGCGGCAAGCGGTGGCCTTGGCCCATGCAGGCTGGCGGGGCACGGTGTTGGGCACTGCCGCCGCAGCGGTGGAAGCCCTCGGCGCAGCGTTCGGCACCCACCCTGCGGACGTGGTGGCTGCCATCGGCCCTGCCATTGGCCCCGACCATTATGAAATAGGCCCCGAAGTGGCGGCGCAAGTGCGGGAAGCCTTTGGCGAGGCGGCCGAGCGCCTGTTGCCCCGCTACGGCAGCCGTTTTCACTTCGATTTGTGGGAAGCCAATCGCTTGCAACTGCTGCGGGCTGGCGTGCCTGCTGAGCAAATCGAGGTGGCGGCGTTGTGTACGGCCTGCCATCTGGAGGATTGGTATTCCCACCGCGCGGAGCGCGGCCGCACGGGGCGTTTTGGCGCTTTGTTGGCGCTGCCGCGCCCCTCGGAGGCTTCCTGATGGAGAACTTGGCATCCCGCCGCGCCCAATTGGAAGCGCTGCGGGCGCGCATTGCCGTGTGTCGGGCTTGCCTGGAAGCAGGTTATTGGGTTCACCCTCGCCCGATTTACTCCGGCCATGTCGGTGCGCGCATCATGGTCATTGGTCAGGCTCCCGGCATTACCGAGGTGGAAGCAGGCCGCCCGTTCAACGCCGGCAGCGGACAGCGCCTTTTCCGTTGGCTGGCCGACGCGGGCATCGAGGAAGCCTGGTTCCGCCGAACCCAATACATGACTTCGGTGACCAAGTGCTACCCGGGGAGGGCGAAGTCGGGTAGCGGCGACCGCGCACCCAGCCGCAAAGAGCAGATGCTTTGCCGCCCTTTTTTGGAAGCCGAGATCGCTCTGGTGGACCCGGAGCTGATTTTGCCGGTGGGGCGGTTGGCAATTAACATGTTTTACCCGCCGAAAGCCAAGTTGAGCGAAATCATCGGCACGGAAAAGCAAGTCGAGGGGCGTTGGGTGGTGCCGTTGCCCCATCCTTCCGGGGCCAGCCGGTGGCACCAGAGCGAGGCCAACCGAGCGTTGGTGCGGCGGGCTGTGGCGCTGATTGCTGCCCATCTCGCACGCATGTTCCCGGAAGGCATCGGCGCCGAAGAAGGATGACCCCTGGCACGCAAGGGTGGTACAATAAACGCAACTGGAAGGAGGTGCATCATGCCCGAAGAACCCGTGTCTGCCTCTCGAAACACCCCGGAAGCCCCCGAAACTCCCGCTCCCGCTGGCGGAGCGACGCCTTCACCCGCGGCGGCGACCCCGCCCGCAGCCGAGGCCGGCCCCCAGGCAGCGGCTTCCCCTGCCTCTGCGCCCGAACCGCCCTCGGCGGCGGAGGGCCAACCCCCTGAGCCGCCCCAATCCAAACCGCCCAGCAAGGCCAAACGCTTCTTGCGCCGCCTCTGGCGCTGGACGCTGACGGTGTTGGTGGTGTTTGGCCTTGGCTTCGTGGCGGCGACATGGCTGTTGTATGTGCCTGCCAAGCGCAGCATGCAGCAGGCCCAAGCGCAGGCCCAACAGGCTGCGCAGCAGGTCCAAAGTCTCCAGAACCAGCTGCAGCAGGCGCAATCTCAGCGCGACGCGTTGCAGCAAGAGGTCGAAAATGCTCGACAAGCCAGCGACCGAGCGATGCTGGAAGCCGCGCTGTCGGACGCACTGGCCGAGGCTTATGCCGTGCGCTTGGCGTTGAAGGACGAAGACGCCACGGGCGCGGGGTTGCACGCCGAGGCGTTGGGGCGAGCCCTGCAAGCGTTGGAGCAAAAGACCCCCGCGGCGCACCGCGACTTGGTAGCCCAAATGCAGAAGCAGGCGAAAGATATCCAGGCGAATTTGGATTCCCCCGGCTACGCCGACCGCCAGTTGCGGGCGCTGATTCAGCATTTGCAGGCGCTCAAAGAGGTGGTCTTGTCGCCATAGCGCCTGACCTGCTTGGATGGTAGAATCATGCCCATGACCGCTTACCGCCGGTTGTGGGCTTTTTCGTTGTTGGTGCTGTCGTTGGCGTTGGCGAGGGGGCTGGCCGTGCCGCAAGGGGTTGCCGAAGCGCGTCCCCCTTTGCCGACCCCTCGCCCTTATTTGGATTGCCGCGCCGTGCCGCAGAACGCGCCCTCGCCGAGGTGGCAGGCGCGCGTGGATGCGGTGGCGCGGACGTACATCGCCCCCGATCAGCCCGCGGCCGAAGCCGTGGCGCGTCGGTTGGGGTTCACGCGCTTCCCTTCGCCTTCCAACATGTGCGGCCCCCTTTCGCTGGCAATCCTGCGCGGGGCGGGGTTGGTGCCTCCCCAGACGCCGCTTTCCCGCTTTTGGCTGCTCAATCCACGCACCGACCGCCACATCATCCGCACCGTGCTCCCGCCGGAGCGTTTTTGTCATAGCCGTTTCGACCAGCCGCTGAACGCGGTGGATTTTCGGGCTTTCCCTTTGCAGGCGGGCGACCTTTTGTATCTCTACGCAGGCCCGGGGGATACTTTCGAGCATATCTTGGTGGTCAGCCGGGTGGATGCGGCTGGCAGGGTATATGCCGTTACCAACCTCAACCTGGCAGCCCAGGGCTACTATGTGATTCGGGAAGTGATGCTTTATGACCCCCAGCGCCCCGGCGAGGGGCAGTTTTACCGATGGACGGACCGCCAATATGCGGCCACGATTGGCGTGACCGGTCGCGGCGGTTTCGAGCTTTGGCGGCCTTTGTGGGCGGTTTTTCCTCAGCCGAGTGAGCCGTTTGCCCAGGCCAGCCGCTTTGGGCCGTGGTGGGGCTGGCGGGGGCTGGCGGTGCGGTAGGTTTGCCTTAGCGGGAAGGCGGCGGGAAGGCGGCAATCGCGCCCAAGGCGGTGACGGCTTGGGCGCCGGCTGCGTTGCCTGCGGCAGCGGCATGTGGCGGCGCCGCGCCTTGGAGCGCGGCCGCGATGTAGCCCGCGGCAAAGGCATCGCCCGC
>CAYVHG010000132.1:0-18107 GCA_964450875.1 uncultured Anaerolineaceae bacterium | reverse complement strand
ACCTCGGCAGCCCGCTGGGCTTGTGCGAGCAAAGCGCGCATCGCCGGGCTGTCGCCAGCGACGAAGTTCGTGGCTTGCTGCTGCCGCCACAGCGCCAATTCCCGCCGCATGGCAACGATTTCTTCCAGACGCTTGAGCGAGTGCAACAGCCGTCTGAACTTGACGGGCTTTTGCAGGAAATCATAGGCCCCGCCGCGCATGGCTTCCACCGCAATCTCGATGCTCCCAACCCCTGTGATGACAATCACCGGCGGACGGTTGGGCCAATCGGCGATTTCGTCTAACAGGGTGAGGCCGTGGGCATCGGGCAGCTGAATGTCCAGCAACACAATGTCACCCTGCCCTCGCTGCAAGGCCTGAATGGCTTCGGCATACGTCGCTGCTTCGGTAACTTCGTAACCTTGCTGACGCAAAAAGGCCGCGATGTATTGCCGTGCATGAAGTTCGTCTTCTACGATAAGCACGTTGTAAGCCATGATCAACCTTTCTCCACTGCGCGTAATCGCACCCGGAACACCGTCCCCCCGCCCGGATAGCTGAACGCCTCGATGTTGCCGCGATGTGCTGTAACGAGTTGCTTGGTGATGGAAAGCCCGAGGCCAAAACCATCTTTTCGGGTAGTGTAAAAAGGTTCGAATATGTGTCGGGCTACTTCATCGGTAAACCCGGGCCCATTATCGGTTACCGCAACTTCGACCCACCCGACGCCGTTCTCGGAAGTTGCGCGACTTACTTTAATGCCTACAAAGCGTTCGCCTGGTTGCTCCTTGACGGCCTTGATGGCGTTGTCGATCAGGTTGACGAAAATTTGCTCCAGCGAGAGGCGGTCGCCCAGCGCCAAGGGGACATCACGATCCGCATAGAACGTGGTTTCGATGCGGTAGCGTTTGAAACGGCGCTCCCAGCGGCGCAAAATACTCTCGATCAATACACCTACATCCAAAGGCTTGAGGTGCAAAGTGCGGGTACGGCTGTATTCCAGCAAATGCTTCACGAGATGGCTCAGCCGCTCCACGTCTTGCTGCAGAGAGGCTACGGTTTGGTGCTCTGGCGCATCCTCGGCGAGGGAAAACTCCAGCCATTCCAGCCCTGTGCTGATGCTGTTGAGGGGATCGCGCACTTCGTGGGCAAAGCTGGCCAACACATCGCCCAACATAGCCCGCCACATCAACCGCTGGGTCTGCACCCGATAGCGCTCTTCCTTGCTCAGGTCTTGAAGCAGCACGACCAACCCTTCGGGATGATTGCCGCCCTCAGGAATGCACGGCACCAAGCGCACTTCCACGGGGAATTCCGAGCCATCGCGGCGCAGCAAATGGGCACCTACCGCCTGTGGTTGGTTCAGGGCCAGTGCATGGCGCGCCGCGGTCTCCAAAGTGACTTCGCCTACTAACAAGTCGGCAAAAGCCGCGCCCAAAATTTCAGAGTGCTCATAGCCAAGCAACTCTTCGGCTGCATGACTAAGCCCTCGCAGGCGCAGCCTCTCGTCGAAGATCAACACGCCCTCATACGCATGTTGCAACAGGACGCGTGTCAAGCCCAGCACCTGCCGAGCGCGCAGTTCTTCTTCTTTCGCCCGCCGTCCGTGCAAACGGCAAAGCATGACCTGGCGTAGTCCTCGGGCTAAAATCGTGGCCCGGCGCAAAGTGCCCGCCGGTGGCTGGCGCGTGTACCCAAAGACCACGAAGCCTTCCAGTGCCTGCCCTTGGCCCAGCGGCACAGCCACGAGGTAAGGCGCCTCGGCGGTTCGTACCACCGCGTGCAATGCCGTTTCAGCGACTTCGGTTGGCCCAAACCGGTGAGGCTGTCTGAAGTGTTCGCCATCCTGTGGAGGTAAAATCAGCGGCAATTCAGGGGTTACCCCCACCTTGCTCCGCAGTTTATAAGCCGGGGTATCTGAAAGGTACAGCGCTCCCCACACCGACTGCACCACGCGGCTCATTTCCATCAGCAGCCGCTCCAGCATCACGTCGGCGTTTCCGTCTTCCAGCCCTTCCACGCTTTGCCGAATGATGCGTTCCAGCGCACTTTCTTTTGGTTCTGTCTTTTCACCTGGGCCGGGTGGGGGGGCAAAGGTCACCAGCCACAAATCGCCTTTTTCCCCCAACTTTTGTGCCTCACAGCTGATTTTTCGGCTGCTGCCATCGCGCCGCTGCAGGAAGGTTACGATCTCTCGCCCCTCCAACTCGGTCGTCATCTCCCACGAGACTTCGGGAAAAAGCTGCTCCCATGCCAGACGGCTTAGCCGCTCGCGCGAATAACCGCTCTGACGACTCGCCTCCAAATTCCCCGCGACGATGCAATGCTCCCCTCCGGTCACCAAGATTGCTGGCTGCCCGATGTGTTCCAACAAAGCGGCCAGCGCAGGGGGAATCCTTGAAGTAGGAGAGAGCCATCGCATCACCATGCAGCACCTTGCGCCTCTGCCCGGCGCTGGTAGGCCGGTGGAATGTGTTCAATGGCACGATACTTTGCTACGGTGCGGCGGGCTACCGGGAACCCCAGCGCTTTGAGCTGGCGCGCCAGTTCGGCGTCGCTCTGAGGGCGGCTTTCGGAAGCCACCAACCGTCGCAATGCAGCCCGCACCGGTAAACTGGTGTCGAAAAATCGGGCCAGTGGAATGACTTTTCCGTCCGGTAATTGTACCAGTTTCCCCGCGACGGCGCGCGACATGGTGGATTCGCTTACGCCCAGCCGCTCGGCCATGCGAGCGCGCGTCATCGGCTTGAGATGTTCGTCGCCGTGGATGATGAAGGTGCGCTGCTCTCGCGTCAGCAATCGCATCAGCCGGAGCATGGTGTTTTCTCGCTGTCGCAAACTTTTGACGACCAGGGCAGCCCGCTCGACTTGTTCGCGCAGGGCTTCCCCGGCAGCTCCCATGCGGCGGGCGGTTTCTCGAAAGAGCGGGTTGACCCGTAAGTGTCCTTGCAACGGCGCCAGCACTTCGACCACCAGCGGGCCGCGCGGGTCGTGATTGTGGAATGAAATGACCACGTCGGGCATCGTGGTGGGCGGCGGCGGTGGTGTTAGCCCCAGCCTGCGGTCTCCCCAGGCAGACCGGGCAGGGTAAGGGTTGAGATGCTGAGCGATGTAAGCCATTGCGGCAACGAGCGCTTCCTCTTCCAGCCCCAGCAGCCCCGCCAGGGCCGCTTTGCCTTCGTTGGCCCACGTCTCCAAGCCCTGGGGGTGTTCCAAAATCTCGAAGACCGCCCGGGGCACGGCTTCCCCCTCCGCGGCCAGATAGCGCGCTTGGGCCAGCAAGGCTTCCCGCGGCGAGGGCGCACCCACCCCCAGCGGGTCTGCGGATTCCACCACCTTGAGCACAGCCTCGACCCGCGCTGGCGAGACCCGCAACGCATAGGCCGCCTGCGTCGAGCTCATGGTCAGCAAACCGTCTTCGTCCAAGTTGGCGAGCAGGAAGGCGGCAATGCGGCGGTCGGCAGGGTCGGGTAAATCGGGGGAGATCTGGCGGGCTACATAGGTGGGTAAATCTACCGTTTGCGCAAAGGCCACCTCTTCGGGGTCCGGCGCGTCTTCGTCGCGCCAGGGCAACGGCGCGGCGTGGTCTTCTGGCGGCGAAACGAAGACGATGGGTTCGGCAGGGTCGGCCGCTACAGGGCGGCTGCAGCGCGGGCATTGCCCGGCTACCAGCGGCGTGCGACAACGCGGGCACCGGCGCACGCCCTCTTCGACAATCTCCAGCGCCGGATTGGCCGCCATTTCCGCGCGCAACGTCTCCGCCAGCTCGGCCAGCGGCTGGACGAGAAACTGCATCGTCTGCGCCAGCACCGCGTTGGGCAAGTGGCGTTGCGTTTGGGTAAAGGTGGGGGCAAACTGAAGGTGGGGCATGCGAGATCTTCCTGCAATTTGCGAGAAGTATAGCACAAGGTAGCAAGATTTGTGCCAGAAAAGGCGCTTTTACTCGGCCTTGGGAATACCCTTGCAGGCCGGCGGCCCGGTAATGTTACAATTGCCCCACACGTTCCTTTCTGAGGAGACCTCTCGCCATGACCCTTCCCCAACTCGTCGTCGTGGGCGGCGGCCTGGCCGGTAGCGAGGCGGCTTGGCAGGCCGCCGAGCGCGGTGTCCGCGTGACGCTCTACGAAATGCGCCCCAAAGTCACCACCGGCGCGCACGTCACCGACCGGCTGGCCGAACTGGTGTGCTCCAACTCCCTCGGCTCCAACCTGCCCGACCGCGCCGCGGGGGTGCTCAAAGAAGAATTGCGTCGTATGGGCTCGCTGCTCATGCGCGTGGCCGACGAAAGCGCGGTGCCGGCTGGCGGCGCGCTGGCCGTGGACCGCGAAACCTTCGCCCAAAAGGTCACCGCCGCCTTGGAAAACCATCCCAACATCACCGTCGTGCGGGAAGAAGTGACCGAAATCCCTGCCCAACCGGCCGTCATCGCCTCTGGCCCGCTCACCTCCACGCGGCTTTCCCAAGCCTTGGCGCGCCTCACCGGCCAAGAACACCTCTACTTCTACGACGCCATCGCGCCCATTGTGGTAGCCGAAAGCATCGACATGAGCATCTGCTTTCGCGCTTCGCGCTACGGCCGCGGCGAGCAGCAGCAGGGCGACTACATCAACTGCCCGATGAACCGCGCCGAATACGATGCCTTTGTGGAAGCCCTGACCACCGCTGAGCGCATCGACCTGCACGCCTTCGAGAAACCTACGCTGGAAAGCAGCACCGGCGTGCGGGCTGGCAAGGGCAAATATTTCGAGGGCTGCCTGCCCATCGAAGTGCTCGCGCGGCGCGGCCACGACGCCCTGGCCTTCGGCCCCTTGCGCCCCGTCGGCCTGACCGACCCTCGCACCGGCAAACGCCCCTATGCCGTCGTGCAACTGCGGCAAGACAACCTCGCCGGCACCCTCTACAACCTCGTTGGCTTCCAAACCAACCTCAAATTCGGCGAGCAGCGCCGTGTCTTCCGCATGATTCCAGGGCTGGCCCACGCCGAATTTGCCCGCTACGGCCAAATGCACCGCAATACCTTCATCTATGCCCCGGCGTTGCTGCGCCCCACTCTGCAATTCCACAACCGCGACGACCTGTTCTTCGCCGGGCAAATCACCGGTGTGGAAGGCTACGTGGGCAACATTGCCACCGGCTTGCTGGCCGGATGGAACGCCGCCCGCCTGCTGCATGGCCAAACGCCCCTCACTCTGCCGCCGGAAACCATGCTGGGCGCGCTCTGTCACTACATCACCCACGCCTCCGAGGCCGACTTCCAGCCCATGAAAGCCAACTACGGCATCTTGCCGCCCCTGCCCCGCCGCATCCGTAACAAACGGGAACGCTACGCCGCTTACGCCCGCCGCGCGCTGGAAACGCTGGAGGCGTTTCTTGCCCAAGTGCGCTGATGTTATAATGCACACGCCTCGGAGGAGGCTTCCGCTATGCCCTGGATGTATTACCGCTACCCCAACCCCGGCACCCTGCGCCTGACCGGCAGCGACCGCTTCGCCTTCCTCGACAGCCTCACCACCCATCGGCTGGAAACCCTGACGCGCACCGAGGCCGTCATCACCGTCTTGACCAACGCGGCGGGGCGCATTCTCGACGTCCTCATCGTGCTGGAAAGCGAGCACGAGAGCCTGCTGGTGCTCACGTTGCCGAGGCGGGGCGAAACCACCTTGGCCTACCTGCGCAGCCAGCTGGAAGCCGCCCCATCGAGCGTGCCACTGGCCGCTCTGCGCAAAACCCACCGCCGCTACGCGGTCGAAGTGCACGACGAATCCCGCCTGTGGGATCAGGCCGTCCTGCTGCCGGGGGAAGGCACCCTGCCGCCCGGGTTGCAGCCGCCCCAAGCGCCGGGCCATACCCAGCGCTTCCCCAATGGCTCGGCAGCCGTTTCACTGCCCGCGGTGTTGGGCGGGGGGCTGTTGCTGTTGCACCCCAAGGGCGTCACGGTGATGATGCTGGCCCATACTCGGCTGCTCAGCCCCGAAACTTACACCTATGAGCGTGTGCGGCGGGGCATTTTGGGCCCCGACACCGAGCTGACGGCTGAGTTTTCGCCTTTCGAGGTGGGGCTGGCGCCGTGGGTCGACGTCGGCAAAGCAGACTTTCCCGGGCGAACGATGTTGGCCTATGCTGCCACCCAGCCGGAACGCGGCCGCACCATCGTGGGCATTCGCCTGGCTTCCCCGGTCACGCTGCCCGCGGCCGTCCGCCGCGGCGAGGAGCAAATCGGCCATCTGACCTCGGTAGCCACTGCGGAAGGCGTCGCCATCGCGCTGGCCGCGGTACGCCGCCCTTACCACCAACCGGGCACCCAGGTCACCGTGCACACCACCACCGGCGCGCGGGAATACGAAACCCCCGCGACCGTCACCGTCCTCCCCATTCCCGAAGTTCCCGAAATCTCATGACCGCGCCCCGCCAAGCCGACTGCCCTCTGCCTTTCGAAGGCAAAGTTGCCCTGGTGACCGGCTCAGGGCGCGGCATTGGGCGCGCCATTGCCCTGCACTTTGCCCGCCGTGGCGCCGATGTAGTCGTCAACTTCTTCCGCAACCGCGCCCCCGCCGAAGAAACCGCGGCCCAAATTCGCGCCTTGGGCCGCCGAGCGCTGGTCGTCAAGGCCAATGTTGGCGACATCGCCGGGCTGGATGCCCTCTTCGAAGCCATCCAAGCCGAGTTTGGCGGGCTCGACATCCTCGTGCACAATGCGGCGTCGGGCTACAACCGTCCGGCCATGCAGCAAAAGCCCCGCGGCTGGGATTGGACGATGAACATCAATGCCCGCGCCTTCCTGTTTGCCGCTCAGCGGGCTGCGCCTCTCATGGCGGCGCGCGGGGGCGGCTACATGGTCGCAGTTTCCAGCCCCGGCTCGGTGCGGGTGCTGCCCGAATACGTCGTCGTGGGGGCGAGCAAAGCTGCCCTCGAAGCCGTAACCCGCTACCTGGCGGTGGAATTGGCTCCCCAGGGCATCGTGGTCAATGCCGTTTCGCCGGGAGTGGTGCTGACCGACGCCCTCCGGCACTTTGCTACCTTCCGAGAGAACGACATCATTGGCGAGGTGGAAGCCGCCACCCCCGCGGGGCGGCTGGTGACCCCCGAAGATGTGGCTGCGGTGGTCGGCTTCCTCTGCACGCCGGAAGCCGCCATGATCCGCGGCCAGGTGCTTTGGATTGACGGCGGTTATAGCCTGCCGATGCGGACGACAGAGGGGGCCTCATGAAGCGGAAATTCGACGCTCCTCGGTGGCGCCATTGGGCTACGGCTTTGTTGCTGGCCCTGGCGGCAGCCCTTGGCACATGGACGGCCTACCAAACCCGCGCCGAAGACTGCCCCTCCGCGCTGATCTCCGGCGTCAACGCCCTCCGCACATCCCACGGCCTGCCGCCTTACACCCCCAACGCTATCTTGATGGCCGTTTCGCAGGCGCACAGCGACTACCAGGCTTCCATCCATACCATGACCCACCTCGGCCCCGACGGCTCGCACCCCCGCGACCGAGTGCGCGCCGCGGGCTATGGCGCGGGGCACACGATTTTCGTTTCCGAGAACATCGCCTGGGGCTACTATCAGACCCCCGCGTCGGTCATCCAAATGTGGACAGGCGACCAGCCGCACTGGAACACCATGATGGGGAAGAACTACCGCGACATCGGGGCTGGCTGTGCCACCGACGACCGAGGGGCGACCTACTACACCATCGACGCGGCTTACTACATTGGGGAAGGCACCGCCCCGACCGTGCCGCCTGGGGGAACGGTCTACCCGACGGCCACGCCGGTGCTGCCCGTGGCCCCCTACGTCCGCGCCACCCCCAATGCCGACGGCTCCATCATCCACATCGTGCGCTACGGTCAGACGCTTTCGGGCATTGCCTACGTTTACAAAGTGCCCATCCAAGACCTGTTGCGCTACAACCATCTCCGACTGAACAGCACCCTTTATGTGGGGCAAAAGATCATCGTCCGCCCGCCGCAAATCACCGCCACCCCCACCTCGACGCCTACCGCCACCTCCACCCCTACGGCCACAGGCACCGCGACCGCTTCGCCCACCCCTACCGCTTCACCCACGGCCACGGCAACGCTGTGGATTCCGCTTTCGCCAACGCCTGGCGGCACGGCTGCATCTCCCAATGCCGGCGCGTCCGTGCCGCATGCGCTGGTGCTGCTGGTGGGCATCGTCGGCGGCGCGCTGCTGATGGGGTTGGCCTACATCGGCTTGCAGTTTTTGGTCAGGTGGTTTGGCTAAAGGGCTGGCGGCTTGGCGTTGCTGCTTTGGCCGCGGCTCAATGGATCGTGATGGCAATGCCGCGGTCGCGCAGGGCCGCAAGCATCGCCGCGGGCGGCAGCGCGGTTTCCTGGGGCACCGCCCCCGCCCGCACTTCACCCCGCACTTGGGCAATCAACATAGCCGAAGCGTGCCACCCTGTCAGGCGTTCCATCGCGCGGAAGCCGGTGGCCTCGTCGTAATAATCCAGCACGTCGACCACCGTTTCGGCTTCCTGCCCACCGCGCTTGCCGCGCCCCACAGCGTGGATGACGGCCAGGTCGCGCAGCCCTTCCGGCGCGGTGATTTTGGGGGCCAGCAGCGCGTGGTAAAAATCGCGAGGCTTCAGGGTGCAGCCGCTCACTTGCATGGGGGTTTCCGAGAACAGCCCCAGCGTTTTGTAGGCCAGGAACCACTCGTAATGCCCAGGGTAGCGCAAGGTCTTGTTGATGTAAGTCTGCAAACGGCCGTGGAAGGTCCACGGTGCGGTGGAAGCGCCGCCGGTGGTGATGAAGGCTTCCAGTTCGCCCAGCGGGGGAATTTCGAGACGCTCGTATTGGGTCAACCCTTCCACCTCGGTCAGTTCGCCGTCGATGAGCAAGGTCGTGGTGCCATCGTATTCGTTGGTCAGGCCGTTGATATGGAAAGTGAGGGCATAATTCCAAGGCGGTTCGGGGTGCTGGGGCAGGCCGCCGTCGTAGATGTGCACTTCGCGCGGCTCGTCGAAGGCTTCGACCAGATATGCGCCGATGGTGTTGATCAGGCCGGGCCCCATGCCGCAATCGGGCACGATGCTGATGCCTGCCTGCCGCGCCTGCTCGTCCAGCGCCAGCTGAGCGAACACGGTGGCAGTGTGGCCGCCGATGTCGGTCATGTGCGTGCGGGAAGCCACCGCGGCGCGGGTGATTTCCAAATTGAAGAAATACGGCACCGCGCTGAGCACGCCGTCGGCGGGTTCCAGCAAGCGGCGCAAGGCTTCGCCATCGGAAGCGTCGAGCACCGCGGGCACGGCGACTTCCCGACCCACCAGGGCATTGATGCGCGCCGCGCTGCGCTGCGCCTGGGCGGGGTCGGCGTCGGCCATGACGACTTGAGCGGCCTCGCCATGACGGGCAAAATCGTAACCGGCTGCCGTGCCTTGGCGGCCAGCACCCAACACAACATAGCGATACGGCATCTTCCTTCCTCCTATGGGGCCAAGAAACGGCTCAACAGCGGGTGAACTCGCTCGGGCTGCTCGATGTGTGGCAAATGGGCGGCCTCGGGAATGCGCTCCACCGCGACGTGCGGCACCCATTGCCGCAAAATTTCGGCTTGTTCGGGCGGCACGGTGGCGTCGTGCTCGCCCCACAGCGCCAGCACGGGCACCACAGCCCGCCCCAGCGCCAGGAATGCCCCTTCGTGAGCGCCCAACATGCCACGACGCACACTCAGGTGGATGGCGCGGAAGAAGCCCTCATCCATGAAAGCCCGATAGACCGCCGGCAGGCTGGAAGGCATGCGTTCAGGGCGATAGAAATCGCGCCGCAGGCCTTCGGGGAGCACCTGACGCCCTTTCCGGCGCAAAATCCACATACCCACGCCGGGCAAGGCCAGCAGGCGCTCTTTCCAGCCCATCGGCACTCCTGCTACCACGGGGTCGAGCAGCGCCACCGCGCGGGTGCGCTGGGGGTAGCGGCCGGCAAACGCGGCGGCAATTGGCCCGCCCATCGAAAGCCCCACTATGCCCAGCGGCTGCCGCAGGGGGATGGCATCTACCAAGGCGCGCAGCTGCTGCACGTAGCATTCCAGCCCGTAGTCGCAATCTTGAGGGTTGGTCGGCCGCGCCGAGCGCCCGCGGCCATACAGGTCGTAGCGCAGCACTCGGAAACCCGCCTGCGCCAGATGTTCGAACGTGCCATCCCACACACAGGCCGGCACCGAGAATCCGTGAACGAGCACGACCGGCGGGCCGCTTTCCGGCCCGGCAAGTTGATACCACGTTTTGCCCGCGGGCAATGCTGCCCAACGGCCTTCGGAAGTAGAGGACATGCTCACACCGCCACGCAAAAGGAAAGGGGCGACGCGTCCCCCTTTGCTGCGTTGGCGCACTGGGCTGCCTTGCTTTGGCCGGTGCGCACAGGGAGCCGCCTCACCCCTGGCTGGACGAACCCGCCCGCCGCGGCGCTAATCGGCAGCGTTCGAGGCGTCGTCCAGCCCGGCCAAGACGCGTTCGCCGGTCAACGGGAAGTCGTGATACCACACGCCCACCGCGTGGCGCATGGCGTGCATCACTGCGGGGGCAATCGGCAAGAAGGGCATCTCGCCCATGCCGCGCGCGCCATACGGGCCGCGCGGGTCGGGGTATTCCAAGATCAGCGGGAGAATGCGCGGGGGCACATCTTTCACCGAAGGGATGAGGTAGGTCGAGAGGCGGTCGGTCACCACATAGCCGTCTTTTTGGATGAAGTTCTCTACCAGGGTCCATCCCAGCGCTTGCACCACGCCGCCTTCGATTTGGCCTTCGACCTGCTGGGGGTTGACGGCCCGGCCGACGTCGTTGCCCAAGATGACATCTGCCACCCGCACTTCGCCGGTTTCGGTATCCACTTCCAGAGCCACGGCCGCGGCCACGTAGCCGTAGGCAAAGTTGGGCTCGGCAAAGCCGGTGACCTCGTCGAAGGGGGTAGTGGGCGGGGCTTTGTAAGTAAACTCCACGGAAACGGGGCGCTCACCGGCTCGCCAGCGCCACAGCGCCCGCTCGGCCGCGCCCTTGACCGCGTGGCCGGCCATGAAGGTCAACCGCGAGGCCGAGGCGCTGCCTGAATTTTCCGTGATGGCCGTGTCGGAGACCCGCATTTCCACTTTTTCGGGGGCAATGCCCAGGGTTTCCGCCGCGATTTGCAGCATGGCCGTGTGATGCCCTTGCCCTACTTCGGCCCCCGCGATGTACACCACGGCGTGCTCGATTTCGTCGTTGCCTTCCAGTTCCACTTTGGCCCAGCTGTTTTCGGGGAAGCCAAAGGAAAAGCCGACGTTCTTGAATCCGGCGGCAAAGCCGATGCCGCGTTTGACGTGCGGCTTCGGCAGGCCGCCCCAGCGGGGCCAGGCGGTCTCGTCGGCGTCGGCAGGGCGATGCCAGCCTTGAGGGCCTTGCCGCCAGCCCGCGGCTTTGGCGGTTTCCTCGATGACGTGGGCGATGCTCACCCCCGGCGGCACCGGTGTGCCCACCGACATCAGGCTGCCTTCCCGGAAGACATTGCGCAGGCGCAGCTCGACCGGGTCCATGCCCAACGCTTCGGCCAGACGGTTCATTTGCATTTCGGCGACGAAATTGCCCTGCGGGCCGCCAAAACCACGGAACGCGCCGCTCGGCACATTGTTGGTGTAAACCGCGTAGCCGTCGACCCAGACGTTGGGGATTTCGTAAGGGCCGGTGCAGGTAATCACGGCGTTGCCCAACACCTTGTTGCTGGTGTACCAGTAAGCGCCGCCGTCGGCGATCAATTCCACTTGAGCAGCGATGACCTTGCCCTCTTTGGTGGCCCCCCATTTGGCGCGCATGAAGTAGGGGTGCCGCTTGTGGTGGCCGATGATGGATTCTTCTCGGCTCCAAATGACCTTGACCGGGCGGTCGATGCCGCGCTGGTGCAGCCGCCAGACGGCCAGGGCGAGCACAATTTGCACCGACATGTCTTCCCGGCCGCCGAAAGCGCCGCCAATTGCGGGGTAAATCACGCGAATCTGGTCTTCGGGCAATTGCAGCGCATGGGCAATTTGCTCGCGGTCTTCGTGGGTCCACTGTCCGGCCACATACACCGCGATGCGGCCTTCCTCATCGATGAACGCCACACCGGCTTCCGGTTGCAAGTAGGCGTGCTCCTGCGGCGGCGTGCGGTATTCGCCTTCCACAATCACATCGGCTTCGGCGAACGCGGCTTCGACGTCGCCTTTGCGGATGCGGTCGTGGGTGAACACGTTGGTGCCCAATTCGGGGTGCACAAGCGGCGCGTCGGGCTGCATGGCCGCGCGCGGGTCGGTCACTACCGGCAGGTCTTCGTAGGTCACTTCGATGAGGTCGCGCGCTTGTGCAGCAATTTCTTCGGTTTCGGCCACAACCACCGCGACCTGGTCGCCCACGAAACGCACTCGGTCGGCATACGGCTTGTTGGAGCCAGGGCCGCACAGCACCGGTTGGTCGGGTTCCATCAGGCCGTATTCGTTGTTGGGCACGTCTTTCGCCGTGAACACCCCCAACACGCCGGGCAGGGCTTCGGCCTTGGAAGTGTCGAGGCGCACGATGCGGGCGTGCGGACGCCCTGCAAAGAGGATTTTCATGTAGGCCATGTTGGGCAAATCGATATCGGCAGGGAAGAGCGCTTTGCCGGTAACTTTGGCGGTGACGTCGATGCGGCGCAAAGACTGGCCAAGCGTGTTCATGGAAAACCTCCGGGGGGTGAATGATGGGGCTCGCGGGGAGCGTGGAGGAGTGCGGTCATCGAGGGGGCGGGGGCCTCGGCTGCCAGCCCTAACCCACGAATCGCCATTCACGATTTGCGCTGCGCGATGCGCTCGGCTTCGCGGCTCAGCAACCGCCGCAAGATGGCAATCGCCGCAGCGTATGTCGGGTCCATGCCATAGTAGGAAAGGCTGCCCGCACCCAGGTTCTTGCCTTTGCTCAGGGGCGTGTCGGAAGCGTAGTGGATGATGCCCAGGTCGAAAGGCATTCGCTCGGCAGAAAAGTGGACGATTTCGTCGCGCGGGTAGCGTTTGGGGCGCACCATCTCATACACTGCCGAGAGGTAAGGCCCGGCTTCCATTTCGATGTCGGTGTACCCTTCCCGGTAGAAGACGCCCATGTAGCTCGCGGTTTGCAAGAAAGTGCCGCGCACGGTGACGGCTTTCTGGTTGTCGAGCACGGTGCCGTAAACCAAGTAAGGGCTGACATCGTGCGCGCTGAACGCGTTGGGGAAGAGGTAGGTGTTGCGGGAATGCTCGTCGTGCACCACATTGGGGATCATCACGTCGCCAATCGCGCCGTTGAGCGTCGCGGCCTTGCCCATGATGTACACGCCGCGCACCTCGCCCACGCGCTCGGCCACTTGGGAAAGCACATGATAAGCCGCCAACCCCAAGGGATAGTCGATGTTGAGGATGAATGCGTCGCTCTCTGCGAGCACATCCCACGGCAGGTCGTGCAGCCGCGGGTCGACGAACTGGGGCTTCAAGCGGCGAATTTCCACCACCTGGGCTTCGAGGTCGAAGCTGTGCTCCGAGGGGATGCGGGCAATGCCCAGCGAAGCTTCGTGGGCCAGCTGGCCAGCCCGCGTGTGGCGGCCTTCGGGGGTGCCCTGGTATTTCTTGAGGACGTAGTAGAGGAAGTTCTCGCGGCTGGAAGGCATCGTCCCGCGGCGGATGGCTTCCCACTCTCGCTGCAAGAGCGGGTCGCCGGAAGCCTCGACGAAGGCCAGGAGCGTTTTCTCGTGGCGCAGGGCGTAGCCGGAAAGCAGATTGGGCAGGCTGTGCGGATTGCTGGAAACGAAATACACCGGTCGGGAAAGGACGTCGGGGGCGTGCTCTTCGACGCGGTCCCACCAGGCATAGGTCGCTCGGCGGTATTCGTTGAGCGAGCCGCTCAGCAAATGCACGAAAAAGCGGCGCTTGTGTTGGCGCGCCAGCCGCAGGTTGGGCAAGAACGCCTCGCCCCATACCTGCCGCAGGCGTTGCAGGTCATCCACACTCATTCGCAGCGCCTCGGCCAAAGCCTCGTCCTTTTGGGGGGCTTCCAGCAGGTCGGGGGCGGCTTCTTGCAGCAGGGTGTGGAGTTTGTTCCACTCGATTTGGTAGGCCGTCAGCATGGGCACGACGTCATCGATATCGGACCGGCTGGCGATATAACAAGCCAAGGTTTCCTCGCCATCCCAAAAACAGCGCCGCCGCCGCGCACGGGCTGCTACCGTTTCCCAGGTTTCCACATCGCCCACGCCGTGCCGCAGGAACACTTGACGGCTTTGCCCTAACAACACCCGCCGCGCCTGCACAATGCAGGCTGGCAAGCGCAAAATGCTGTAAATGAAGGCGTTCAGGTCGGGCACAGGAGCGCCCGCGTGGGGGTGCAAGAGGGAATTCGTGCGCTGGTGCACTTCTTCCAGTGCCCGCACCGGCACCTCGTCGGTGCTGCGGAGCAACGAATAGTAAGTGCGCAGGTAAAGCTCGATCTCTTCCGAAGCCGTGCGCGGCACTGTGCGTTCCATGGGCTACCATTCCTCCTCGTCGCTGCGACGGGCGTCCATCCACCACGAAATCAGGCCTTGCACCACCCCCCACAGCGACCACAGCACTGCCCACAGCGCGAGCACCGCGAAGACGTACACGCCGGCATAA
Organism: uncultured Anaerolineaceae bacterium; assembly: GCA_964450875.1. Taxonomy (GTDB): domain Bacteria; phylum Chloroflexota; class Anaerolineae; order Anaerolineales; family DRMV01; genus DRMV01. Next base: position 3,512 of record CAYVHG010000132.1, on the reverse strand, counting down.
GGCACTGGCCCGGGCACCCGCCATCCGGGGGGAATGGGCACCCACCCGCGGGAGAGGTCCATCCGCACCAAGGCGATGCCGCCGACCACAGCCAGCAAGAACACCACAGCGTTGCCCAACGCGCTCACATGCCGCTGGGAAATCCGCTTACGCCGCCGTAGCGGGCGGTCGACGTCCAGTGCGGTGTAGGGGGTAATGCCCGCGGCGCGGTACATCAGGGCATACAATGCCGAATACAAGCCGTAAAACAACACCACGTACCCGACGGTGAGGATGAGAATAGCCCACGAAACCGGCAGGCCGTGGGGGCGGGCTGCCAGCTCGGGGGGCATTGCAAACCAGCGGTATTGGGCGTTGTATTCCAGCGTCAGAAGGGCAGCAAAATAGGCCAGCACGGGCAGCAGCACGGCCATCACGCAGCCGATGCCGCCCCACGCGGCGGGGCCGCGCGTGCGGTTGGAAAACGAAGGAAGTTCCGGACGGTCGCCTGACGGGCGGTACATACCCATGCTTGCCTCCTCTGCTCTCGAAAACCGAAACACCGAGGCGGAAAACCGCACCGAGCGTTATGAAAGCTCCTGGGCGGCCTTCTCCACCGCGCGCACGATCTTGTAATAGCCGGTACAGCGGCACAGGTTGCCGCTGAGCGCGTGTTGAATGGTCTCTCGGTCGGGGTGCGGATGCTCTTCCAGCAGTTTCACGGTGGTCATCACAAAGCCGGGGGTGCAGAAGCCACACTGCACCGCGCCGGCTTCCACAAAAGCCTGCTGAACCGCGTGCAGCCGTTCGCCATCTGCCAGCCCTTCCACGGTGACGACTTCGGCGCCATAAGCCCGCGGCGCAGGCACCAAGCAGCTGAGCACTGCTACGCCATCCATGAATACCTCACACGCGCCGCACTCGCCTTCGGCGCAGGCCTCCTTCGGGCCGGTGAAACCCACCTCTTCGCGCAGCATCCGCAGCAGGCTCTTGCGGAAAGCCCCTTCGACCTCGACGTCGCGGCCGTTCACCCGCAAGGGGATAGGCGTTTCTGCGGTCAGCACCACGGTTTCGGCCAGCGGTTTGGGCTGGGGGCGGGCTTTGCCCCACAGCAGCGGCGGTTTTTCGGGGAAATCTTCGGCCTCGCGTCCTTCGGCGATGCGCTGCAAAGCCCGCTTGACCAACACGCCCACCATGCGGCGGCGGTAATTGGCCGAAGCGCGCAAGTCGTCGATGGGGCGGGCAGCCTCGGCCGCCAACCGAGCGGCTTCGGCCGCGGTCGCCTCGTCCAAGCGTTTGCCTTGCAGGAAGGCCTCGGCCTCGGGCGCATGGATGATGGTCGGCGCGACCGCGCCCAGCGTAATTGCGGCTTCCTGCACCACCCCTTCTTCCAGCGTCAGCACCGCCGCGGCGCTCACCACCGAGATGACCTGGGCTTTCCGCAAGCCCATCTTGAGGAACACGCCCCGCCGATTCGGCGGCATAGCCGGGAAGGCAATGTCGGTCAGCATTTCGTCGGGCGCCATCACCGTGCGGCGCACGCCGGTGTAAAACTCGCTCAGCGGCACGGTGCGCTCGCCGCGCACCGACCGCAGCGTGACCTGCGCGCCCAGCGCCATCAACGGCACAATCGTGTCGTTCGCCGGCGAAGCCGTGACCAGGTTGCCAGCAATGGTGCCGCGGTTGCGAATCTGCGGCGAGCCAACCCCCCAACTGGCCTGCGCTACGGGGAAACCATACTGCCGCAGCAGAGGCGAAACCTCGGCCTGGCTGTGCAGCACAGTGGGGCCGATATGCACCCACCCGTCTTTCAGCACGATTTCGTTCAGGCCCGGAATGCGGGTGATGTCGATCAAGACCTCCACGTTGGGGCGCACTTTCCGCTGCAATTCCAGCATCAGGTCGGTTGCGCCAGCCACGATGCGCGCCCGCTCGCCGTGCTCGGCAAGGGCTTGCAGCGCGTCTTCAAGGTTGGCAGCGAGGATGTAGGTTTTCCACATGGGGCAACTCCGTGTCGAGTATTCCGGTTTCGGGGCGCTGGCGAGGCTATTCCAGCAAGCCCAACACCACCGGCAGCAATTGCTTCTTGCGAGAAACCACGCCTTCGGCCAGGCGGGTGCCGTCGGGAAGGCGCGGATAGGGCATATCGTTGAGCACCTCGGGCGGGTTGGCGAGCACCAGTCGGCTGGAGCCGCGCACGACGTCGGTGACCATCAGAATGGCAAAATCCAGCCCTCGGCTGGCGCGCAACCGTTCCAACGCTTCGCTGATAGCCTCCAGGTGCTCATCCAGCTGCACCAAACTCGTGACTTCGGCCTGGGCAATGGCAAAATGGAAACCACCGGCCTCGTACATTTTCAAGTCGGTGGAAACCACCTCGTCGGCGGAGCGGCTGGAAAGCCCCGCGCCGGCAGAAAGCAATGCCTCGCCAAACGACTGCACGGTTTCGCCTTCCAGGGGGCTGCCCATGATGAACGCCCAGCGCGCCAGGCGCTCAGCGGCTTGGCGGTCGCGCTCGGTCGTGGTCGGCGAGGTCAAAATCAGCGTGTCGGAAAGCAAACCCGCGAGCAGCAGGCCCGCGATTTCCGGCGGGGCGCTCAAACCGGCCTCGGCAATGCGTTCGGAAACCAAGGTGCTCGTGCTGCCTACGACATCCACCGTAAAGCGAATGGGCGCCTTGGTGTGCGGGTTGCCCAGGCGGTGGTGGTCGAGCACTTCCAGCAGCTCGGCCTCTTCCAGCGCACCGATGGCCTGGGAAGGCTCGTTGTGGTCCACCAACACAATGCGCAAGCGCGGCGGATTGAGCAAATCGCGCTGGCGGCACACGCCGTGGTAGCGCCCCTTGTCGTCCACCACCAGGAAGAAGTTGTGCTCTTCACGCAAAATGCGGTTGAGGGCATCGCGGATGTGGTTCTCGGCGCGAAAACGCGGCACGGTGGTATCGCAGGCTTCCGCCGCCGGGCGGGCGAGGAAATCGTAAATCTGCTGCCCGCTACCGTCGGGCTTGGGCCCCACCAGCCGCCCCAGGAAGTCGAACAAACTCAAGCCGGTGATCAGGCCATAGGGCGTGCCGTCTTCGTTGACCACCGGTGCGACGCCGCCAGTGCGGTTGGCAATAGCCCACGCGTCCCGCAGGGGCTGGGTCGGCGTGACCGTATCCATGCGGCGGGAAACCGCGACGAAGCGGGGCGAAGCATCGGTGAGCAACTTGGGCGGCTTGAGACCCAGACGCTCGAGTACCCAGGTGGTCTGCTTGTTGAGGGAACCCGCGCGCGCGGCCACCGCCTGGGCGTCATCCCGTTCGCGCAACAACCACGCATACCCCACCGCCGACGCGATGGAATCGGTATCGGGGTTGACATGCCCCACGACGTAGAGGGTGCCTTTTTTCATTGGTCACCTCGGCAAAGAAGGGGAAAGCGCGGCCACAACACCGACAGCCCCAACCAGGGCCATCACAGAAATTCTACCACGGGAAGGGAGGAGAAATTTGGGATTGGCGGAGACGCCCCGATGCCCTGTGGAAGTGCAGG
>CAYVHG010000131.1:0-30890 GCA_964450875.1 uncultured Anaerolineaceae bacterium | reverse complement strand
GCGGTGGCAAGGCCCGGCTCAGGGGGGGCTATTGTCGGGGCCTTACGCGGATGAGCCCGTGGTTTTCGGGGTGAAAGCCGCGCACGTTGGCATAGAACTCGCGAATTTTCTGTAAGTCGGCTTCGATGTCTCCCGAAGGCTCCAGATAGCCGCCGATGCCGCAGGTTTTGGAGGGGTAATCGCCGAACCCAAACGCAATCGGCACCCCTGCTTCGCGAGCGATGTGGTAAAAGCCGGTTTTCCAGTGGTCGGTGGCCTTGCGCGTGCCTTCCGGTGCAATCACGACCACGAAATCGCCCTTTTCTTGTTTGATGCGTTCGGCCATTTGCCCCACGAAGTTGAGACGGGCGCCGCGTTTGACCGGAATGCCGCCCAGCAGGCGCATGATGGGGCCCAGCGGGCCGCGGAAAAGGCTGTCTTTGCCAATCCACCGAGGGCGGATGCCCAAGGCGGAAAGCAGCGCCAGCGCGAGGAGGAGGTCCCAGTTGGTGGTGTGGTAGGCTCCGATGATGATGTATTTGCGGTGAGGGGGGCGTTTGTCGACGAGCTTCCAGCCGCCGATTTTCAGTGCCCAGCGCCCAAGGCGCTGCCACCAGGGTTCTCGCGAGGTTGTCGTGCTCATGGGTGTGTCCTTCTCCTTCAGGAATGCGCCAACCGGCCGCGGACGGCGTGCCAGAGGGCAAAGATTTCGGCATTGTGCAGCAACAACAGGGTCAAAGCATAAAACACCGCGCCGCCGGTAATCGTTGCTGTTAGCCCCAGCCACAGCGGGAAGCCGCCTGTCGCGCGCCGCAGGGCTTCCACCGCCAGCGCCAACACAGCGCTGGCGAGGGCGGCTTGCGCGATGCCAGCCGAAAGATGTCGGCTTTCCAGCCCGTGCAGGCGGCGACGCATGAGGAAGAGCAGCCCGCTCATTTCCAGCGTCGTGGCGACGGTGTTTGCCAATGCAAGGCCGCCGTGAGGCATCCAGCCCACGGCGACGAACAGGGCTACGAATGCGAAGCTCAGCCCGACGTTGAGGCTCATGGCTACGCTGCCCACGAGCACCGGCGTTTTGGTGTCGTGCAGCGCATAGAACGCACGCGATACGATTTCGACGACCGAGTGGGAAACCAACCCCAGCGTGTACCACAGCAATGCCCAGGCCACCAGGGCGGTGGAGTGGGCGTCGAACTCGCCGCGTTGGAAGAGCAGCACGATGATGGGCTTCCGCAGTAGGATGAGCCCCACCGCGGAAGGCAGTGCCAGCAGCACCACCCCCCGCAGGGTGCCTGCCAGCGCACGGCGCATGGCCGCGATTTCCCGCCGCGCTACCTGCGCCGAAAAGGTGGGCAGTGCAGCAATCGCAATGGATTGGGCAATGACGACCTGCGGCATGGTCATCACCGCCCAGGCGATTTGAATGGCGGTCAGGCTGCCTTTGGGCTGCGAGGAAGCCAGCACGACGTTGATCCAGAAATTCAGCTGCACGATGGCTACGCCCAGCACCCGCGGAGCCATCAGCCGTCCGACTTCCCGCACCGCGGCATCGCGCAGCCCCAAGGTGAGGTGATAGGCCTTGCCCGGCAGCTTCATCAAGCCGGGAATTTGCACGCCCAAGTGCAGGGCTGCACCCAGCACTGCACCCCATGCCAGCCCGAAGATGCCCCACCGAGGCGCCCATACCAGCACGCCGAAAATCATGCCCAGCCAATACATCGTGGGCGCCAGCGCAGCCAGCAAGAAACGCTGGTGGGCGTTCAAGATGCCCATCACCAACCCGCTCAGGCCGAAGATGAGCGGGGAAATCAGCAACACCCGCAGCAACGCCACGGTGAGCGCTTGCTGCTCGGGGCTGAACCCAGGTGCGAGGATGTGCTGCACGATGGGCACGGCGAACGCGTAGGCGAGCGCGCTGGTGAGCAGCAGGGTGATGGTGACCAAATTGGCGATGGACGAGGCCAAATGCCAAGCGCGCGAGCGTTCCCCTTTGGCGAGGAAGCCGGTAAACGTGGGAATGAAAGCCGACCCCAATGCCCCGCCGGCCACCAGGTTGAAGAGCAAATCGGGCAGGCGGGAAGCCGCGTTGAACGCATCGATGGCCGCCCCCGTGCCGAAAGCCTGGGAGACCAGAATTTGCCGTGCCAGGCCTGCCAGGTTGCTGAGCACGAAGGCAGCCATCACCACGCCCGCGGCACGGGCGATTTGCCGCCCGCCGCTGGGGCCGGAAGGGGCTTCTTCGATGGCGTCGAGGGGGGCTTCTTCGAAAGCGCTTTCTTCAAGCATGGGCGCGATTATAGCACGCCTTGCCTGTGGGTGTTTGAGCAATGCTCTCGACCCCTGGCGAGGCGGTGGGAACGGTCCTTCGTGGCGGGCTTTTGGGCTTCTTTTTGTTGTGGTAGAATTTAGCCTACCCTAAATCGAGGTTTAGTCATGGCTGATGCTTCCCCCAGCGCTCAAGATTACCTCAAAGCCATCTACCGGCTGACCCGCGAGGGGCAGGCGGCTACCACCAACGCCCTGGCGGCCGCGCTGGGCGTTGCCCCGGCATCCGTCACGGGCATGCTCAAGCGCCTGGCTGCGGAGCAACCGCCGCTGGTGCGCTATCGCCCTCGCCGAGGCGCAACGCTTACGCCTGCCGGCCAGCGCATCGCCTTGGAAACCTTGCGCCGCCATCGCTTGCTGGAGCTGTTCCTGGTGCGCGTCTTGGGCTATGGGTGGGACGAGGTTCACGAAGAAGCCGAGCGTTTGGAGCACGCGATTTCGGCTCGCATGGAGGCGCGCATTGCTCGTCTGCTGGGGGAGCCTGCCTTCGACCCCCACGGCCACCCCATTCCCGCGGAGGACCTCACGGTGCCGCCTGCCCGCGGAACGCCGCTGGCGCGGGCTGCGGTGGGCGCGCGGGGGCGTGTGGTCAGCGTTTCGGATGCCGATTCGGCGGCGCTGCGGCGGCTTTCGGCGCTGGGCTTGCGGCCAGGGGTGGTTTTCGAAGTAGAGCAGCGCACCGCAGGCGATGATTTGGTTTACCTGCGCGTAGAAGGCCGCGATGGGGCTGTGGTGATAGGCCCCGCCCTGGCCAACGCCATTTTTGTGGAATTCGACCGCTGAGGGAGGCGGAAAGGTGAAACAACGAGCACAATCCCTTTCGGAAGTGCACGAAACCGTCGTCGTGCCCACGCGCGGGCATTGGTGGCGGCGCTGGTTGGCGATCACCGGCCCGGCGCTGATGGCCGCTGTGGGTTATATGGACCCCGGCAACTGGGCTACCGACATCGCCGCGGGCAGCCGCTACAATTATGCCCTGATTTGGGTGCTGCTGATGTCGAACCTGATGGCCATTTTGCTCCAGAGCCTCGCGGCGCGTTTGGGTATTGTCAGCCGCCGCGACCTGGCGCAGGTGTGTCGGGAGGAATACCCTCCTTTCGTCAACATCCCCCTCTATGTGTTGGCGGAAATCGCCATTACCGCGACCGACCTCGCCGAGGTGATCGGCTCGGCCATTGCCTTGCAGCTGCTGTTTGGCCTCCCTTTGATTTATGGCGTGCTGCTGACGGCTTTCGATACCTTGTTGCTCTTGGTGCTTTCCCGCTTTGGCATTCGCAAACTGGAAAGCGTGGTGCTGGCGTTGGTCGGGACGATTGGGGCGGCCTTCTTTGTGGAAATCGCCTTGGGGCAGCCCGATTGGGGCGGCATTGTGCGCGGTTTCGTGCCTTCCTTGCCCGATGCCACCGCGCTTTACATTGCCATTGGCATTTTGGGCGCCACCGTGATGCCGCACAACCTTTACTTGCATTCGGCGCTGGTGCAAACGCGCAAGATCGGCCGTGAGCCGGAGGCAATCAAGGAAGCCATTCGCTGGAACAACATCGATACCGGCATTGCGCTCAATTTGGCGTTTTTGGTCAACGCGGCCATCATGGTGATGGCGGCCGCGGTGTTCTATCGTCACGGCTACTTCAGGGTGGCCGAAATTCAAGACGCCCACCATCTGCTCGAACCCTTGTTGGGGGTTTCCATTGCCCCCATTGCCTTCGCTGTGGCGTTGTTGGCTTCGGGGCAAAGCTCGACTGTCACGGGCACGCTGGCGGGGCAGATTGTGATGGAGGGCTACCTCAACCTGCGCATTCGTCCCTGGCTGCGCCGCCTGATCACCCGCTTGCTGGCGGTGGTGCCTGCGGTGTTGGTGATTTACTATGCCGGGGAAAACGCCACCGGGGAACTGCTGGTGCTCAGCCAGGTGGTGCTCTCGTTGCAATTGCCTTTCGCGGTCATTCCACTGGTGCATGCTGTTGCCGACCGTGAGCGCATGGGGGCTTTCGTGATTCCGCGGTGGATGCAGGTCTTGGCGTGGGGCGTTGCCAGCATCATCCTGGCGTTGAACGTCAAATTGGTGGGAGACGAAATCGGCCAATGGGCAGCCCATGCAGGCCGTTACGGATGGCTGGTGCGGGGTACGCTTTTCCCCTTGGCGGTGGCTTTCCTTGGGCTTTTGGCGTATGTGACGGTGCACCCGTGGCTGAAACAGCGCCGCGCTGCGGGAAAGTGGCCGCGCCGGTTGGCCGTGCCGCACAAGGCGCTGGGGCGCTCGGCGGTGGCCCCGCTTTCGTTTGCGTTGACCACCCCTTACCGGCAGGTGGCGGTGGCGCTGGATTTTTCGGGCAATGACCGGCGCCTGTTGGAAGCCGCTTTGCGGGTGGCCGCGCCTGCCGAGGCCACATTGCATTTGATGCATGTGGTGGAAAGCCCCGCGGCCCGCGCTTTGGGGCCTGACGCCGACGATTTGGAAGTGGAGATGGACCGCCAGCGGTTGCAGAAACTGGCCGAAACGGTTCAGGCGTTGGGGGTGCAGGCTGTGTGGCATCTGGGCACGGGAAACCCCGCGGCCGAACTGGCGCGCATGGTGACGGAAGTGAAGGCCGATTTGGTGGTGGTGGGCGCGCACGGCCACTCAGGGGTTTCCGATTTGGTGTTCGGCACGACGATCAGCACTTTGCGGCACCGCGTCGCGACCAGTATGTTGGTTGTGCCGTTGATGGAAAAAGAAAGCACGTGAAGCGAAACGGCCGAGTGTGGCTGCAGGAATTCGGCCTTACAGGTCGCGATAGCGCCACAGCAGTTGCCATACGCCAATGGCGGCTTCCACTTGGATGGCGAATGACATTTTGGATTGCCCCCAACGACGTTCTTGGAAGTAAATCGGCACTTCGGCGATGCGGAAGCCGAGTTTGTGGGCGAGGTAGGCCATTTCGACCTGAAAGAGGTAACCTGCTGCGTGGACACGTTCCAGCGGCAGGGCGGCCAGGGTTTCCCGCCGCCAGAGGCGGTAGCCGCCGGTGACGTCGTGCACCGGCATGCGCAGGATGGCGCGGGCGTAGAAATTGCCGAAGGCCGACAGCCCTTTGCGCCACAACGGCCAAGCCTCGTCGAGCCGCCCGCCGGGAACATAGCGCGAGCCGAGCACCAAGTCGGCTTGATCGTTTTCCAGCAGGGATGCCATTTGGGGCAGCACGGCGGGGTCGTGCGAAAAGTCGGCGTCCATTTGGGCGATGGCCGCCACGCTTTCCATTTGGAGGGCTTTGCGAAAGCCCGCGAGATAGGCCGGTCCTAAGCCGTTCTTCGCAGTGCGATGCAGCACCTCGACGCGCCGCGGGAAACGGGCTTTCAAAGCCTCGGCAATTTCGCCGGTGCCGTCGGGGCTGTTGTCGTCCACGACCAGCACGCCGAGGTCCAGCGGTAAAGCAAACAAAGCGGAAACCAGCCGGGGCAGGTTTTCCGCTTCGTTGTAAGTGGGGATGACGACAAGGAGGCGCATGGTTACCGGACCTGGAAGGCCTCCTTGATGGCGTCGGCGTCGATGAAGGGGCCGTGGGAGGAGCGCACTTCGCGAATGCGCAGCGCCAGTTTGCGGTCCCCGAAATCTTCTCGCAGGCGGTCTTTCAAGGGGTAGAAGTAATCCAGGGCTTGCCCCAGCCGCTGCTCGATGCGAGCGCGGATGGCGTTGGCGTGCGGGGGTTCGGTGATGATGAGGAAATCGTTGGGGGAGAGGTGGCCGATGAAGTCGTGGCCTGAACCGGCGTCGCGGGCCGCGTTTTGGAGCATGCGGCTGATGGCGCGCAGCACGTCGTCAGAGGTGACGAAGCCGTAGCGCTCGCGGAAGGCATCCAAATTGCGCACGGAAACCAGCAGCGCCACCCATTCTTTGCCGCTGTCGAGCAGTTCTTGCAGCACTTCGTCCACCAATGCCCCTTCGGGCAGCTCGGTGACGGGGTTGGTCACCGGCCCCAAGGAAGCCCGCCGCAGAGCGTTCCGCACCCGCAGGCGCAGTTCCTGGATGTCGAAGGGTTTGGTGATGTAATCGTCGGCACCGAGCTTGAGGCCTTTCAGACGGTCGCTGCGGTCACGCTTTTCGGTCAAGAAGATGATGGGAATGCGAGAGGTGCGCACATTGGTGCGCAAACGTTCCGCTACTTGGTAGCCATCGATGTCTGGCAGGCGGATGTCAAGGATGACGAGGTCGGGCGGCGCAATTTGGCACGCCCGGATGCCGTCTTCTCCCCAATTAGCCGTTTGCACGTCGTATCCCTGCACGCGGAAGTACGACGTGAGCATCTCGGCGACATCCAGGTCGTCTTCGATGATAAGGAGGCGGTGACGTTTGCTTTCCACTTTTCAGCCAATCGGTTCTTTTTGGATGACGAATTCGCATACTTCGTCGCCTTTTGCGACGCACTTCGACTCGTTGACGCGAAATTCGTTGCCGCCAGAAACCCATTTGAGCCCTTCTTGCAACAGCCCCACGGCCATGTAGCACACGGGTTTGTCGGTTGTGCCCTGACGCCCCCAGCACACCGGGCAGCGGTGAATGGTGTAGATGTACTCGTTTTCCTTTTCTTCGACCGTGGTGATTTGGTCGCTGACCTGGGTGAAGATTTTTGCCATTGCAGGCAGGCCGATGCGCAATTTGGCTTTCAACGGCAGCACTTTGAAGGCAAGGTCGCCCACCCCCGCGAGCGCGCCGAAGTTGCGCAGCCCTTCGGCAAAGGCTGCCCGCCCTGCACGCAGAGCCAGCCCGCGCCCCCCACGCGGCCCGTACATTTCTTCCAATGCCAAGTTGATGGCCGATACATAGGCAAAGTCGAAGGCTTTGTCTAAGTTGTCGGGGGGCATGTTATCGATGAGATGGGAAAGGTGTGCTAAGTTGAGGATGGCGTTGAGGCCGTTTTTTCCCATCACATCTTCGAGGGCCTCTAAGATGATGCGCGCGATTTTGTTCGGGTAGTAGTAGCCACTTTCGGGGATTGGATCCATGACGCGCCCTCCGGTCGGTTTAGAGAAGTTTGGCGATGTCTTCGGCTGCTCTGCGCATATCCAGGAATATCAGGCCCAGTTTGGCGCCTTCGCGCGCCAGCGCGGTCAGCACGGCCTCTTCACCCACGGCCATCAGTACCACATACCCCTGGTTGCCTTTGATGTAAACCTGTTCCAGCGCCCCGCGCCCCAGTTCCGAGGCGATGCGCTCGCCTAACGAGAGCATGGCTGCCGACATTGCCGACACGCGGTCTTCTTCGATGCCTTGCGGCAGAGCCGAAGCAATGGTCAGACCGTCGACGCTTACGATTGCCGAGGCTTCGATGTCCGGAGAGGAAGCCTGCAAGTTACGAAGACGTTCTACGAGTTGTTGAGTGCGTGATTGAGCCAAGGCCTCACTCCTTTCTGGCTTGTCTGGATTGTGCAACCATGGGAGATTTTTTGGGCTGAACCTTGCGCTGATACTGTAGCATAAGGGCAGAAGCGTGTCAAGGTGCTTTTTTCGGGTTTTTAAATTTTCTTTATGTAGGGGAAAGCGCTGGTCGAGCGAGAGCTGAATGAAGCGCAAAAGCGCGAAGATAACCTTGCGCCTTCCCTTGCCTCATGCTAAAATAGGCCCCGTGGGGGGAGCACGGCGGGTTTCCGTGGCCGAAAAGTGGGTGCTCCCCACTTTTCTGTGATTAAGCGCCCCTTGCGTTTTGCCTGCGCTGCAGGTCGGCCTGCGGCGAGATTTTGTTCTGGAGAAAATGAGGCTATGGCAAAAAGTGAACTCTTACTGGCTTTCAACGAGCTTCTGGAGGAACGCCACCTTCCTTCGGAGGCCGTCACCTCGGTGTTGGAAAAGGCGCTGGCCGCGGCTTACCGCAAGGAAGCCGGCGCGCCCTCTTCCCAAAACGTCGAGGTGGAAATCGATATGGCCAATGGCCGTTTTACGGTCAAAGCCGAGAAAGAAGTTGTGCTGGAAGTGGAGAACCCCGCCACCGAGATTTCGCTGGAAGAGGCCGAGCAAATCGACCCCGAGGTGCAATTGGGCGACGTCGTGATGGTGGATGTGACGCCGGAACGTCTGGGGCGGGTGGCAGCCCAAACGGCGCGGCAGGTGTTGCAGCAGCGCCTGCGCGAGGTCGAGCGGGAACTGCAATATCAATATTTCAGCAAACTGGAAGGCGAGATTGTCAATGGCGTGGTGCAAGCCGTGCGCCCCAACGGCGTGACGGTGGGCTTGGAAAAGAACACCGAAGCCCTCTTGCCTCGGCGGGAACAAATCCCCGGCGAGCGTTTTCGCGTGCACGACCGTGTGCGCGCCCTGCTGCTGGAAGTCAAGCCCACGGGTAAGGGCCCCCAAGTCATCCTCTCGCGGGCGCACAAGAACTTTCTGCGTCGTTTGCTGGAAGACGAAGTGCCCGAGATCTACCGCGGCGAGGTGGAAATTCGGGCTATCGCGCGCGAGGCGGGGCGGCGCTCGAAAGTGGCGGTTTCGGCCATTGCCCCCACCATCGACCCTGTGGGCGCGTGCGTGGGCCTGCGCGGCGTGCGTATCCAGGCCATCATGCGCGAGCTGCACGGCGAGAAAATCGACGTCATCGAGTGGAACCCCGACCCTGAAGTCTTCATTGCCAAAGCCCTCAGCCCGGCGCAGGTCACCGGCGTGTATCTCGACCATGAAAGCCGTACCGCAACCGTCGTGGTCCCCGAAGATCAGCTGAGCCTTGCCATCGGGCGGCAGGGGCAAAACGCCCGCTTGGCGGCCAAGCTGACCGGCTGGCGCATCGACATCAAAAACGTCTCCGAAGCGGCCTCCGAGGCGCTCTACAAACTCCAGAACGACCCGCAATACGCGCCGTTTGTCGAGGCCGAGGCTGAAATCATCCCGATGGTGGAAGCCATTTTGGCGAAGAAGGCGGAAGGCCGCTTGCTGGCCCCTGAAGAATATCGCGAGCTTTCCCGCTTCGTCGACCGCATCGAGCGAGGCGTGCTTGCCCGTCGGGCTGAAGAGCTTTCCGAAGAAGCCCGCCGCTTGGCCGAGGCTCGCGCCCAAATTCCCGAGGCGGCTTTCGAGTTGCCGGTCGACGTCCTCGGCTTGACGCCGCGCATTACCATGTTGCTCACCAATGCGGGCTACAACTCCATTGGTGACCTGATGCTCCAAATGAAAATCAACCCTGACGACATCCTCGCGCTGGATGGCATTGGCCCGAAGGCCATGGAGCAGATCACGGAAACCTTGGCGCTCTTTGAAGAAGCCCACCCGACGGAAGAGCCGCAGGCCGTAGAGGCTGCAGAGGAAACCGCTGCTCCTGCCGAGGAAGAGCCTCGTTCCGAGGAAGAGACGGCGGCCGAGGCCGAGGCGCGTGTGCCTGCCGAGGAGGCCGAGGCGGAACCCGAAGCGGCCGTCGAGGCCGCAGAGGCCGAAGAGGCTGCCCCTGAGGGCGAAGCCGCCCCCGAGGAAACGGTGGAAGCCGAAGAAAGCGCCTCGCTGGAAGACCTCTTTGCCCAGGTCGAAATTTCCCCCGAAGAGGTCGCGGTGGATGAAGAGGAAGACGAAGAAGAAGACCTGGCGGCCGACAAGCCCCGCAAGAAGAAGAAAAAGAAGAAAAAGAAGAAGCCTCGCCAATACGTCGAATTGGCTTACGGCGAGAGCGAAGAAGACCTTATCCCCGTCAAGCGCCACAAGCGCGAAGACGAATGGGAAGAATGGGACTTTTGACCCGCCGCGCAGGAGGCGGAAATGGCGAAGAAACGGCGTGGCAAACACGTGCCGCAGCGCACTTGCGTGGGGTGCCACCAAACCTTAGCCAAGCGCCAGCTCGTGCGGCTGGTGCGCACCCCTGAAGGAGTGCGGGTAGACCTCACTGGGCGGTTGCCCGGCCGGGGGGCCTACCTGCACGACCGCCGCTCATGCTGGGAGCGGGCTCTCAAGAAAGGCACACTGGCCCGCGCCCTGCGGGTCGAGCTGACCGATGACGATATTGCACGCTTGAAGGCTTTTATGGCCGTGCTTCCCGACGATGACGGCGAGGAAGACGCCGCGGAAGCATCCTCACGCGCTGGCTAAAGCGCGCATTTCGGCCGACGCCGGAATGGAATCGTAGGGCCGCCACATCCTTGGCGGACCTCCAAGGAGGTGAACATGACACAGAACGGGCGGGAGCCGATTACTCTCCCGGCGAGTATGACCGTGCGCCAACTCGCCGAGGCTTTGCATGCCAGCCCCATCGACCTGATCAAGACTTTGATGGCAAATGGGGTGATGGCTTCCATCAATCAGACGATTGACTTCGAGACGGCCGAAATTGTCGCCACCGAGCTGGGCTATGAGGTGGTGTTGGAAGAGCCGGAAGAGGAACTCGAGACCGAAGCCGAAGCGGAAATTCCTCTTTGGCGGCGGCTGATTGCCGATGAGCCCGAAGACAAGCTGAAACCCCGCCCGCCGGTGGTGGCCGTGCTGGGGCATGTTGACCACGGCAAAACTACGCTTCTCGATGCCATCCGCCACACCAACGTTGCCCAGCGCGAGGCTGGCGGCATCACCCAGCACATTGGCGCTTATCAGGTAGTGCATGAAGGACGCAAGATTACCTTCCTCGACACCCCTGGCCACGCTGCCTTCACTGCCATGCGGGCGCGCGGAGCCCAGGGCGCCGACATCGTGGTGTTGGTGGTGGCCGCCGACGATGGCGTGATGCCCCAAACGCGGGAAGCCATCGACCACGCAAAGGCTGCTCGCGTGCCGATCATCGTCGCCCTCAACAAAATCGACCGTCCCAACGCCAACCCTGAGCGCGTCAAACGCCAACTGGCCGACGTCGGTCTGGTGCCCGACGAGTGGGGCGGCGATACCATGGTCGTGCCGGTCTCGGCCAAACAGGGCAAGGGCATCGACGACCTGTTGGAAGCCATCCTGCTGGTGGCCGACAGCATGGACATCCGCGCCAACCCCGAAGGCAGAATCATCGGCACGGTCATCGAAGCCCGCCGAGAAAAGGGGCGCGGCGTGGCCGTGACGTTGCTGGTGCAAAACGGCACCCTGAAATTGCGCCACGTCGTGGTCGCGGGCACCACCTACGGCAAAATCCGCGCCATGACCGACGAGCACGGCAAGGCCGTGCGCGAAGCCCCGCCTTCCATGCCGGTGCAGGTGTTGGGATTTGTCGACGTCCCCGCCGCGGGCGAGCTCTTTCGCGTGGTCGAAAACGAGAAAGTCGCCCGCGAAATCGTGGCCCGACGGAAAGACGCCGCGCGTGCCAAAGAGCAACAGGAAACCCGCCACGTTTCCCTGGAAGACCTCTTCGAGCAGGTGCAGGCGGGCGAAACCAACGAACTGCGGCTGGTCGTCAAGGTCGACGTGCACGGTTCCCTCGAGCCTGTGGTCAATTCCATTCAAGAAGTGGCCGAAAAGAGCGACATCAAAGTGCGCGTATTGCACGCCTCGGTGGGCAATATCAGCGAAAACGACGTCAACCTTGCGGCGGCCTCCAAAGCGGTGGTGATTGGCTTCAACGTCCGCCCCGATGCGCCAGCCCGCAAACTGGCCGAAAGCCTGGGGGTTTCCATTCGCACCTACAACATCATCTACCGCCTCACCGAAGACCTGGAAAAGGCGCTCAAAGGCATGTTGGGCGGCGAAGAAGAGGAAACCACCATCGGCAAGGCCGAGGTGCTGGCCGTCTTCAAGATTCCGAAAGCAGGCAAGGTGGCCGGGTGCCGCGTGCGGGAAGGCGTCATCCGCCGCAACGCGCTCGCTCGGGTGGTGCGCGGCGACGAGGTGCTCTTCGAGGGGCCCCTGGCTTCCCTCAAACACGAAAAAGAAGACGTCCGTGAGATTCGGGAAGGCTTCGAATGCGGCATTGCCCTCAAAGGCTTCCAGGATTTCAAGGTGGGCGACACCATCGAGTGCTTCACCCGCACGCGCACCGAAGTGGAAGAGAGCGGCTGGTAATCGGAGGGTCACATGGTTTCGCAATTGCGGCTGCGCCGCATCAACGAACGCTTGAAAGAAGAACTGGCCTTGTTGCTGCTGTATGAAGTGGCCGACCCGCGGGTGCGGGGCGCGACGGTGACCGACGTCCGCGTCGACCGCGAACTGGCCTATGCCGACGTCTTCGTCTCGGCGGTGGAAGGCTCGGAACGGCGCGAGGAAATTCTGGAAGGCCTGGAACACGCCCGCGGCTTCCTGAGCCGCGAGTTGGCCCGCCGCGTGGAATTGCGCCAGTTCCCCCGCCTGCGCTTCCATTGGGACCCGACGCCGGAGCGCGCCGAGCGCATCGAGGCCCTCTTGGAGCAAATTCGAGCCGAACGCGAAGCGCGCGGCGAGCAGGCCCCCAGCGAGGCCGACGACGCCTGACCTTTCCCTATACCCTGGATTTCGAGAGGAACGATGACCTTTGACCCTGAAATCGTCCATGCTGCCGGTGAGCGCCTGCGGGCTGCACGCACGGTGAGCATCGTGTCGCATGTCAGCCCCGACGGCGACGCGGTAGGCTCCGCCCTGGGGCTGGCGCTGGCCTTGCGGGCTGCCGGTAAAACCGTCACGGTGGCGCTGGCCGATGGCGTGCCTTCGTGCTGCCGTCATTTGCCCGGCGCGGAGACGGTGGTTTCCCGCGGCGACCCCCACGCCGATTGCAAAGTGTTCGTGGATTGCGGCGACCAAGAGCGAGGCGGCAAAGCCTGGCACCCAGACTGGCCGGTGGACATCAACATCGACCACCACAAAACCAACACCCGCTTCGCCGTGGTGAACCTGGTAGCCCCGCAGGCTGTGGCCACGGCGGCAATGCTGGCCGAATTGCTGCCCCAATGGGGGCTGGAAATCACCCCAGAGGCTGCCTCGGCCCTGCTGACCGGCATGTTGACCGATACCATCGGCTTCCGCACCTCGAACATGACCGCCCAAGCCCTCCGCCTCGCTGCTGACCTGGTGGATCGGGGCGCCCCCCTGAGCGAGCTTTATTTCAAAGCCCTTGTGGAACGCAGCTTCGAAGCGCTGCGTTATTGGGGGCAGGGCTTGAGCCGCATTCAACGGGAAGGCGGGTTGGTGTGGACTTCCCTGACGCTGGAAGACCGCAAAATCAGCGGCTACGGCGGCAACGACGACGCCGATTTGGTGGGCTACCTGGTGACCGTGCGGGGCGCGGCCATTGGCGTGATTTTCATCGAGCAGGAAAACAACACCGTCAAGGTCAGCTGGCGGGCACGACCGGGTTGGGATGTTTCCGGGGTGGCGGTGCGCTTTGGGGGCGGCGGCCACGCTCCGGCTTCCGGCGCGACGATTCCCGGCACTTTGGCCGAAGTGCAAGCCAAAGTGCTCGAAGCTACACGCGCCTTGTTGTGACGACGAAAACCCTTGACGAAACTCACTACACTTTTGAGAGGGAGTAATTGATGGACACTGAAAGCATGATTCGCGATGTCGTTTCGGGGGTACTGGTGGTGGACAAGCCCGTGGGCATGACCTCCCACCAGGTTGTGCAAGTGATTCGCCGCGGCACCGGCATTCGCCGCGCCGGGCATACCGGCACGCTGGACCCGCGGGCCTCGGGGGTGCTGGTGGTGCTGATTGGGCCGGCGGTGCGCTTGAGCGAGTGGGTTTCCGCTTCCGACAAGCGCTACATGGCCACCATTCGCCTGGGCAGCGCCACCGATACCTACGACGCCGAAGGGCGCACTACCACGGTGGCACCGTGGGAAGACATCACCGAAGAGGAATTCGAGCAGATTTTGCAGAAGTTCGTGGGCGAAATCGAGCAGGTGCCGCCGCCTTATTCCGCGGTGCGGGTGAAGGGCCGCCGGGCTTACGATATGGCGCGCAAGGGCGAGGAAGTCAACCTGCAGCCGCGCAAAATCAAGGTCTATAGCCTGGAACTGCTGGAATGGGCACCGCCGGAAGTGGTGGTCGACGTGCACTGCTCTTCGGGCACGTATGTGCGTTCCCTGGCTCACGACATTGGGAAGGAACTCGGCTGCGGCGCGCACCTGGTGGGCCTGCGCCGCACTCAGAGCGGCCGCTTTACCTTGCGAGACGCCGTGCCCCTGCGCCGCTTGGAAGAGGCGTTCCGCAAGGGCGAGTGGTATCGCTACCTCATCCCCGCCGCCGAGGCCCTGACCGAATGGCCGATGATCGAACTCGACCCCGATGAGGTGGAACAGGTGCGCCACGGCCACCGCATCAAGCCCAAAGACCTGGAACTCACCGACGGCCAAATGGTGCGCGCCTTGACCGAGCAAGGCGACCTGGTGGCGGTGATGATTTACATCGCCGAAAGCGACGAACTGCAACCGAAGAAAGTCTTCTTCGCTTCCTGACCCATGCAGCACTTCACTTCCCTGGAGCCGCTGCATTTGCAGGGGGCGTGGGTGACCATTGGCGCTTTCGATGGCGTGCATCGTGGGCACCAGGCTCTCTTGCAAGATTTCGTGGCCGAAGCGCGGAAGCATCACGCGCCCGCGGTGGTGGTGACGTTTTACCCTCACCCTGCCGAAGTGCTGGGCAATCGCCCCAACCCTTTTTACCTTTCTACCCCCGAAGAAAAGGCCGCGCTCATCGCCCGCCTGGGGGTCGACGTGCTGGTCACGCATCCTTTCGACCGGCGCGTTGCGCAGCGTAGCGCCCGCGATTTCATGGAAGACCTGCGCGCCCACCTGGGGCTGCGGCGGTTGTGGGTGGGCTATGATTTTGCCTTGGGCCGCAATCGGGAAGGCGACATCCCTACCCTGCGGCGGCTGGGTGAAGCCCTCGGCTATACGCTGCACGTCGTCGAGGCCTATCGCCTGGATGGCGAAGTGGTTTCTTCGACCCGCATTCGGAAGGCCCTGGCGCGCGGCGAGGTAGAATTGGCCGCGCGCCTGCTGGGGCGCCCTTATGCCGTGCCGGGCGAGGTGGTGTCGGGCGATGGGCGCGGGCGGCAATTGGGCTTCCCGACGGCCAACCTGGCCGTGTGGCCGCGGCGGATGATGCCCGCTGCCGGGGTGTATGCCTGCTGGGCTGAGACGGCGGCAGGGATGCTTCCGGCGGTGGTCAACTTGGGCGTGCGCCCCACTTTCGAGCGACAACCGGCAGCCCCACGGCTGGAAGCCCACTTGCTCGATTTTTCTGGCGACCTCTATGGCCAAACGGTGACCGTGCATTTCGTGCAGCGCTTGCGCCCTGAGCAGCGTTTCCCCTCGGCCGAAGCGCTGGCGGCGCAAATTGCCCGCGACGTGAAGGCCGCACGCGAAGCCCTGCAGACGGCTCCCCAGCCGCCTGCTGCAACAGCGCCTTCCTCTCCCCTTCGGCGCTCTGCCGCCGGATAGCGAAGCCATCAGGTAGCGAGGCTCCCATGCGCGTTTATCTGCTTTCCCCCCGCCGCTATACTCCCGAAGTCATCGCCGTGGCTTTTGCCAAGGCTTCCCGCTCTCCCCAGCCGCTGGATGTGACGGCCGAAGAACTGAGCGAGGCGGCCAGCGCGCGCTTTCACGAAAAGTGGGTCATTGGTTACGGCCATGCCTCGGTGGCCGAACACGCGGTGTTGCACATTGCCATCGAAGGGCTTTCGCGCCTGGCCACCGAGGTGGTGGAATCGCACCGGCTGGCTTCCTACACCGAAAAATCCAGCCGTTACCAGCCTTTTGGCCGGCAAGATTTCGTCACCCCGCCCGAACTGGAAGCCCGTCCCGACCTGGCGGCGCGCTATCGGGAAACCGTGCAGGCGCTCTTTGCGGCTTACCGCCGCTGCATGGAAAGCGCCCGCGCGGAAATTGCCCGCCGCTACCCACCGGCCGATGGGGAAGACCCAGCCCGCTGGGATGCTCGCCACCGTTCCCGCTACGCCGATGTGTGCCGTTTCTTGCTGCCCGCGGCTTCCCAAGTGACTTTGGGCATGACGATCAACGCGCGCGCTTTGGCCCACGGCCTCCGCAAGATGCTTTCCCACCCCTTGGCCGAGGTGCGACAGTTGGGAACGACTTTGCAGAGGGTGGCCGAGGCGGAAATTCCCACTTTGGTGCGGCACGTAGCGCCGGTGCGCGGCTGGCAGCGGGCGCGGGAAGGCTTGCGCACGCACACCGCCACGTTTCGCGGCGGCGGCACCTACGCGGAAGATTGGTGCCACTTGGTTGCATGGGACCGAGGGGCGGAGGCGCGTGTGCTGGCCGCCGCGCTCTATCGCCACGGCGACCGCCCGTATGTCGATTACCTCAACTACGCTCGGGGGCTATCGTCCGAGGCGCGCCGCGCCTTGGCGGCCGATTTGCTGGGCGCGCTGGATTTCCGCGACATTCCCCCGCGGGCGTTGGAATACGCGGCCTTCACTTTCGATTTGTCGATGGACCAGGGGGCTTACTACGAATTCAAGCGCCACCGCATGATGAGCCAGTCGCCTCAGGCGTTGACGGCGCGGCTGGGCTATGCGGTGCCGCGCTTGGTGACCGAGATCGGGCTGGAAGGCGAATACCGCGCCGCAATGGCTGCTGCCGCGGAAACTTACGAAGCGCTGGCGGCCTGGAACCCCGATGTGGCGGCTTACGTCGTGCCCAATGCGTTCAACCGGCGGGTACTGGCTTCCTTCAACCTGCGGGAAGCCTTCCACTTTTTGCGCTTGCGAACAGCGCCCAATGCCCATTTTTCCATTCGGCGGGTGGCGTGGCGCATGGCCGAGGAAGTCGGGGCTGTGGCGCCTGCCTTGGCGGCTTTCCTCGCTTTGCCGGCGGGCGAAACCTGGCAGACGGTGGAGCAGCGCTATTTCACGGCGGTGGAGTGAGGGGGCTTGGCTGCTGGTGTTTGCCGTGGCGATATGCGGCGCGAGTTAGCGGCGGCGTAGCAGCCAAGCCAGCAGACCGAAGACGGCGCCTGCTGCGGCGCCGACCAGGAGGGCTGTGGGGGTGTCCAGCAGCGCGGTGACGTTGCCGCGCACTTCTCTTGCCAGCAGGATTTTGGTTTCGACGCGCGGGGCTTCTACCTGGCGAGCAGCAACGAGCACGGCCGTGATGCTTTCGTCGGAAAAGGCTTGCCGGGCCGCGAGCATGCTGACGATGCTGTCGTTCAGCGTGGCGCTGCGGGCGCGCAGCAGGCCAATGGCGGTTTCGCTGCATTGCACGTCGCCAGCGCTCATTTTCCCGATGGCGCTTTCTTCCAGCGTCGCTTCTTGGGCGACAAGGTGCTGCACGGCGGTTTGCTGCACGTGTGCGGTTTCCTGAATTTCTTCGGTTGTCGCGGGTGAGGGCGGGGTGGTCTCGGGCATGTAGGCCTCCTGTGCGGGCAAAGAAACGGGGACTTCGTATAGCCACTTAAGGACAAAGGACAGGCATGGCAAAGGGCAGGCATACGGCAGTGCACAACGCGCAGCGCCATAAGAGGCGCCATAAGTAGTAAAAAGGAAAGCCCGCTTCGCTGCTGCCTGTGCAGTGGGGAAACGGGCTAAAGCGTTGGAAGGTGTGGAAGAATGTGAAGCGGGTCAGACGCGCCGTCCGCCTTTGAGGGAATCCTGTAAGGCGGCCAGACCTTCCCAGTCGCCTTTGGCAGCCAAGGCGGCCTGTTCAGGCCAGGTTTCGGGGTTGCTGATGCGGGCAAAACCTGCCGCGTCGAGCACCGCTTGCAGCTCTGCTGGGGTTTTGGCGGCCAAGTCGGCAAAGGTGCGAATGCCGGCCTGTTTGAGCGCAGCGTCGATTTTGGGGCCAATGCCCTCGATTTTCCTCAAGTCATCTTCCGCTGCGGGCGCGGCGGTTTGCGGGGCCGGGGCTTCTTTGGCCTCTTCGGCGTGGTGATGGGGAATGACGGGCGAGGGCGCGGGGTGGTAGGCTTCCTTGACCGCCGTGCCGACATTGTAGAGCGAAAGCACGAACATGAAGAAGAAAATGACCAACAGGGCACCGAAGAACCACCAGAATGCGGTCATGTCCATGGTGAGGCCTCCTTGGTAAAGATGAGCACGCATAGGTGCGCTTTGTGTGCGGGGTGCATCTCAATTCTACCCCTGTTGTGCTATAATGGCAAACAATCTCGCCCGAGGTAACGAAGTCACGAGGTCACGAACCCACGCTCCCTTTCTCTGCTTGGGCTCTTGCCCAGCAGCAGCGTGGACGAGGCGAGGAGCAAGCGCGCGGAGCCGCAGGGCGCGTCTGCTGAGGGAGGTGGCGCGAGGGCGATTTTGCCCGCTGCTTCCCAGCGTTTGGCTTGGCCTCAGGGCCTGTGGGGCAGGAAGATGGCTGCTCGATTGCGTGCGCCGGTTTTGGTGTTGAATGCCAACTATGAACCGCTGGATGTGTGCACCGTCCGGCGGGCGATTGTTTTGCTGGTGACCGGCAAGGCGCACTTGGTGCTCAATGGGCGGGGTGTCATTCACACCGTGCAGCGGGCTTTCGAGGTGCCTTCGGTCATTCGGCTGGACTATATGGTGCGGCGTCCTCGGCTGCGGGTGCCGCTCAACCGGGTGGAAATCTTCCGCCGCGACAATTACACCTGCCAGTATTGTGGGCGGCGGGTAGCGCACCCCACCATCGACCACGTCGTGCCGCGGCGGCTGGGCGGGGGCGACTCGTGGGATAACCTCGTCACGGCCTGCGCAGCCTGCAATGCTCGCAAAGGCGGCCGCACTTTGGAAGAGGCGCATATGCGTTTGCTGAAACCGCCTGCCCCGCCCCCCGCCAGCGCGTGGTATCGTTTCCGCCGTTATTTGGAATCTCACCGCGAGTGGGAGGATTTCCTTCAAGGTTGGTAACAGTTGATGCCCTCACAGAGCACCCCAGCGTTTGGAAAATTAAACACTGCGGGGAAGCCATTTGGCTTCCCCGTGTGCGTTATTTGCGGAAGAAGTTGGAAATGAAGAACCACAGGTTGGCCGGGCGCTCGGCCAGGCGGCGCATGAAGTAAGGGTACCATTCGGTGCCGTAGGGGACGTAAATCCGCACGGGGTAACCTTCGGCCGCCAACTGGCGCTGCAAGTCGCGGCGGATGCCGTAGAGCATCTGGAATTCCAGGGCGCGCTTGGGAAGCCCCACACTGGCGGCGTAGTCTTTCGCATAGGCAATGCGGGCTTCGTCGTGGGTGCCAATCGCGGGGATGGGCGGCCATTTGCCGTCGTCGCTGGCCGGTGGGGCGCCGGCAGCTTTGGCGCCGTCGATCAGCAAGCGGGTCAGGCGGTCGTAACTGGCGTCTACATCCTGTTTCTTGGGGTAGGCGATCTCAGGCGGCTCTTTGTAAGCCCCCTTGACCAAGCGAACCCGTGCACCTTCGGCCATCAGTTTGCGGACGTCTTCTTCGCTGCGGTAGAGGTAAGACTGGATGACCACACCCACGTTGTCGAGCCCTTCGGCGCGCATTTCGTGGTAGAGCTCCAGCGTGGCATCGACCCACGGCGAGTCTTCCATGTCGATACGCACCATGATGTTGTGTTCTTTGGCGCGGGTGAGAATGCGGCGCAGGTTGGCTTTGCAGGCTTCTCGGTCCAAGGCAAGGCCAATTTGCGTGAGTTTGATAGACGCGTTGGCTTTGACTTGCGCTTGATCGATGGCGTCCAGCATGGCGAGGATGTGTTCGGTGGCTTGTTGGGCTTCGTCCAGGTTGCTGGTGGATTCCCCCAGGTGGTCTAAGGTGACGAACATGCCTTGGGCGTTGAAGGTTTGGATGACACGGATGGCGTCTTCCAGCTTGCTGCCCGCGACGAAGCGGGAGGCTACTCGCCAGGCAGGTCGCCAGTGGGTCATGATGCGTTGAGCCCATGCTGCTTTGGAAAGGTAGATGAGCCAGGCACGAAGCATTGGAAACCTCTCTGTGGGAAGGGATGGCAGGCGTTTTTTGCAAGACTTGGGCCTGCAGGGGAAGGTTGCACTTCAGCGCTGGGGCAATTTTACTCCAAAGTGGTAAAATTAGCACCCTGGGCACCCCTGGCGGGCGCGCCTGACGCCTCTGTGCGGGGGCAGGCGGGCTTGTGCCGAAACGTCGGCTTTCTCGCTCTCTGCTTTCTGGGATACACTTTTCTCATGTTTTCGACTTCTCCCCGTTCTCGGTCTCCGCTTTCTGCCGTGCGGCTGCTTTCCACCTTGGCCTTGTTAGGCGCGGTGGGGCTTTTGGCGTTCCAACTGGTGCGATATAGCCGCTTCCGTGCTTTGCTGCCACCGGGCACGACGATGGGGGGCGTGCCGGTGGGTGGGTTGACCCGTCAGCAGGCGGCCGAGCGCTTGACCGAGGTGTTCAACCAGCCGATCGAACTGCGCTACGGCGATGCGGTGATTCATGTTTCGCCTGCGGTGGTGGGCTTCGAACTGGATATGGACACCATGTTAGCCGCGGTGGAGCAAGCGCGGGGCCGCACCGGTTTTTGGCGCGGTTTCTGGGATTTTTTGTGGGGGCGCTGGCCGCCGCCGCCTAAAGTGCCGCTGGTCGCGCACTACTCCGAGAGCCGTTTGCGCTCTTATTTGGAGAGTGAGATCGCCGCTCGCTACGACCAGCCGCCCTTGCCGCCGCAGCCGGTCGTCGGCACGGTCAATTTCAAACCCGGCCAACCTGGGCTGACGCTGGATATCGATAGCGCGGTGCCGATGATCGAGCGGGCGCTCTTTTCACCTACCGAGCGCACCGTCGATTTGCCGCTGCGCCGTGTTCCGCCGCCCCACCCTTCTTTCCAAAACCTGCGGGTGCTCTTGCAGCAGACGGCCAAAGTGGAAGGCTTCGATGGCGTGATGGGCCTTTATTTGCTGGATTTGCAGACGGGCGAGGAGATTTACTTCGTCACCGATCACGGCAAAGAGGTGCCCATTCCGCCCGACGTCTCGTTCACAGCGGCCAGCACGATCAAAATCCCCATCATGGTATCGGTGTTCCGGCGCATCGACGGCACCAAGCCGCCGGGGGAAGAAGCGCGCTGGCTGAAAGAGATGATCGACAAATCGGGCAACGACCCGGCCGACTGGCTGATGGAAAACGTCATCAGCCGCGAGCGTGGGCCGTTGGAGGTGACCAAAGACATGCGCACCTTGGGGTTGGAAAACACTTTCTTGGCGGGGTACTTTTACCGGGGTGCGCCGCTGCTGGCCGTGTTCCGCACCCCGGGAAACCAGCGCACCGACGTTTCGACCGACCCCGACCCTTATAACCAGACCACCCCTGCGGAAATGGGCATGCTGTTGGCCGATATCTATCAGTGCGCCGAGAACGGCGGCGGCGCGTTGGTGGCTGCCTTCCCCGGCGAAATTACCCAAGCCGAGTGCAACAGCATGATCGACCTGCTGGCAAACAATAAAATTGGGGTGTTGTTGGAAGCCAGTGTGCCGGAAGGCACGCGGGTGGCCCACAAGCACGGTTGGGTGAGCGGCCCCGATGGCGCAATTCACCTCATCAGCGATGCGGGCATCGTCTACACCCCCGGCGGGAACTACATCCTTTCGATTTACCTGTACCGCAAACAGGTGCTGTTGTGGGATTACGGCTCGAAATTGCTGGCCGACCTGGGCGAGGCTGTTTACAACTACTTCAACCCGCCGCAGAAGTAGGCTCGGCCTGCCCTTCGGGGCACCAACGGCGGTAATCTTCTGGCGTATCGATGGCGACCCGCACTTGCGGGTCGTGCCATGCGACCGCCGCGGGCGGGAATTCCTCGAAAAGGCCCCGGGCGCCTTGGTCGCCGGTGAGGGCGGCCAGCAGGGGAAACAGGCGCGCTCGGATGAACACGGGATTGGCGCGCTGCCCGGCGATGAAAGGAGCAAGGATGGGGGCCGAGGTGGAGGCTGCCGCCCGGCAGAGCGCTCGGATGAGCGCAGGGGGGATGAAGGGCTGGTCGCTGAGCAGGAAAACGGCCGCCGCGGCGCGCGCTTCTTGGAGGGCCAGCGCAGCGGCGCGCACCGAGGTGCTTTGGCCTTCTGCCCATTGGGGGTTG
This sequence comes from uncultured Anaerolineaceae bacterium, assembly GCA_964450875.1. Lineage (GTDB taxonomy): Bacteria > Chloroflexota > Anaerolineae > Anaerolineales > DRMV01 > DRMV01. Next base: position 8,760 of record CAYVHG010000131.1, on the reverse strand, counting down.
GAAAGCACGCGAACTGGCAGCTCGGCTACCGCGGCTTCCACTGCGGCAGCGCGAGCGCCCACCACGACCCATACCGGCGACAATCCGGCTTCTAATGCCACCCGCGCTGCTCGGTGCACCAGCGTTTCCCCCCCGCACGGCAGCAGCTGCTTCAGGCGGCCTTGCATCCGCCGAGCGCCGCCCGCGGCCAGCACCACCCCCGCGACGCGCGCACACGCATTCATGGCGTTTGGGCCTCGATGAGGTGCGGGGCTTCGAGCCGCGGGTCGTTGACTTCCGGCGAAACCGGCCACATTTGCATGGCTTCGGCCGGGTAGGGGCGCAGCCATGTTTCCAGCGTGCGCAGGGGTTGCTCGCCGGGGGATAGCCAGGCTTCCCATGCTTCGGGCGGCAGGATGACCGGCATCCGCTCGTGAATTTGCCCTACAAGGGCGTTGGCGCGGGTGGTCAGCAGCGCGCAGCCGAGGATGACCGACCCATCGGCGCCTTCCCACCGTTCCCACAGCCCTGCAATGGCGAAAGGCCGACGGTCGGCGAGGGTGAAGTAATAGGGGCGGGTGCGCTTTTTGCCGGCGCGCTGCCATTCGTAGAAGCCGTCGGCCAGCACCAGGCAACGACGGCGGCGGAAGGCAGCCCGGAAGGCGGGTTTCTGGGCTGCGGTTTCGGCGCGGGCGTTGATGAAGCGGTAGCGGCGCGGGTCCTTTGCCCAGGCGGGCACCAGCCCCCAAAGGAAGTGTTCCGCCCGCCGCTCGGCGGTGTTGGGCACCGCCAAGATGGGTTGCCCGGGCGCAATGTTGTAACGCGGCTGCACTTCCGACGGGATGATGAATTGCCGGAAGATGCGTTGCAACGTCGCAGCGTCTAACGTCAGGGTGTAGCGACCACACATGGCGGGGAGACGGGATGCGGGGGCAGGGTTAGAGCAGCAGCCAAACGACGCCCGCAGTGGCGATGACGGTGCCGAGGATGGCGCGCGGGGTGATGCGCTCGTGGAAGAGCCAGTGGCCTACCGGCAACAGCAGAATGGGCGGCAGGGCGCTTAGGGTGGTGGCGATGCCCACCGGAATGGTTTTGATGGCAAAGAGGCCCAACGACATCCCCAAAACCGGGCCGATGAGCACAGCGATTGCCACTGTCCGTAAGGCTTTGGGGTGCTGGCGGAAGGTAACCAGGGTGGGAATGGCCTTCCCCACGAGGATCGTCCACGTCCACAGGGCTAACATGCCGCCGAACATGCGGATCGTGGCGCCGGAGAGGGTCGAGAGGCCGGCGTTCAGCCCCATTTTGGAGAGCAGGATGCTCAATGCGCTGACGAAAGCCGCAACCAAAGCAAAGGCCAAGCCACGCGGGTCGTGCTGGCGCTCGCGGTGTCCTTCTTCGTCGGGCGACTGGCGTTCCAGCATCACCCAGCTCACCCCGCCCAACACCACTGCAATGGCCGCAATTTGGGAGAGGCTGAGCCGCTCACCGAGCCATACCCATGCGAAGGCCGTGGCCAACGCTGGCGAGAGGTTGAGCACCAGCAGTGCCATGCGCGGCCCGATGAGCACAAAGGCCTCGAACAAGAACGCGTCGGAAAGCGCCAGCCCGATGATGCCGGAAATCAGCATGTAGGCCACAGCGTCGGCGCGGGCGTGGGGAAAAGGCGTCCCGTAGACCAGCCAGTGGATGACGCCGAAATAGAGTGCCCCCAGCAGCAGGCGCAAGCGGTTGGTGGTCAACGAGCCAACTTCTCGCCCTGCCAACGTGAAGAGAGTGGGGCCGAAAGTGAAGCATACCGAAGCCGCGAGCGCAGCGAGTTCGCCTAACAACAGAGGGGTCACGGTGGTTTGGGGCAGAGGGAGGGTATGATGCGGGGGATAAGACAGCGCCCGGCGGCTGAGGGGCGCACCGCGGCGGCCGAGAAACAGCCGCCCCGAGGCAGGCATTGGGATGGCTTTATTATACCCCGCTTCTTTCCAGGGTTGGGGTTCATAGATGAAATTCGGCTCGTCCTTGCGCTACGGGCGAAAAATCCGGGAAGCGCGGCGTAATTCTCAATGCTCGCTTCCGCTTGCACGATGAAGCAATCATGCCGCGCGCTTTTCGTTGACATTCATCCCCCCTTTCAGTATAATTGCGAGGCCTTAGCCCCGGCGCGGCGCGCAGGGGCGGGGTTTTGTGTTGTCCGTTCCGAAAGCCTGCTGTGCGGGCTTTACCCCAACTTCCCCGCCGCGTGGCCCCTTTTGGCGACGTGGGCGGCGAAGTGAAGTCGGAGGTTTGTATGCAGTATGCCATTGTCGAGAGTGGCGGCAAGCAATACAAGGCCGTCCCTGGCGGCACCATCGAAGTGGACCGCTTGCCGCACGAAGAGGGCGCCCAGATCGAACTGGAGCGCGTGCTTCTCGTGGCCGATGGCGACTCGGTGCAAGTAGGTAACCCTACCGTGCCCGGCGTCAAGGTCAAGGCCACGGTCGAAAAGCATTTCAAGGGCCGCAAAGTCATTGTGTTCAAGTACATCCCCCGTGAACGCTATCGCCGAAAGCGCGGCCATCGTCAGCAATACACCCGCTTGCGCATCGACGCGATTGAAGCCTGAGTGGAGAGGAGTTGACCTATGGCTCACAAAAAAGGCGGCGGTTCCAGCCGCAATGGTCGCGATAGTCAAGCAAAGCGCTTGGGCGTGAAGAAATACGGCGGCGAACGCGTGCGCGCCGGCAACATCCTTGTGCGCCAGCGCGGCACGAAAATCAAGCCGGGGCGCAACGTCGGCGTGGGTGGCGATTACACCCTCTTTGCCCTGGTGGATGGCGTCGTGCAATACGAAACCATCCGAGATGGCCGGAAGCGCGTTAGCGTTGTGCCGTTTTCCGAGAATTGAACCCCGCTATCGTTGCGGATAGAAAAAAGGAAGCAGCCATGAAAAAAGGCATTCATCCCGAATACTACTACGATGCCAAAGTGATTTGCGCTTGCGGCAACACCTGGACGACCGGCGCGACGGTGCCGGTGGTGCACACCGACGTTTGCTACAAGTGTCACCCCTTCTTCACCGGTGAGCAGCGCATTGTGGATACCGAAGGCCAGGTGGAACGCTTCAAGAAGCGCCTGGAGCGCTATGAGCGCTATCGCCAAGAAGAGGAAGCGCGCGCGGCCGCTCGCACTTCCCCGGAGCGCCCGTTGGCCGATTTTGGCCTTAGCCAGCGTGCCGTGAGCGCTTTGAGCAAGGCTGGCATTACCACTGCCGGCCAAGCGCTGGAGAAACTCGCCGAGGGGCCCGAGGCCCTGTTGGAAATCGACGGCTTCGGCAGCAAGTCGCTCATCGACTTGAAAAAAGCCCTCCGCCGCGAAGGTTACACGCTGCCCGAAGCAGAAGCAGCATAACCCCCGCGTGTTTTGCTTTGCAAAGCCACCGCGCAGCCCTGCGCGGTGGCTTTTTTGTTGGTCTGGCCTGCTGCTTGCACGGGAAATCGTGCTACAATCAAACTATCTCCCCTGGGCTGAGGTGAGGCTGTGGTCGCTCCTTCATCCGAAAACCTGGAATGGCTTCGTCACATTCACCTTTTCCACGATCTGCCGGATGAGGTGTTGGCGGGTTTTCTGGAAAGCATGGAAAGCCACCCTTTCCGCGCGGGAGACGTCCTCGTGCAGGCGGGGGAGACATGCCGAGGGCTGTGCTTCGTGCGCCGAGGGCGGGTGGAGCTTTTCCGCCCTGTGGGGAAGATGCTGGAAGATGCCGAAGATTTGCCTCTCGAGAAAACGAGCAAGCGGGTGGGCGTGTTGGTCAGCCGCGACTATTGGGGGGAGGAATGCGTGCTGGAGGAAGATTACCCTGCTTTTGAATACACGGCTCGCGCGCTGGATGCGGGAGAGATGTATTGCTGGCCGTTGGAAGCGGTGGGCGAGGCGGTTGTCCGCCATCGAGACATTTGGGAGTTCTTGAGCCTCGTTCAGCGCAGCCGCCGCCGTGTGCGCCGCAAGCGACCGGCGTGGATTCCCGCCGATGAAATGGTGTACCTTTTGCTGGGGCGCCCGCCGATTGCTTTGGTGCCCCGGACATGGTGGCTGTTGCTGGGGGGCTCTGTGGCTGCGGCTTTGTTGATTGCTGGTTCGCTCAGCGGCAGCACGTGGCTGATGGGGGTGGGGGGGCTGCTCGGCTTCTTGATTTTGCCAGGGCTGGCTTGGGAGTTCGAAGATTGGCGGAACGACTATTGCGTGGTTACCAACCGTCGAGTGGCGTGGGTGGATAAGGTGATTTTTCTCTACGAGAGCCGAAACGAGGCTTCCCTGGAATCGGTGCTTTCGGTGCATGTGCGTACCGACTGGTGGGGGCGTTTGTTGCATTATGGCGATGTGGTCGTGCGCACGTATGCCGGGAAAATCATCATCAACGAGGTGGCCTTCCCCCATGTAGTGGCGACGTTGGTCGAGGAGTATTGGCAGCGCGCACGCAGCCATGTCCGCCGTCAATCCGAAGAAGAGCTGCGCTACATGGTGATGGAGCGTTTGGGCAAGCTGCCGCCTGCCTCGGAAAATCAAGCCCAGGGGGCAGCGGCGGCTTCGGGGGTGCAGCGCACCGAGGGATGGTTGCCGCGCACGCTGCGTAAATACACGCGCTGGCTGAAGCAGCGAGTCGAAGAGAACGGCACGGTCACTTATCGCAAGCATTGGTTTTTGTTGTTGCGGCGCGGCGGCTTTCAGGGCTTGCTCTTGGTGTTGTGGTGGGTGCTGGCGATCGCGGGATGGGCTGCATTCCCGCACGTGATGAGCGCGAGGATGTGGTGGGGCACTGCGGTATTGGTAGGTTTTGTGCTGATGCTTTGGTTTGGCTACGAAGTGTGGGATTGGAGCAACGATATCTATCAACTGACCCCTGAGCACATTGTGGATATCTACCGGAAGCCCTTGGGTTCGGAAGACAAGCAATCGGCGCCGCTGGAAAGCATCGAAAATATGACCTACCAGCGGCGGGGGTTCCTGGGGTGGTTGTTCAATTTTGGCGATGTGGAAATTCGTGTGGGTACGACCACGATGGTCTTCGAGGGGGTCTCCCGCCCCGACATGGTGCAACAGGAGATTTTCCATTACATGGAGCGCCGCCGACGGCAGAAAGAGGCGGCCAATACCCAACGCGAAAGCGACCACATGCTTCGGATTTTGAAGGCGTTTTACGAAATCACGATGGAGGAAGGCGGCCCGCCTTTGCCTGAGGAGCCCGAAAGTGAGGTATAATTCGACTGCTCAGGAGGTTGTTATGGCTGTTCGCGAAATCGTAACTGTACCGCATCCCGTGCTCCGCCGTAAGGCCGCTCGGGTGACGGATTTCGGCCCGGCGTTGCAGAAGTTGATCGACGACATGATCGATACCATGCGAGATGCCCCCGGCGTGGGGTTGGCCGCACCGCAGGTCAACGTTTCTCAGCGGGTCATTGTGGTGGAATACGAAGACCCGGAGGAAGGCATTCCGCACCAGTTGTATGCGGTCGTGAACCCCGAGATCGTGGCTTTTTCCAAGGAGACCGAGGCGGGGGTGGAAGGTTGCCTTTCCATTCCGGGAATTATCGGCGAGGTGGTACGGGCCAAGAGCGTGGAAGTGCGGGGCTTCGACCGACACGGCAAGCCTTTCCGCCTGCGCCCCACCGGGTGGGTGGCGCGTATCTTCCAGCACGAAATCGATCACCTCAATGGGGTGTTGTTCACCGACCGGGCAACGCGGGTCGAACGGGTTTCGCCTGAGCGGGCGGCGGAATTGGATCGCGTGTGATTGGCTCGGAAACCATGCTTTTTGCTGCGCTGCCACGGGCTTTCCCTGGCAGCGTTTTTCACGCCATTTTCGGGTAGCCACTGATGCGTTTGTTGCGCCTCTCTCTGCAAAATTTTCGGAATTACGTCCGCCTTGATGAAGCGTTGCCCGCGGGCACGCTTTTGTTGGTGGGGGGCAATGCTCAGGGCAAAACCAGCCTGCTGGAAGCAGTGTATTACCTGGCGACGTTTGCTTCGTTTCATTCCCGCCATGACCGTGAATTGGTGAATTTTGGCGCTCAGCGTTGGGGGTTCCCGGCGGTGGGGCGCATTGTGGCGGAATTCCAGCGGGAAGGCGAGCCTTCGGCGCACACTTTGGAAGTGCGCCTGATTTTGGAAGCCAACGGCAATGGGGCGCGTTTGCGCCGAGAGGTGTTGTTGGATGGCATCAAGAAGAAGTTGAGCGAGGCCTTGGGGGCGTTCAATGCGGTGCTTTTTTTGCCCCAAATGACAGAAATGGTCACCGGCGCGCCAGAAATGCGGCGCCGTTATCTCAACATGCTGCTTTCGCAGGTGCAAAAGGGATATGCTCAGGCGTTGAGCGAATATACCCAGGCATTGGCCCAGTGGAATGCGTTGTTGAAGCTGCTGGGCGAACAGGGGGGCGATTGGGAGCAACTGGAGTATTGGGACGCGCGCTTGGCGCAGCGCGGGGCTGAGCTGATGGCCGCCCGCAGCCGTGCTCTCATGGCGCTGGAACGCGAGGCGCGGCAGGTGCATTGGCGGTTGACGCAGAACATGGAAAACCTCCGGTTGCGATACCTGCCGGCTTATGACCCTTTTGGCGAAGGGCAGCTGTTGCAAGCGACCGACAATGCGGCGCTGGCTTCCCTTTCGACGGAGGCGTTGGCGCAGGGGCTCCAGGAAGCGCTGGCGCGGCGGCGTGCAGAAGAAGTGGCTCGCGGTGTGACGACCATCGGGCCTCACAGAGATGACTTCCGCTTTTTGGATGGCAAGCTCGATTTGGGCTTGTATGGCTCGCGGGGGCAGATTCGCACGGCGTTGCTCTCTCTCAAAATGGCGGAAATGGCGTGGATGAGGGGAGAGACCAGCCGCCGCCCGGTGTTGCTGTTGGACGAGATCTTGGCCGAGCTCGACGCCCGCCGTCGAGAAGATTTGCAGGCTTATCTTGCCGATGCAGAGCAGGCTATTCTGACCACGACGGATTTGGGCTTGTTCGATGCCGACTTCGTGGCGCATAGCACGGTCTGGAAGCTGGAAGAGGGACGGCTGGTCGCATAGTTTGGCTGGGGGGCTTGCGGCGGGGGAACGAAGCAGCGGCCAAGACTTTTGGGCTATGGCTGCCAGCGGGGCTATTGGGTATACTGGAAACAACGAAGACCACATCGAGGAGCAGAAAATGTTTGCGAGGGTGCGAGAATTTGTAAGAGGGTTTGCGGGATGGGTAATCGTCGGCGCAGTGCTGTTGGCTGCCTGCGCTGTGCCGCCGATGCCTCAGACGCCGGGGCCGCGGCCGACGGCCGTTTGGCAAGGGGAAAGCACGCCCACGTGGACGCCGTTCGCACCGCCCACCGCTTCGCCAGCGCCAAAGGCTACCAGGCCAATGCCGTCGGCTTCTCCTACGGCGGCTGCCTTGGCGCACACGCCGCGGCCCTCTGCAACGCGGCAGCCTACGGCAACGCGTATGCCGCCCACCGCCACGCCGTTCCCCACTGCTACGGCGAAGCCCCCCACGGTCACGCCGCAGCCCACTGCGACGCCCCTTCCCCCGACGGCGACACACCCACCGACGGCACCGCCAACGCCCACAGTGACGCCGGTGCCGCCTACGCCCACGCACGCTCCCGCGGCCACTGTGGTGCCGCCCACGGCGACCCCTCTGCCGCCCACGGCGACCTCGCGGCCGCCTACGGCGACCCCTCTGCCGCCTACGCCCACGCCCACCGCTGCGGGTTGCAGCTACAACCTCAATGCTTCCTATGAGCAGCAATTGCTCGATTTGATCAACCAGGAACGCCAGAATCGCGGCATTCCCCCCTTGCGGATGGATTCCCGCTTGGTGACCGCGGCGCGTTTGCATAGCCAAGATATGGGCTGCAATGGCTTTTTCTCGCATACGGGCTCCGACGGCTCTTCCCCCTTCGACCGGATGCGGCGGCAAGGCTACACTTTCACCGCCGCTGCCGAGAACATCTACGCCGGTAGCGGCTCGTATAATTCGCCTCAGGCCGCCTTCAATGGCTGGATGAACAGCACCGGCCATCGGGAAAACATGCTCAATTCGGCGTATGTGGACGTCGGCATCGGCTACGTCTACGTGCCGGGCAGCCCGTATGGCGGTTATTTTACGGCCGATTTCGGTCATCCGTAGCTCGGCAGAGGGGTGGCTTCCAAAAGGCGACCCGTCGAGGTCGCCTTTGGCGTTTAAGGCGCCTTTTAGGGCTTTTAATCTCTGGTTTAGCGGATGCTAAGGATAGTTGTCTGGCGAGGCTGGCAGGGCGGGAGTATAGTAAAGAGCGAGCGTGGTCTATTCCAGAAGTTTTGAGGTGCATCGTGCCGACCATTCATTGCCTGGGCCTCAACCACCGTACCGCCGACCTCGACTTGCGCGAACAGGTGGCGTTTTCGGAAGAAGACATTCGCGCCGCGCTGGCGCGGCTGGGGTGCGGAAAGAACGGCAGCCGCCCGGCGGATGTTTCGGAGATGGTCATTCTTTCGACGTGCAATCGTACGGAAATTTACGCCGTGACGCCGGTTGAAAATTTCCAAACGCTGGAAGGCTTTCTGGCCGATGCCCGACAGGTTGCTCCCGAGGCTTTGCATTCCCACCTTTATCGCTATCGCGATGCTGAAGCGGTGACGCATCTCTTTCGTGTAGCCAGCGGGCTGGATTCATTGGTGCTGGGCGAACCGCAAATTTTAGGCCAGGTCACCCGCGCGTGGGAACTCGCCCGCGGGCAGGGCACGGTGCGCGCGGTTTTGGGGCGTTTGTTCCAAGCCGCGGTACACACAGGCAAA
>CAYVHG010000130.1:0-3628 GCA_964450875.1 uncultured Anaerolineaceae bacterium | reverse complement strand
CCAGCATTTCAGCCGCGCTTACATTCGGCACCTCATCGTCACCAAAGAAATGCTGGCCGCGACGCTGCTTTCCATTCACAACCTGCACACGTTGGTGCAACTGGCGCGTGACATGCGGGAAGCCATCCTCGCGGGCCGCTTTGAGGCGTGGGCAGAAGCCGTGCTCGAAGCGGCCAGCCCAAGCCATTGAGGAGCGTGCCATGCCGCGTCGTTTGCGCTGGGCTTTGTTGGCAATCATCCTTCTGGCAGGGGCGGGCATCCGCCTTTACCACCTCACCGACCCGCCGCTGGATTTCCACCCCACACGCCAAATGCACAGTGCGCTGATCGCGCGCCAGTTTTACCTCACCTGGCGGCCTGGCGCCATCACCCCTGCCGAGGCGGAACAACGCGCTTTGGGCAACCGTATGGCGCGTTACGAGCCGCCCCTCTTCGAAGCGCTGGTTGCCAAAACCTGCGTCTGGGCCGGAAGGCACTTCGGCTTCCACCTGTGGGTGGCGCGGCTGTATGACCTGCTCTTCTGGCTGCTGGGGGCGTGGGGGCTTTACTTGCTGGCGCGCCGCCTGACGAACCCCGACGCGGCAGTGGTTGCCGTGGCTTATTGGATGCTGCTGCCGTTTGCCATCCAAGCCAGCCGCTCGTTCCAGCCCGACCCGCTGATGACAGTGCTCTTGGTGTGGACGGCCTACGCCGCCACGCAAGAGGGGAAAGCGCGTTTTTGGGCGCTCCCGCTGGGTGCATTGGCGGGCATCGTCAAGGCCTATGGTTTGATTTTCGCGGTGGGCATGTTCACGGCGGTGGAGATCTGGCGTGCGCCGCGGCGGTTTTGGAAGCGCTGGTCGTTTTGGGCGGCCCTCGCGGGAATGTCTGCGCCGGTCATCGCCGTTTACCTGGCCATGCCCCGCGGGGAAGTCGGCGGCGATTTCCTGCGCACGTGGACGCTGCGGATGATACCGCTGTGGTTCTCGCCCAAGTTGTACGGCGGGTGGCTGCAGCAATTGGGGGGGGCTTTCGGCGGCGGCTTCCTGCTGCTCGCGCTGTTGGGGGCGGTGACGCTCTCGAGCCGCGGGCGCGCCCTGGCCCTGGGTTGGCTGGGGGCTTACGTCGCTTATGGGTTGCTGGTGCCGTTCCACATTGCCACACACTCCTACTATCAACTGCCACTGCTCCCGTGGGTGGCGTTGGGGCTGGCCGGTGCGGTGCAAACCTTGGCTCCAGCGCTCGGCTCGCGCCCCAAATGGGCTCAAGCGGTCTTCGGGGTGGGGGTGTTGGCCGCGGCGGTGTATCCCCTCGGCATCACGGCGTGGCAAATGCAGCAATGCACCTGCCGCCAAGAGGCTGCCACTTTCGCCCAGCTGGGAAGCACGCTGCCCAAAGACGGTCCCATCGTGGCGCTCACCGAGGCTTACGGCTACCCCTTGATGTATTACGGCAACTTGACGGTCGATTTTTGGCCTACCAGCCGCTACCAGCGGGTGTTCGCCCTCTCGGCCGATGCCTTCAAGCAGCTGTTTGCCGAGCGCACGCGCGGCCACGCTTACTTCCTGGTGACCGATTTCGAAGAATTTGCCCGCCAGAAAACCCTGCGGCATTACCTCTCGGCGCACTATCCGGTGGTAGCCGAGGGCGGAGGGTACATTCTGTACGACCTGCGCCACCCCCTCGGAGGCGCCCCATGAAGCCTCACCCCGTTTCTCGCCTGGTGTGGGGGCTACTGGTGGCGCTGATGGCGCTGGGGGCGGCCATTCGCTTCATCGACCTCACCGAGCCGCCGGTAGATTTCCACCCCACCCGCCAGCTGCGCGATGCCATCATTGCCCGCGCCCTCTACTACCGCTGGCAGCCTCATCCTGACCCCGAAAAGGCGCGGCTGGCGCAGGAAACCGCCGCACCGGGGCAGGTCGAGAATTTCGAGCCGCCATTGATGGAAGGCCTGGTCGCGGCGACTTATCTGGTGGTGGGGGGCGAACACGTCTGGATTGCACGCATTTACAGCATCGTGTTTTGGCTGCTCGGCGTGTTGGGGGTGTTCCTGCTGGCGCGCCTTCTGGCGGGGGAAGCCGGGGCGCTGGCCGCGGCGGCCTTCCCGCTGGTGCTGCCCCTGGCCGTGCAGGCCAGCCGCTCGTTTCAGCCCGACCCGCTGATGAGCGCCCTCATCGTGTGGACGGCTTACGCGGCCTACCGCTGGGCAACCGGCCCTACCTGGCGGCGAGCATGGCTCGTCGGCGTGCTGGGTGGGCTGGCCATCCTGGTCAAGGCATTTGCCGTGTTCGAGATCGCCGGCATCATGGCTGGCGCCGTGCTCATCTTAGGCTGGAAGACGGCCCTGCGGCGGGGGCAAACTTGGGCCATCGCCGGGATGATGCTCGCCCCTTTGGGGCTTTATCTGCTCTTGCGCGGCGAACACGCGGCCGGCGGTTACATTTCTTACTGGATGGTAGATTTCTTCAAACTTTGGTTCGCCCGCTACTTCTACACCCGCTGGGCTTTCCATTTCCTGGAGTGGTTCACGCCGCTGGCGGTGTTGCTGGCCTTTGCCGGGCTGTATTTTGCCCGCCGGGAAGGTCGCCTGCTGCTCTTGGGCTGGATGGTGGGCTATGGGCTGTTGGGGTTCAGCGTGCCTTACCTCATCATCAGCCACAACTACTACAGCCTGCCAGCCACTTTCTGGGTCGCCGTTGCCTTGGCGCCCACAGTGGAGACGGTGTGGGGTTGGGCGCGCGCCGCCGGGCGCTGGGCATGGATGAGCGTGGCGGCGTTGGGGTTGCTCTTCGTGGCCGTGGGGGTACGTGCCGACCTGCATATGCTGAAAGCCTATTATTGGGGCGAGGAAGCCCGTTGGGCAGCAGTGGCCGCTGCCGTGCCCGCCGACGGCAAGGTCATCGGACTGACGCCGACGTACGGCATGCGCATCCGCTACTTCGGCTGGCGGCCCATCGGCTACTGGCCGCCGCCGGGAGAGTACGCCGTCGCCCGCCTGCAAGACCGCCCGGCCAGCGTGTGGCACGACTTCCAATGGCGCACCAAAGGCTACCGCTATTTCTTGGTAGCCGCCGAAGGCTTCTTGGAAGCCGAGCCGCAGTTGAAATACATCCTCACGCACTATTACCCCTGCATCGCCAAAGGGCCGGGCTATCAAGTGTATGACCTCGCACACCCTCTCAAGCCGCTGCCCAAGTTTCCCCCGCAGGAGGAACCGCATGGCAGTGGATGAGCCGCTGGTTTCGGTCGTCACCCCCTCGTTCAACCAAGCGCGCTACCTGGAAACCACCATCCGCTCGGTGCTGGGGCAAGATTACCCGCGGCTGGAATACCTCATCGTGGATGGCGGCTCCACCGATGGCAGCGTCGAGGTCATTCGCCGCTATGCGGGCCGATTGGCGTGGTGGGTTTCGGAACCCGATCGGGGGCAGGCCGATGGCATCAACAAGGGGCTGCGGCGCGCCCGCGGCGACATCGTGGCCTGGCTCAACTCCGACGACGCCTACGCCCCCGGCGCGGTGCGCGCTGCGGTGGCAGCCTTTCGAAGGCACCCAGAAGCCGGGCTGGTTTTCGGCGATGCGCTTTCCATCGACGCCGCCGGCCGCGCCTTCCACACGCTCAAGGCCGGGCCGTGGGGGCTGGAAGC
>CAYVHG010000129.1:0-4272 GCA_964450875.1 uncultured Anaerolineaceae bacterium | reverse complement strand
AAAGTCGTGCCGCCCAACCAGTCGGAAAGCATCGTGGCCGCGCTGCGCCGCAACGGTGTGCCCCATGTTTACAAGACGTACGAAGGCGAAGGCCACGGCTTCCGCAAACCCGAAACGCTGGAAGACTTCTACAGCACGATGAAGCGCTTCTTGCAAAAGTACGTGCTGTTCGCGTAACGGGCAAGCGCCCAAGCCCGGCGCGAGGCCGCGGCGACGCAATGGCCAAAGGACCCAGTGCCCCAATGCCTCTCATTCGAAGCCGCCAAAACCCAAAAATCAAGTTGGCGCGGCAGTTGCTGACCCGCCACGGGCGGCGCAAGCACGGCCTCTTTCTGGTCGAAGGCCTGCGGCACGTCGGCGCGGCGCTGGAAAGCGGGGCGGAAATCGCCTATTTGCTCTGGGCGCCCAATCGGCTCAGCAGCACCTTCGGGCGCCAGCTCGTGGCACAAGCCCAAAAACAGTGGCCGGTCTATGCCGTCAGCGGCGAGGTGTTGGACAGCCTCTCGCCGCGCGAACACAGCCAAGGGCTGCTGGCCGTCGCCGCCATCCCCGCCCCCTCGTTGGAAGCCCTCGCCCCTCAAACCCACCCGTGGGTAGTGGCCATCGACGCCCCGCAAAATCCGGGCAACATCGGCACGGTGCTGCGCACAATGGACGCCGTGGGCGCCCGTGCGCTCGTATTGCTGGATGGCGGCGCCGACCCCTACCACCCCGCAGCCGTCCGCGCCAGCATGGGGGCGCTCTTCTGGCTTCCGGTGGTGCCGACGTCGTGGGAAGCCTTCGCCGCCTGGGCCCAACGCCACGGATACCATCTCTACGGCTCGTCGGCGCACGGCGACACCGCCTACACGGACATTGGCTATACGAAGCCCGCGGCGCTGCTATTGGGCAACGAACGCCACGGGCTTTCCGCCGCCCAACAAGCAGCCTGCGAAGCCATCGTGTCACTGCCGATGGAAGGACACGGCACTTCGCTCAACCTCGCCGTCGCAGCAGGCGTCCTGCTCTACGCCATGAAAGCGCACCTCACCCCTTGACGCCCCTCCCCACCGCTGCAGGCCGGAAGCCCGAAAACACGAAACCCGCCTTTCGGCGGGTCGTCGCTGTGCCCCCAATGGGATTTGAACCCATGTCGCGGGCTTGAAAGGCCCGTGTCCTAGGCCAGGCTAGACGATGGGGGCAAGCGGCCTGAATTTTACCAGAAGGGCCCCAGGGGGTCAAGTTTTTGGGCAAGTTTAGGAGCGGAGCACTTTGGAACAGCATTCCCGCCCCCGACCTTGCTTGCCGCCACCGCTTCGAGGGACACGAAGAAAACAGCAATTCGGGGGCATAAAAGGCAAAAACAGCGCGCCGAAAGCCATCGCGCTTCACAAAACCGGCCAAAACCTTCTCAAAAGACACGCTCCATGCTACACTTACGCCCGTTGCCGCGTCCAAACGCGGCCCACATTCCGCTTCCGGCCCCTCCGCCGGAGGCAACCCCAAGGAAAGGAGGTCCTATGCGCCCGTACGAAATCGTTTTCATTGCCCACCCCGACCTGGACGAGAACGCCCTCAACGAAACGACCGAAAAGGTCAAAGGGTGGATCGCCGCTGCTGGTGGCGAAGTCACCAAAGTGGAACCCTGGGGGAAACGGCGGATGGCGTATGCCATTCGGAAACGCCGCGAAGGCTACTATGTGCTTCTGGAAGCCAACATGCCGCCGACGGCCGTGGCCGAACTGGAACGTAACATGCGCCTGCACGAACCCATCATGCGCTATCTGGTCACCCGCATGGACGAGTAAGCATCCACGTTCCCCTTTCAGCGGCTGCTTTCCCCGTTTTGACCCGCGTGTATTGGTAAGGAGTGAATGATGAGCCGTGGTTTGAACAAGGTGATGCTGATTGGCCGCTTAGGCCGCGACCCGGAAATGCGTTACACCCCCTCGGGCCGTGCCGTGACCACTTTCAACGTGGCTACCAGCCGCAGTTGGAACACCGCCAACGGTGACCGCCGCACCGAAACCGAATGGTTTCGCGTGGTCGCCTGGGGCAACTTAGCCGAAATTTGCAACCAATTGCTCCGCAAAGGGCAACAAGTCTATATCGAAGGCCGCCTGAAGAACTATCGCTGGCAAGACGACAACGGCACCCAGCACATCCGCACCGAAATCGTCGCCAACGAAATGATCATCTTGGGCGACCGCAAACACCTCAAATCCGACGGCGACAACCATAGCAGCCACCCCACCGAAGAAATCCCCGCCGAACACGAAGAAGAACACGACATCCCGGAAGACGAATTCCCCTTCTAACTTCTGAAAGCACCAGCAAGGAGTTTTACTATGGCAAACAACAACCAACGGCGGCGCTATTACAGCCGCCCAAAAGTGTGCCAGTTCTGCGTCGAAAAAATCGACCACATCGACTACAAGCAGGTTGACCTGCTGCGCCGCTACATCACCGACGACGGCAAAATCCGCCCCCGCCGTCAGACGGGCACGTGCGCCAAGCACCAGCGCCAACTGGCACGGGCTATCAAACGCGCCCGCCACCTGGCCCTCTTGCCCTTCGTCGGCGAAGTTTCCATCCGCTAAGCCAAACTTCCCCACGTCACCCTTTCAGGGCATAGGGACACCTGCTACCCTATGCCCTGTTGCGTAAGAAAGAGGAGAATTTCATGGCCAAACGCAAAAAAGTCAAAGCCTCGGAACTCAGCCGCAAGCACAAACACGTTTCCCGCCGCGTGCAACAGCAACAACGCATGATTCTGATTGGCGCCGCGGCCTTCGTCATCGTGCTTGCCGCCATTTTGGGATGGGGCTACCTCAACCAAACCGTATTCCAAGCACGCAAACCGGTTGCGAAGGTCAACGGCGAAGTCATCACCGTGGGGCAATTCCAGAAACGCGTCCGCTTCCAGCGCGCGACCTACGTGATGCAAACCGAAAACCTCATCAAAAACATGCAAACGCTGCTGCAAAACCCCATGCTCTTGGGCTACTTCGGCCAGCAATTGCAAGCATGGACCCAAGAGCTCAACAACCCTCAGACGATGGGGCAAAAGGTCATCCAGGGGCTGGTAGACGAAACGCTCATCATCCAGGAAGCCAAAGCCCGGGGCATCACGGTGACCGAAGCCGAGGTTGACAAAGCCCTGCAGGAAGCCTGGGGCTATTACCCCAACGGCACCCCAACGCCGGAAGCCGTGCCCACGGAGATGCCCACGCCGACGTACTCCCCCACCCAGTTGGCTCTGTTACCGCCGACGCCCACGCCGCTGCCCCCCACCCCCACGCCCTCGGTTTCCCCCACACCTACGGCCACTTTCCCGCCCACGACGCCGCCGCCAACCCCTACCCCCTACACCAAAGAGGCCTATCAGAAGGCTTTCCAGAATTACCTCGACCAAATGAAAAAACTGGCCGGCCTGAGCGAAGAAGACATCCGCGACATCATGCGCGACCAGCTCTACCGCAAAAAGCTGTATCAGGCCATTACCGCCGACCTGCCTCGCACGCAAGAAGAGGTGCTGGCCCGACACATTTTGGTGAAAGACGAGAAAACCGCTCAGGAAGTGCGCCAAAAGCTGCTCGACGGCGGCGATTGGAGCAAACTGGCGAAGCAATACTCCATCGACCCCGGCAGCAAAGACAAAGGCGGCATGTTGGGCTGGTTCGGCCGCGGCCAGATGGTCAAAGCCTTCGAAGATGCCGCTTTTAGCCTGAAGGTCGGCGAAATCAGCCAACCGGTGCAAACCCAATACGGCTGGCACATCATCCAGGTGCTTGGGCACGAAGAACGACCGGTGAGCAACTACGAATACCAAAACCTGCAACAACAGGCCTTCCAAAATTGGCTGGCGCAAGCCAAAGCCAAGGCCAAGATCGAAGTTTACGACATTTGGCAGCAATTCATCCCCACCGATCCCCAGTTGCCCCCCGACATCGCACAACAAGTACAGGCAATTCTTTCGACGCTGCAACGCCAGCAACAGCAACAACCGCCCGCGCCTTCCCAGCCGTAAGCGGTTCGCTGCCCCCCTGCCTTTCAGCGGCACGGTGCCCCCTCACCGTGCCGCTTTTTTCATCGCTCAAGCACGGGCGGCCGTCCCTCGACGGGAACGCCCCGCCTCACACCTGCCGGAAAGCCTCCCGCGCGGCCTCGATGGTGGCGTCAATCACCGCGTCGTCGTGGGCCAGGCTCACAAACCCCGCCTCAAATTGGGAAGGCGCCAAATACACCCCGCGCGCCAACATAGCCCGGAAGAAACGAGCAAAGCGCTCCGGA
>CAYVHG010000128.1:0-19958 GCA_964450875.1 uncultured Anaerolineaceae bacterium | reverse complement strand
CAAGGGGAAGTCGCGCCAGGCCGGAATGTTGGGGGTGGCAAACACCACCCCGCGGCGCGGGTCCAGCGGGCCGGGGCAGGCCACGCCAATGCCCAGCACCTCGCCCTCGGCGGGCCAGATTTCCTGCAGCAGCGCGGCCAGCGCCGCTTCGGGGCGGCCTTCGCGCGGGGTGCGGGCGCGCCGCTGCGCGGCGGGAAGGCTCTCCCCTTCACGGTACAACGCCGCCCGCAGCCACGTGCCGCCTACATCCACCGCCAAGTAATACTTCATGCCTGCAAGTATAGCACACGTGGGGTATACTAAAACTGAGCGTTCTCGAGACTTTCCGCAGCCGAGGAGAGACCTGACGTGCAACCCGAACGTATTGGCCGCTACGAAATCCTGGAACTTTTGGGGCGTGGGGGGCAAGCCGCCGTCTATCGCGCTTATGACCCCACCATGCAGCGCGAGGTCGCCATCAAGGTGCTCACGGCCACGGCTGGCGTCGACGAAAAAGCCCGCCAACGCTTCGAGCGGGAAGCCCACACCATCGCCGCGCTGGAACACCCGCACATCGTGCCGGTCTACGACTTCGGAGCTTACGACGATGGCCTCTACATCGTCATGCGGCTGATGAAAGGGGGCACCCTGGGCGACCGCTTGGCACGCGGCCCGCTCAACCCCGCCGAAGCGTTGGAAGTGGTGCGCCCCATCGCCGCAGCCCTGGACGCGGCCCACAAGCGGGGCATCGTGCATCGCGACATCAAGCCTGGCAACATCCTCTTCGACGAATACGGCGCCGCATATCTCTCGGACTTCGGCATCGCACGCCTGGGCGATGCCACCGCCTCGCTGACCGGCTCGTCGCTCATCCTCGGCACGCCTCACTACATGAGCCCGGAGCAAATTCAGGGAAAAGTGCCCCTCGACGGGCGTTCCGACGTTTACGCTCTGGGCGCGCTGCTTTTTCAAATGCTGACCGGCCATGTGCCTTACGAGGGCGACACTCCCGCCCAGGCCCTGGTCAAGCACCTTCAGGAACCCATTCCGCGGCTGGCGAGCTACCGGCCGGAATTGCCGGAGGTTTACCAAGCCATCATCGACCGAGCAATGGCGAAAGACCGTGAGGCGCGCTATCCGACCGCGGGCGCTTTGGCTGCAGACCTGGAAGCCGCGGTTACCGGCCGCCCCCTGGCCAGCGCGCCGACGTTGGCCATCGCGCCGCCCGCCGCCGCAAGCCAGGAAGGCAAACGCCGGCCGTGGTGGGCATGGGTTGCTGCCGCGGTGGTCGTGCTGGCCCTGGCAGGGACGGGCTGGGCATTGTGGGGCCGACGCGCCAGCCCGCCGCCCCCCAGCCCGGCGGCTTCCCCCACCCCCACGACGCAGGGCATTCCTGCTGCGGCAACTACTGCTGTGCTTACGCCTTCCCCTCGACCCTCGGCCACGCCCACCGTTGCGGCTTCCCCCACCTCGCCCCCAACCCCCACATTCACCCCTGCTCCCTCGCCTACCCCGGCTTTCGGCGGCAAGGTGCGCGGCGGCACCGATCTGCTGGCCGTGCTTTCCGGTGGCGACATTTGGTTCGTCTCGCTGGATGGGCACGCACAACGCATCACCACCGACGGCGGCGACAAACACGGCCTGCAGTGGCTCTCGCCCAACCGCTTGCTCTACCTCAACGGGAAATGCGTTTTCACCCTGACCACCGCCGACCCGGCGCCGCAACCGCTGGTCTGCTTCCGCAATGCCGATTCGCTGGATGCCTTCCGCATCTCGCCCGACGGCCAACGCGTCGCCATCGTGCTGGATAACAAGCTCTACATCGCCAACTATGACCTCAAAGCCCTCGGCGAGTATCGCGACCCCGACCTGCTGCCCCAAATGCCGGGCTTCTGCGCCCGCTTCGTGGCCGATACCATCCACGAGGTGCGCTGGTCTGCCGACGGCTCGCGGCTGGCCGCGCTGGTGACCGTGCCCATCGGCGGCGGCCGCGCCGGCGACCAAATCGAAATTCTCAACCCGGTCTGCGGCCAGGGCATTTATCGCCAACACACCTTCCCGGGCAACCGTTTCCCCATGCGCACCTACAACCAAGTGCCTCACATCACGGCTTTCGATTGGGACGGCGACAAGCAGTTCGTCTTCACCCTTTACTGGCGCAACCTCAGCTTCGGCGACATGTACCTCTACAGCCGCGGCACCTACACAGGCGAGCGCATCCAACCCATCCAGACCAGCGATTGCTGCTACGCCGCCCCAGCGTGGAGCCCTGACGGCACTTACCTCTCGTTCTTCTTCCAAGACATCAACGACCCCAAGGGCAAAATCTTCCTCTACGACATTCCGGCAGGCACGCTCGGCGCCGGGGTCAATTACACGCCGGTGCCGCTCGATGCGCCGGTGTTCGCCGCGGCGCGCACACATCTGGAAGCCGCCCCCCGGCCAGCGCCGTGACGTTGCCCAAACCTCATCTTGCTGCCCCAGACGGAACTTTTAGGGGGTTTCCAGCGTCTGAACCAGCAGAACGCCACCCCCGAACTTCCCCCAGGAGGAGAAAATGAACCGCCACAAACGACTTTTCAGCTTGGTGTTGCTGCTGGCACTGGTAGGGCTCGCCCTGGCTGGCTGTGCGTCGCAAAAGGCCGCGGCGCCCGAAACCTTTGGCCGCGGGGCGGTAGAAAACAGCGTGAGTTCCCTCGAAATGCCCGCCGACGCCGCCGTTGCCAAGAACGCAGACATCCAAAACGCAGCGCCAGAGGTCGCCTCGCGGTTGGTCATCCGTAACGCCGACATGGAAATCGTGGTCGACGACCCCGCCCAGGCCGCCGATGCCATCAGCAAGATGGCAGAAAGCATGGGCGGCTTTGTGGTCACTTCGAAAGTGTATGAAAGCACCACCGCGGGCGGCGTGCAGATGCCCTATGGCTCGATCACCGTGCGGGTGCCTGCCGAAAAATTCCAAACGGCCATTGGGCAAATCGAAGCCTTGGCCGTGCGGGTAGAGCGCAAAGACATCAGCGGCAAAGACGTCACCGAAGAATACGTCGACCTGCAAAGCCGGCTCAAGAACCTGGAAGCCGCCCGCGACCAACTCCAGCGCCTGATGAACGATGCTACCACCACCGACGACGTCTTGAGCGTCTATCGCGAGCTCACCCAAGTGCAAGGCGAAATCGAACAGGTGAAAGGGCGCATCAAATACCTCAAAACCTCGGCAGCGATGTCGGCCATCTCGGTGCAGCTGACCCCCAGCGCAGCG
This sequence comes from uncultured Anaerolineaceae bacterium, assembly GCA_964450875.1. Classification (GTDB taxonomy): domain Bacteria; phylum Chloroflexota; class Anaerolineae; order Anaerolineales; family DRMV01; genus DRMV01. The sequence continues at coordinate 16,720 of CAYVHG010000128.1, read as the reverse complement.
GCCAAAACCCTCAGCATTGGCGGCTGGCACCCCAGCGGCGTCGCCAAAGACGCGTTGGTGATGCTGATGCGCACCTTGAGCTGGTTGCTCGACCTGGTCATCTGGGTCATCATCTACTTCATCCCCACCTTCTTGGCGCTGGTCCTCGCGTTTGGCCTGCCCACATGGGGCATCTACCGGCTGGCACGACGTTGGAAGCACCAGCGCCACGCGCCGCAAGCCCAGGAACGCCCCGCCGCGGCAGCCTCCTCTCCACCCGACGAAAACGCCTGACCGCCCAGCCCACCCAGCAAACAAAAAAGCCGCCCCCACAAGGGCGGCTTTTGGCGTTCAAGGGGAAAAGCCGAGGGCCTACCCCTTCATGCCGCTGCGGGCAATGCTCTCGGTAAACTGCTTTTGGGTGAGGAAATACAGCGCCAAAATGGGCAAGATGGTAATCACCGCCCCGGCCATCTGCAAGTTGAGTTCCGACCCGGCTTCATCCACAAACTGGAACAACCCGACGGCAATCGGCCGCCAAGTGGGTTCGTTGGTCACCAGCAGCGGCCAGGCTAAGGCGTTCCAAGAGCCAATGAACGAAAGCACCATGATGACCATGATGGGCGCTTTGGAAAGGGGCAGCACCACATGCCGCAAGAACTGCCAGTGGCTCGCACCATCGATCTGCGCCGCATCGAAGAGGTCGTCGGGAATCTGGGCAAAAAACTGGCGCAACAAGAAAATGCTAAACACATTGCCCATGAAAGGAATGGTCAGCGCAGGCCAGTTGTTGATCCACTTGATGGGGCTGACACGGCCCAGCCACGTCACGGTGAGAAAGTTGGGGATCATCAACACCATGCCTGGAATCATCATGGTGCTCAACAACACCATGAAAATCAAATCTCGGCCGGGGAACTTCATACGGGCAAACGCATAGGCCGCCAAAATGCTGAAGAACAGTTCCCCGCCCAAGGTAATGAGCGTAATTTCCACCGAATTGAAGAAATACTCCGAAAAGTTGGCTTCCCGCCAGGCCACGACGTAATTGTGCCATTGCGGCACCTGGGGCAAGAAGCGCCCCGAAATGGCTTCCCCCAAGGTCATCAACGAGGTGGAAAGCATCCACAAGAAGGGCACGATGGCGATGATGCCGCCCACGATGAGGATGGTGTAAAGCAACCCTCGCAGCAGCCCGCGGCGCAGGCGATAGTTCGGGGTGGATTTTTGAGCAGTGACACTCATGAGGCACCTCTACTGGTAGAAAACACGCGAGCCTTGCACCTTGTTGTTGATATAGGTCAGGCTGAGGATGATGGCAAAGAGCACAAAGGCCATCGCCGAAGCGTAGCCGTAGCGGGTGTCGGTGAAGAAAGTGTCGAAGATGACCACGCTAAAGGTGTTGACCGTCTTCAGGGCCTCTGTTTCTCGCATGACGTAGATGTGGTTGAAGGCCTTGAAAGTCCCGATGATGGCGATGAGCGAGAGGAAGTAGGTGGTCGGCGAGAGCAACGGCAAAGTAATGTGGCGGAAGATCTGCCAGCGGCTGGCGCCGTCGATCTCGGCAGCCTCGTTGATTTCGTTAGGGATGTTCCCCAAGCCGGCCAGGTAAATCACCGTGTCGTAGCCGACGTAAGTCCAAATCGAGTAGATGATGATGACCACCAAAGCCAGGCTGGGCCCGGCCGCCCAAGAAGGAATATGCACCCCCAACCCATCGGCGATCAGGGAAAACACCCCGCGCGGCTCCCACAGCCATTTGAGCGGCTTGATGCCGAAAAGCCGCAAGAAGCGGTTGACCAACCCCGAGGGGTGGCCGATGAAGAGCAAGCGGAACACCGCCGCGCTGGCTACCGTCGGCGTAATGTAAGGCATGAAATAAAGCACACGGAAGAACTCCCGCCCTCGAATGTTCTGGAAGAGCAGATAAGAGAGCACCAGCGCGATGCCCAATTGGAAAGGCACCGTCCCGAGGGCATAATACACCGTCACCACCAGCCCTCGCCACAAATCAGGGTCGCCCGCTTCGATGACCGGCGGCAGCTCGGCCACGAAAATCCAGCCCGCGACCAACAAAAACAGCGCCGCGAGGCCCTTGAAAGCAAAACCCTTGTCCGACGCACTGGCGACCGCGCTCTGCCACAGCTTCCAGGCTGCATAGAACAAAATCAGCCCAATGGCAATCAGCACGACGTGGGTGGCAATGGTCGGCGGTTCACCCTCTTGAATGGCCTTCTGGACGGTCAATTGCAATTGGCGGTAAGTGAACCAGGCTGTAATCACACCCGCCAGGAAGAAGAACACGCCCGTGCTCCATTGCAAAATATAGGTGCTATGGCGCGCCGAGGGCTGTCGCCGATACAGCGCCCACCACAGCAGCAAGCCCACCAGCGTCACCCCCGCGGCCACCCCCATCGCAGCCAACACATGCGGCTCGGTCAGGGCTTCCCACAAAAGCCGCCGGAACAAGCCTTGCGACCGCCGCACCCTCAAAGCCTTGTTAGGGATTTCCAACACCCCCGGCAGCAAAATGACGCCGTACCGCATCCACAACAAGCCCCCTACGCCCAGGGCCACCCCCGGGGCGCTCCACGGCCAGGGGCTTTCCTCGTTCTCGCGGGCATAGGTCACCGCCGCCCGCCACGCCCGCCAGGCTGCGAAGAACATGCCCAGCGCCACCGCGAAAAAGAGCAGAAAACCCAAGCTCTCGACCGCTCGCACATAGTGAGCAAGTCCCACGAACTTGCCCATCCGAATGCGCCAGCGGTGCAAACTCACATAGACCGCAAACAACACCGGGAAAATGCCGAACGTGAAGATGAGAATCACCGAGGGCGCAAGCATCAAATACGCGGTAAGATATTCCCGCCATTGACGCCCGCGCTTGCTATGCCACATTGCAGAAAGTTTGGAACGCATAGGCCCTCCCTTAGACGGTCGCGAGGCTGATGGTGTTATTATACCCTGCAAGGAGGCCCCCATGCCCGATCTGAGCCCTGCGGTCATGCCCATTTTGGAAGCCCCGCGGCTGACGAATTTGCCGCTCGGGGCTGGTCAAATGCCGCCCCACTACCACGGTTACGGCCTGGTCAACCTTCCCGCGACGGTATGCCGATTGCTCGGCGCGCCGCCCATTCGCAGCCACCCGCCGCTGGAAGCCAGCCTGACCGCCCATCTGGGCAACGCCGAGCGCGTCGTGGTGGTGCTGGTAGATGGGCTGCGCTGGGACCTGCTCCGCCAGGCCCTGGAAGCCAACCTGCTGCCCGGCTGGGCGCGCCTCGCCGAGCAAGGCGTGCTGGCCCCGCTGACTTCCATCGCCCCCAGCACCACCGCCGCAGCCCTCACCACCCTCTGGACCGGCGCCAGCCCCGCCGAGCATGGCGTCACCGGCTACGAAGTGTGGCTCAAAGCCTACGGCCTGGTCGCCAACATGATTTTCCACCAACCTTCCAGCTTCCGCAAAGGCATGGATGGACTGCGCAATGCAGGCTTCGACCCCGCCACCTTCGTGCCCCTGCCTACCTTGGGCGAGCACCTCGCCCGCTACGGCGTCAAAACCTTAGCCTTCCAGCACTTCACCATCAGCCACTCTGGCCTTTCCGAAATGCTCTTTCGGGAAACCGAGGTGCGCGCCTTCACCACCCCGGCGCAGCTGTGGTTCAACGTCCGCCAGGCGCTGGCCGAAGCCCCGCACGAAAAGCGGTTTCTGAATGTCTATTGGGGGGCAGTAGACGGGCTGGAACACCACTACGGCCCTCACGACCCGCGCGTGTTGGCCGAAGTGCACGCCTTCGGCTGGGCGCTGGAACGCTACTTCCTGAACGCGCTCACGCCTGCCGAGCGGAAAGGCACCGTGCTGCTCATCACTGCCGACCACGGGCACATCCACACCGACGACGACCCCCACTTTTACCTCAAAAACCACCCGCGCTTGCAAAACGCGCTGCACATTCCGCCCTGCGGCGAAAACCGGCTGATGTATCTCTACCCTCGGCCAGGGCATGAAGAAGCCATGCGCGCTTACTTCGAAGAAACCTGGCCTGGCAAATTCCACCTGCTGCCTGCGGAAACCGCCATCGCTGCGGGGCTGTTTGGCCCCGGAGAGCCCCATCCCGACCTGCACAACCGCGTCGGCGATTGGGTGGGGCTGGCGCAAGGCAACGCTTACCTCTGGTGGGCCGACAAGAAAAACCACCTCATCGGACGGCACGGCGGCCTCTCTCGCGAAGAAATGCTCATTCCGCTCCTCGCCGCCCGGCTGGATTAGCCCCCAACGGCCGCCGGCCCGCCCCCTGCTCCACGCCGATTCCGACGTCGAAAGCCCTGACGGCCGCGGCCGTCAGGGCTTTGTGCACGCTCAAGAACAGGGGTTACGAACGGCTGTTGGCGTCCATCACAGCCACCGCAGCGACGTTCACGATGTCCTTCACCTCGTCGCCAGTTTGGAGGACGTGCACCGGCGCGCCCATCCCCAAGAGGATGGGGCCAATGGCCTGGGCCTTGCCCAAGCGCGCCAGCAGCTTGTACGCGATGTTGGCGGCTTCCAGCGAGGGGAAGACCAAGACATTGGCGTCCTTCACTCGGCTGAAGGGGTAGCGTTTCTCGACGATTTCGGCAACCACGGCGGTATCGGCTTGCATTTCGCCGTCGATCACCAAGTCGGGGCGCTTCTCGCGCACGATTTCCACCGCCTTGCGCACTTTTTCGCTCTCGGGGTGCGGCGTGCTGCCGAAGTTGGAGAAGGAAAGCATCGCCACACGGGGCTCGATTTCCAACTGGCGGGCAAAGTCGGCAGCCAAAATGGCGATTTCGGCCAGGTCTTCGGCAGTCGGTTCGATGTTGACGGTCGCATCGGTGAAGAGGTACACCCGGCCGTCCACCACCATGATGTACACGCCCGCAGCCTTGCTCACACCCGCGGCGGTGTGGTGAATCTGCAGCGCCGGGCGGATGACCTCGGGGTACTCATACGTCAGGCCAGAGACGAAGGCATCGGCATCGCCCATCTTGACCATCATGGGGCCCAAGATGTTCGGGTCGCTGATGTGCTTGTAAGCCTGGGAAAGCGTCACGCCCTTGCGCTGGCGCAGTTCGTAGTAAGCGTGCGCGTATTCGTCGCGGCGGTCGAAGTGTTGCGGGTCCACGACCTTGGGTTTGTGCTTCAGCGCCATGCGCTGGGCCTTCTCGGCAATCACTTCGGGGTCGCCGATGAGAATCGGCTCGGCAATGTTTTCGTCGATGAGCTGCATCGCGGCGCGCAAGATCTTGTCTTCCTCGCCCTCGGCGAACACCACGCGCTTCTTGGTTTTGGCCGCCTTGGCCTTGTTGACGATGAAGTGCCGCACCTGAGCGCCCTTGCCCTGGCGCAATGCGAGCTGCTCTTTGTATTCCTCGATGTCGATGTGTTTGCGGGCCACACCGGTTTCCATCGCCGCCTGCGCCACTGCGGGGGCTTCCCACAACAACACGCGCGGGTCGAAAGGCTTGGGCACAATGTACTCAGGGCCAAACTTCAGGCTTTCCAGGCCATAGGCGCGCAACACGCTGTCGGGCACGTCTTCCTTCGTCAGCGCCGCCAGCGCCTTGGCCGCGGCGATTTTCATTTCGTCGTTGATTGCCCGAGCGCGCACATCCAGCGCCCCGCGGAAGATGAAGGGGAAGCCCAAAACATTGTTGATCTGGTTGGGGTAGTCGGAACGGCCCGTGGCAACAATCGCATCGGGACGGGCTTCTTTGGCCACCTCATACTTGATCTCAGGGTCGGGGTTCGCCATAGCGAAGATGAGGGGGTTGGGCGCCATCTTCTTCACCATCTCGGGCGTCAGGATGTCGGCCACCGAAAGGCCATAGAACACATCTGCCCCTTCGATGGCATCTTCCAGCGTGCGGGCGTCGGTTTCCACCGCGAATTCTTCCTTGTAGGGGTTCATCCGCTCGGTGCGGCCCTTGTAAAGCACGCCGCGGCTATCGCACATGATGACGTTTTCTTTCTTGACACCCAACTTGATCGCCAGTTTCACACATGCCATCGCCGAAGCGCCAGCACCCGAGACCACGATCTTGATTTCGTCAATCTTCTTGCCGGTGATTTCCAGCGCGTTGAGCAAGCCGGCCGCGGAGATGATGGCTGTGCCGTGCTGGTCGTCATGGAAGACCGGGATGTCGAGCATTTCCTTCAGCTTGTCTTCCACATAGAAGCATTCCGGCGCCTTGATGTCTTCCAGGTTGATGCCGCCAAAAGTGGGCGCAATGGCCGCGACCACTTTGATAAGTTCGTCGGGGTCGTGGGTATCTACCTCGATATCGAACACATCGATGTCGGCAAAGCGCTTAAACAACACGCCCTTGCCTTCCATCACGGGTTTGGAAGCAAGGGCGCCGCGATCGCCAAGGCCCAAAATGGCCGTACCGTTGGACACCACAGCGACGAGATTTCCCTTGGCGGTGTATTCGTAAGCCAGTTCGGGGTCTTTTTCGATTTCCAGCACTGGCACAGCCACCCCTGGCGTGTAGGCCAACCCCAAGTCGCGCTGGGTTTCCAACGGCTTGGTTGGCAAAATAGAAATTTTGCCCGGTTTACCATGCAAACGATGGTATTCCAGGGCCTCTTCACGGGTAATCGGTGCTTTGCTCATGGGGAACTTCTCCTTTCGTGAGGAAGGATGATGGGTAGGGGTGTCTTCAGCAGCATACCACGCATGCAAGAAAAAACAACAGCAAGTATATTATGCCGCGCTCTGGCAACTGGCGGAAGTTACATTAGTCACCACATTGAAAGATAACCCCTTTCTTTTCCAAACGATGCGCGCGGCACCACGCCCTATGGTATCATTACCCCGCAAAAAAACGCCTTGGGAGGTCTCCCCATGAAACAAATCGCCGTGGTCGGCGTGGGCTACGTCGGCCTGGTCACCGCCGCTTGTTTTGCCGATTTGGGCAACAAAGTGATTGCCTTGGACATCGACGAAGAACGCATCGCCCGCCTGAAGCGGGGCGAAATGCCCATTTACGAGCCCGGCCTGGAAGAGCTGGTGCGCCGCAACGTGCACGCCGGGCGGCTGGCCTTCACCACATCGTACAAGGAAGCCCTCACCGGCACCGAATTCGCCTTCATCGCCGTGGGCACCCCCGAAGGCGTGGACGGCGAAGCCGACCTGCGCTATGTGGAAGCCGCCGCCAAAACCATCGCCGAAACCATGCAAGAGCCGCTCATCGTCATCAACAAATCCACCGTGCCCGTGGGCACCGGCGATTGGGTGGCCAACATCATCCACGAACACCAGCCCGAACCGGTGCCGTTTTCGGTGGTCTCCTGCCCCGAATTCTTGCGGGAAGGCTCGGCAATTGCCGACTTCATGAACCCCCATCGCGTGGTGCTGGGCTCCACCGACAAAGACGCCGCCGAAAAGGTCGCGCAATTGCACCTGCCCCTGCGCGCCCCCATCATCGTCACCGACCTGCGCACGGCCGAGATGATCAAATACGCCTCCAACGCCTTCCTGGCCACGAAAATTTCGTTCATCAACGAAATCGCCAACATCTGCGAAGCGCTGGGTGCGGACGTGGAAGAGGTGGCCGTGGGCATGGGCTACGACCCGCGCATCGGGCCGCTCTTCCTCAAGGCCGGCCTGGGCTACGGCGGCTCGTGCTTCCCCAAAGACGTGAAAGCCCTCGCCCACATGGCCGAGGAAAAAGGCCGCCACCCCCAATTGCTGCACGCGGTGATGGACATCAACGCCGACCGCCGCCAAATGGTGGTAGAGCGCGTCAAGGAAATGCTCGGCGGCGCATTGGAAGGCAAAACCGTGGGCCTGCTCGGCCTGGCCTTCAAGCCCAACACCGACGACATGCGCGAATCGCCCGCCATCGACATCGCCCGCGGCCTGCAGGAAGCCGGCGCGGCCGTGCGGGCTTACGACCCCATCGCGATGGAAAACGCCAAAGCTCTCATGCCCGACGTCACCATGTGCGCCGACCCCTACGCCCTCGCCGAAGGCAGCGACGCCCTCATCGTGGTGACCGACTGGAACGAGTTCAAGCAGCTGGATTTGGAACGGGTGCGCGGCCTGATGCGCCAGCCGGTCCTGTTCGACGGGCGCAACATCTACCACCCCGAAAAGATGTGCCAAATGGGCTTCCGCTACCACGGCGTGGGGCGCGGCTATGCCTGCCCGCAGCCTGCGGAGGAGGAAGCATAGCGTGACCACCCCCGACCGCCCGCCGGTGTGCGACTACGAAGGCTCCGATTACCAGCAGCGCTTTTGGGAACAGGGCGGCCGCGCCTACGAAGACGGCGCCGAAGCCGTCGCCCTGCGCCACCTGCTGCCCCCCCAAGGCGGCGAACTGCTGCTGGAAATCGGCGCGGGCGCAGGCCGCAACACCCCCCGCTACCACGGCTACCGGCGGGTGGTGCTGCTCGACTATTCCCGCACACAACTGCGGCAGGCGCAACAACGGCTGGGGCGCAGCGACCGCTATGTGTACGTGGCCGCCGACGCCTACACCATGCCCTTCGTAGACGGCCTCTTCGACGGCGCAACCATGATCCGCACCCTGCACCACATGGCCGAGCCGCTGCGAGTGCTGCGGGAAACCCGCCGCGTGTTGCAGCCCGAGGCGGTGTTCATCTTGGAATTCGCCAACAAGCGCAACCTAAAAGCGATTTTGCGCTGGCTGCTGGGGCGGCAACCGTGGAGCCCCTTCACCCCCGAACCGGTAGAATTTGCGCCCCTGAACTTCGACTTTCACCCTCGGCAGGTGCTGGCATGGCTGGCCGAGGCCGGTTTCACGGTAGAACGCATCCGCACGGTGTCGCACTTTCGCGTCGGGCTGCTGAAGCGCCTGGTGCCCACCCGCCTGCTCGTCGCACTGGATGCCCTCGCCCAGCCCACCGGCCAATGGTGGCAGCTCACGCCGAGCGTGTTCGTGCGCGCCCGCGCCCACGGCAAACCGGAAGCCGCCCCCGCCGACGCCTTCTTCCGCTGCCCAGCCTGCGGCCACGCCCCCCTGGAAACCCACCCCGACGCCCTGGCCTGCCCCCACTGCGGCGCGCGCTGGGCAATTCGCGACGGCATCTACGACTTCAAAACCCCGCTGTGATAGCATCACACCGGCATCCCGCATCTTTCACCCTTCACCCTCGACCATGACCCTTACCACACCCGTCACCTCTTTTTTGGACGCCCTCGGCCTGCCCTACCGGGTAGTCACCCACGACCACCACCCGAAAAGCGCCGAAGAAGCCGCCGCGCTGCGCGGCCAAAAGCCCGAGCAAGTCGTCCGCAGCCTGCTCTTTCGGCTGGAAAACGGCGAATTCGTCATGGTGCTGGTCCCGGGCGGCCATCGCGCCCACTGGCCGACCCTGCGGCGCTACTTGGGCACGCGGCGCATCAGCATGGCCACCCCCGAAGAAGTGCAAGCCGTGACCGGCTACCCCATCGGCACGGTTTCCCCCTTGGGGCTGCCCCAGCCCATCCGCATTTTGGCCGATGAACGCATCTTCCAGCAGCCCGAACTCTCGATGGGGATAGGCGTGCGCAAGGCTGCTGTGGTGCTGACCCCCGAGACATTGAAGCGAGCCTTGCCGAACCTGGAAATCGGCGCGTTTGCCAAACCCAACGCGCCCGCTGGGTAACGATGAAACGCCGGTGGTCGACGCTCGCTGGAATTGGCTTGGCGCTGGCCGTAGTCGTAGCGCTGGCGGCGGCGGTGGCGGCTGCGCCGCGGCTCGAGGCGGTTTCCCCCGCCGAAGGGGCCCAAACCCCCAGCGGGGCGGCAGCGGTGCGGCTAACCTTTTCGCGCGCGGTGCGCCTGGAAAGCCTGCGCACCCGCGTGCGCTTTGCCCCCGATGTGCCCGGCCAATGGTCGGTAGAAGGCCGCGTCGCGACGTTCACGCCTTCCCAGCCCTGGCCGCCCGGCGAAACCGTGACGGTCACGGTGGAAAGCGGGCTGAAAGCCGCCAACGGCCTGCCGCTGCTCAGCGGGAAGCGCTGGTCGTTCCACATTGCACCGGTGCTGCTGGCCTACGTTTCCCCGCCGGAAGGCGGCGACATTTACATCCTCGACACGGCCAACGACCAGAGCCGCCGCCTCACCACCACGGGGGGCGTGCTGGCCTACGCACCGTCTGCCGACGGCCGCTTCGTTTATTTCAGCGCCCGCCGCGGCGTGGGCGTGAGCCTCTTCGTGGCCGAGCGCCGACCTCACGAGCAGCCAGCCCAAATCAGCCTGCTGCTCGATTGCGGCGACGACCAATGCCTGCACCCCGCCCCTGCGCCCAACGGCCGCTGGCTGGCTTACGAACGCAGCGACGGGCCCAACGGCAACCCACGGGTGCATTTGCTGCAACTGGCCGACCACCAGGAAGCCCCTTTTCTGCCCGCCACCCACCTGACCTACGGCCCCATGTGGTCGCCCGACGGCCTGCTGGCCTATTACGACGGCACCCGCGGCGGCTACGTGGTGGTCTCCCCTGAAGACGGCACAGAACGGGCATTCCTGCCAAACGACACCGGCGAAAGCGCAGCCTGGGCGCCCGACGGCCACGCCATCGTGGCCGTAGAAATGCTGTTGGAAAAGGTCAGCAGCCCCAACGCCACGCCGCAAGCCCCCTCGCAGGCGCCCTACCTGGCTGCCCACCTCTGGCTCTACCGGTTCGCTCCCGCCCAAAGCCGCACCGACCTCACCCGCGACCCCAACCTGGAAGACGCCACCCCAGCCTTTTCCCCCGATGGGCGCTGGCTGGCCTTTGGGCGCAAGGCCTTGGACCCCGCACACTGGACCCCCGGCCGCCAACTCTGGCTGATGCACCCCGACGGCAGCTACGCCCACCAGGTGACCCATGCCCCCAACAAGAACCACCTCGACTTCGCCTGGCATCCCACCGAACCGTGGCTGGCCTATGCCCGCACCGACCAGACCGACTTCACCCAGCCGCCGGAAATTTGGCTTTACAACCTGCAAACCGGCGAACAGCGCCTGCTGGTGACCAACGGCATCATGCCCCGCTGGCTGCCTTAAAAGCCACGCGCCCGACGGCGGTCGGGCGCTGTGCTGGCGGAGAGGGAGGGATTCGAACCCTCGGAGCCCCTTGTGAGGGCTCACCCGCTCTCCAGGCGGGCGCGTTAGGCCGGACTACGCTACCTCTCCGTGCCTTGCGAAGGCAGATTATACCATGCCGCCCTGCCCACTGCCAAGTTTTGAGGCTCAGGGCGGGGTAAAGTTCGCACCGCCGCCTCGACGCGTGCCCGGCACACCCCTTCGAGAGCCGCTATGACGCTCGCACCTACCACCCACTTCCCCGATCGGGATAAGCTCAGCGTGGCCACCGCTGCTATGGCGATTGCCATACTCAGCAGCCATTTCGTGCACCTGCCGGGGTGGCAAGTCACGCTGCGGCTGCCAGGGTTGCTTCTGCCGCTGCGCATGGGCATGCCAGGGGCAATGGCGTTGCTCATCGCAGCCCTCACCATCGCCGGGGTGGACTGGATTTTAGGCGACCACCCCGCGCTGGCTGGCCGCTCTACCCTGCCGCATTGGCTGCTCCCAGCCCTAACGGCTTGGGTGCTGGAAGTGCTGCTCCAGCACTTGCCGGGGGGAGTGGCCTGGTGGGGCATCTTCTTCGGCGGCATTGCACTGTGGTTCCTGGTGATGTTGGCCGAATACATCGTGGTGGACGGTGAAGACCTGGCTTACCCCCTGGCCGCGACCGGCCTGACGGCCTTGGGTTTCCTGCTGTTCTTCTTGTTAGCGGTCGCGGTGCGCTCTTCGGGGTTGCGGTTGTTCTTCAGTGCGCCGATGCTGGGGCTGGCCGCGGGCACCGTCGCCCTGCGCACTTTCAACCTGCAGCTCCACGGCCTTTGGCGCCCTGTGGAAGCCATCTTCATCCTCGCGATTGCCACTCAACTGGCCGCAGCCTTTCATTACCTCCCTATTCCCCCCGCAGCCTACGGGCTCATTCTCACCGCGGTGACTTACGCGGCCACAATTTACATCGGAAACCTATTGGAAGAAGAGCCGCCCTCGCAGGCGGTCGTCGAGCCGCTGGTCGTTTTGGGGCTGCTGCTCTTGCTGCTCCCGCTGGCGTGGTGAGATGCTGCTCCGCTACACCCACTACCTCGCCATGCAACGCCACGTAGCCGCCGCGGCGCCGCTGGAAGCCTGCGGGCTGGTCGCCGGGCGAGACGGTGTGAGCGTCGCCGTTTACCCCATCCCCAACATGCTGCACAGCCCTACCCGCTATCGCATGGAGCCGCGCGCTCAGGTGCGGGCCTTTTTCGCGATGGAAGCCGCGGGGCTGGAACTGCTCGCCATCTATCACAGCCATCCCCAGGGGCCGCCTGTGCCCTCCGCAACCGACATCCACGAAGCCGCCTACGCCGTGCCTTACCTCATCTGGGCGCCGTTAGGGGAAACCTGGCTGGCACGGGCCTTCCTGCTGCAACACGGCGGGCGAGAAGTGCCGCTGCGCCTCGCATGAGCAACCCCAAGGCCCAAAAAGTGTTAAAATGAACGCGAAACAACTTCACGGCAGGAGGTCCCCCCTATGCTTTGGCTGAAAATCGTGATGGTGCTGGCCGTGGCTTACTTCATCGGCGCCATTCCTTTTGGTTACATCTTCGTAAAAATGAAAACCGGGCGCGACGTGCGCCAAATTCAAAGCGGGCGCACCGGCACGACCAACGCGATGCGCGCCGCAGGCGTGTGGGTGGGGGTCGCCACCGTGGTGATGGATATTCTGAAAGGCGTGGTGGCCGTGTGGCTGGCGCGAGAAATCTTCCCCGCGCTGGCTTGGGTGCATGTTGCCGCCCCGCTGGCGATGATCGTGGGGCACAACTATTCGCTGGTGATGGTCGAGCACAACGAAAAAGGCAAACCCGTGCTGAAAGGCGGTGCCGGAGGAGCGCCCAGTGTAGGGGGCGCCATTGGCCTTTGGTGGCCAGTCGCGCTGATTCAAATTCCGGTGGGGGCGGTCATCCTGCTGGGCGTGGGGTACGCTTCGGTCGCCACGATGAGCATGCCGCTGATTGCAGCGGCGGTGTTTGCGTGGCGGGCAGCGCACGGGCTGGGGCCGTGGGTCTACGTAGCCTATGGCTTGCTGGCCGAGGTGCTGCTGGTATATTCCCTGCGGCCGAACATCAAGCGGCTGCTAAACGGCGAGGAACGCGTGGTAGGGCTGCGGGTATGGTTGGCGAAACGCAAAGCGCGGCGCAAAGCCCAGCCGACGCAGCCGCCAGCGGCCCACAGCGAAAAACACGAGGAAGCCTCTCAACCGCCTACCGCCCCTCGCCGCCACGCACCTGCCGGTGGGGTGCACTGACCGCCTCCTTCACTCCGAGGCCACTCTGAGGCTTTCACGAACCGGCGCTGCTTTCGCGCCGGTTTTTTCGTGGGGCGGCCGCGAAAGGGGGCCAGGCGCGCCAAGGTGGGGAGGCGGGGTTTTCGCAGGCGGCTTCCACAGCCCCCGCCGCACCTCGCAAGCGCCGCTTTCCGGGGCGCTTCTGCGCGCATGAGTTCCCCCAAGGCGTGATAGAATAACCCTATGAGCATCCGCGTGGTTTCCACCAACCGCAAAGCCCTGCACGATTACTTCATCGACGAGACCTACGAAGCCGGCATTGTGCTTCAGGGCAGCGAAATCAAATCGGTGCGGGCCGGGCGCGTCAGCCTGAAAGAGGCCTACGTGCGCATCGACGACAACCTCGAAGCCTGGCTCGTCGACGCGCACATTGCGCCTTACGAATCGGCCAGCCACTTCAACCACGAGCCGCGCCGACCGCGCAAGTTGCTGCTCCACAAACAGGAAATCCTGCGCTTGTGGAACAAAGTGCGTCAGAAAGGCGTGACCATTGTGCCCCTGCGGATGTATTTGAAAGACGGCAAGGCCAAAGTAGAAATTGCCGTAGCCCGCGGCAAGAAGAAGTACGACAAGCGGGCTGAAATCGCCCGCCGCGAGATGGAGCGTGAAATTCAACGCGAACTCCGCCGCTACTGAGCCTGAGCGCATCCCTTCCTCCATTGGGGCTATCAACCGCCTGCCGGAAGCCGAGAAGCGGGCGATTTACCTGCGCGCCGTGCCGCCCGCGCTGCTCGAGCGCTTTGGGCTCAGCCCTTACCTGGTAGATGCAGAAGGGCGCCCGCTGTTCACCTTGCGCGCGCCGGCCGGGGCTTCCACGGTAGAACTGGCAGTCTATCACCGCCACGGCTTCCCCGACCCGGTGCTCTATGCCCATCTCGGCGATTCTCTCAGCGGGCACTTGCACGTTTTGCTCTACATCTTGAACGACCCCGAAGCGCCGCGCTTCGACGTCGACCGCCTGCCCGACGGCACCCCCACCCGCTTTGGCATTCTGGCGCGCAACCTCGAAGCCGAGCAAGCCGCGATGGAAGCCGGACTGGCCCCCGGGCAAATTCGCCGCGGCCTGCGGATGCTGCCCGACGCGATTGCCACCTTCGAGGCTTTTGCATGGAGCATGGGGCAGCGCATTTACTTCGCCGAGCCGCTCTACTACCACAACGCCGTGCTCTTCGAGCGTTACGGCTTTGGCTACCAAAAAGGGCGCGCCTTCATGGAACGCATCGCCCGCGGCTTCGCCCCTGGCGGCGATTTGCTGCCCCGCCTGGACGGCAGCACCCCCTTCCGCCGACCGGAAGCCGCCCACAGCATCCGCCTGCGCTCGTGGGCCATCCACGACGGCATCCTCGGCGTGCCGTTCACCGGCGTCACCATGTACAAGCGGGTGGGGCAACAATCCCACGTCCGCACCTGCCCCCCCGAAATCGCCTGGTAACCCGCTTCCTTCGGAGGTTCCCCATGCCCGCCTTCCACGAACTCATCTCACGCGTCCGCCGCAACCACGGGCTGGAACACGCCACCATCCACCTGCTTTCCCGCCGGCACCCCAACACCTTTTTAGCGGGGCATTCCGACCCCGAAGGGTTTTGGTTGATCGGCAATGTGCCCACTGCGGCCGTCGAAAGCGCCGTTCAGGAAGCCTTAGAGCGGCTGCGCGGCGGCGAACGGCGGCTGGCAATTCACCCCGGCTGCGGCACCAACTACCTGGTCTCGGGCGGCCTGGCTGCCCTGGCCGGGGCTTTGGCCATGCTGGGGGTGGGCAAACGCTGGCGCGACAAAGCCAACCGCCTGCCGTTGGCCGTGATGCTGGGCACCGTCGCCTTGATGTTCTCCCAGCCCCTGGGTTACCTCTTGCAAGAAAGGGTCACCACCGACGGCGACCCGGGTGCGCTGGAAATCGTGGAAATCATCCCCACCCGGCAAGGGCGCTTCACCGCCCATCGGGTGCTGACCCGCGGCTAAGCCATGAGCGCCCCCAAGCCCCGCATCTACCTCCTCCACGGGGAAGACGAACAAGCCCGCCAGGCCGCCCTGGCCAAGCTGCGGGCGGGGTTGGGCGCCGACGACCCCGCCGCGCTGGATTACATCCGCCTCAAGGGGGAAAGCCTGGACCTTCCGGCGCTGCACGACGCTGCATTGACCGTTCCCTTCTTTGCCAAGCGGCGGCTGCTCCACATCCTCCAGCCGCTGGCAGCCCCGCTGCTCAAAAACCCCAAAGAACGCAAGGCCTTCCTCGCCCTGCTGGAACGGGTGCCGCCTTCAACTGCCCTGGTGCTGGAAATCGCCACCACCCTGCCCCCAAAACATTGGCTGCGCCGATGGGCCGACGCCCACCCCGACCTCGCTTACCAACACCGCTATGCCCTGCCCGAAAATCTGACCCGCTGGATCATGAAACAAGCGGCAGAAGCAGGCGGGCGGTTCACCCCGGCAGGGGCAGCCGAACTGGCGCGGCGCGTGGGCAACGACGCCGCCGCAGCACAGCAGGAAATCCACAAACTGCTGGCCTTCGTCAACTACGCCCGCCCCGTCGAACCGGAAGACGTCGCAGAGCTGACCCCCGCGCCGGAACACCCCAACATCTTCGAGATGGTCGACGCCATCGCCCTTGGCCGCCGAGAGCGAGCCCTGCGGTTGCTGCACCAACTGCTCCAACAGGAAGAGCCTATCCGCATTTGGGGGATGGTCATCCGCCAATTTCGGCTGTTGTTGCTGGCGCGAGAAGCCCTCGACCAAGGCATCACCGCGCCGCCGGCCTTGGCACAGCGGTTGAAAATTCACCCCTTCGTAGCGAAAAAACTATTGCCCCAAGCGCGGCGCTTTCGCATGGAAAGCCTCGAGACCATCTACGCAGCGCTGCTCGAAACCGACCGAGCGTGGAAAACAGGCCAGACCGACCTGCCCACCGCGCTGGATGTGCTCGTGGCTTCGCTGGGGCGATAGGGAGACCAGTCTCTCCTGCTAAGTGATGCTTGCGGGTATACTATGGACATGAGCGACACCAACTTTGCCCCACCCCCAGGAAAGATTTTTCTGCTCAGCTGCGAGTTTTTGGGTCCTCGGTGCGAGGCACAGCCAGAGAAACAAGCGACATAGATTTCTATGACGCAGTTCCCTAAATCGGTGGTTCATCGTATCTCGTAGCTTGCAGCGAGAATTATCCGAAGTTTTGGAAAAGTCGGTTGATCTACTCCAAGGTGGGTAATTCGGGAATTAGCCTCCTCGTCAATATTAGCCACATTATTATTAGGAGTTACGCAGTTGCCGGGAGGATGATGGTAGGTTGAGCGAGGTAAGCCCGAATAGCCTCCCGAAGGAGGCCGTGTTTCGCTTCGAACCAGGTAACGTCTTTCTGCAAACGAAAGAGCTCCAAACGCAGAAGAGCCC
>CAYVHG010000127.1:0-17741 GCA_964450875.1 uncultured Anaerolineaceae bacterium | reverse complement strand
AAGTAGATGTTGGGAACGTCTTTTCACTGGCGCAATGCTGGTGGCGTGGAGCGGGAGGTAAGGATGCAGCGTTTAAGGTGGATGCTTTTGGGTTTATTGGGATTAGGAATGGCTTTCTTGTTGGGAGGGTGCTTCCCTGGGCCAGCGGGCCCGGTGGCCCCAGCGCCGCCGGGTGCAGGGCTTTCTTGCGTTGTGTTGTTGGCGATGGTGTTAGCCTGCGCGTTGGTTGCGGGGGTGGCTGTGTATCTGGTTTGGAACAAAGTGGGCAGGGGCACCCCGCGGCCGTTGGCGACGAAGGGGCCAGAGGAGTCGGCTGAGGAGGTTGCCCGACGGCGGTATGCCGGTGGCGAGATCACTTATGAGGAACTTCAAGAGATCTTGCGGCATCTGGAGGAGACGCGAGGAAGGAAGGCGGTATGAGAGACTGGAAACGCTATGTAGCGATTGGAGGATTGGTGTTCCTGGTAGGGTTGATGGTGCCGTTGATGATTGTGGCTGCGGCAGGGTTCCCTGGCATCGCAGGGAGGAGCCTGCCCGCGTGGGGTGGGGAGCGGCAAGCGCGGCCGCAGGCTGCGCCGCCGCAAGTGCAGCAATCGCCGGGTGGAGGGCCGCAAGCGGGTGCATTGCCGCCTGCGCCGCCGGGCGGAGGGCCACAGGCGAGTGCGTTACCGCCCGCACCGCCGGGCGGAGGGCCGCAAGCGGGTGCGTTACCGCCCGCGCCGCCGGGTGGAGGGCCACAGGCGGGTGCATTGCCGCCTGCGCCGCCGGGTGGAGGGCCGCAAGCGGGTGCGTTACCGCCCGCGCCGCCGGGTGGAGGGCCGCAAGCGGGTGCGTTGCCGCCTGCGCCGCCGGGTGGAGGGCCGCAAGCGGGTGCGTTGCCGCCCGCACCGCCGGGTGGAGGGCCGCAGGCGAGTGCGTTACCGCCTGCGCCGCCGGGTGGAGGGCCGCAAGCGGGTGCATTGCCACCTGCGCCGCCGGGGGCAGCGCCCTTGACCCAAGGCGAGGAGCAAGCGTCACCAACGCCCACAACGGTGGTGCCTTGAGACCTCGGCCCTTCGATTAAGTTCCCGGCGAGAGAAATGAGGGACCACGCGCGCTCGGGTTGGCAAAAACCTTTCTCCTTCTTCCATGAAGCCATCTCGGCCTTTGCTTGGCCGAGATGGCTTCATGGTTTGGCCAGTGAGGCGCAAAGGGGGGGCGCGGACCAGCGGGTAGGGGGAGATGCCGGGGTTGGCTGTTCCTGAATTTCGCCTGCACCGTTCACCCTTGACGTCCGCTCTCGTTGGGGGTATGATTTGCTGTAGACAAGTTTGCGTTGTAAACCAGTTTGCAGGGAGGGGCAGTTGTGACCACGGATGTCTTCTCGCCTCGTTCGCGTGAACGACAAGCGCGGCGGTATTGGACCGAAGACGGTTTCGCCGAGCTGGTGGTGGGTGTAGGGTTTGGTGGGCTCGCGCTCCTGCTGTGGTTGAGCAACGGCGCTGGCGTGGCCCAGGAGGGCCTCTGGGGTGTCGTGCAGGCGGTCTATATTTTGGCCTTTGTTTGGGGTACTCGCTGGGTAGTGCAGCGCCTCAAATGGCGCTTCACCTATCCTCGCACCGGCTATGTGGCGTACCCTCGTCGGCCGTGGGGGCGCCGCCTTGTGCGTGCTTTGAGCGCTGCGGCGGCCGTGGCAGTGGCGGCCTTTTTGGGGCTTTCCTTTCTGCACGGGGCGCCTCATGCGTGGTTGTTGGTGCTTACCTTGGGCATTGCTGCCCTTTACCTGGGCATGGCATGGGCCCAAGCCTGGCCGCGCGGGGCGGGTTATGCCTTGGTCGCGCTGCTGAGCGGCGTCGTCGCCCTTTTGATATGGCCTCTACTGCCGGAAAGCCGGTGGGTCCTCCAGGGCGGGTTGCACTTTGCTTTGTTGGGAGCGGCTCAAATCGTTGGGGGTGTGTGGGCTTTACGGCGCTATGTGCGTGCCCACCCTCGCCCCGTCGAGGAGGAGACCCCATGACCTCGGCGGTAGACATCCGCACCCTCGACCCCCTGGTGCATGCCCCGGCCCGGCTTGCCATCCTTACCGTGCTTTCCGTGGTCGATGAGGCCGATTTCCGCTATCTGCTTTACGCCACCGGTTTGACCAAGGGCAACCTCTCGGCCCACCTGAGCAAGCTCGAGGAAGCCGGCTACGTGCACATCGAGAAAACGTTTCGGGGGAAGCTGCCTTTGACCCTGTGCCGTTTGTCGCCGGAAGGCCGGCGGGCGCTGGAAACCTACCGCCGAGCAATGCGGCGCATTTTGGACGTCGGGGAAGCAGCGGCTCCCCAGCATTCCTGACGTGCTTTGTGGGAGGAAGCCGTGAACTTCATCGAAGTGGAGCATCTCATCAAGCGTTATGGCGATTTTACAGCGGTGGATGGCGTCTCTTTTGCGGTAGCCCCTGGCCAAATTTTTGCCCTGTTGGGGCCAAATGGCGCGGGCAAGACTTCCACCATCCGCGTGTTGATGGGCATTCTTTTCCCCGACGGGGGCAGAGTGCGCTTGTTGGGAAAGCCGCCGCAGCAGTCGCGTGAGCAGGTAGGCTACCTGCCTGAAGCGCGCGGTCTTTACCGCGATGCCCGTTTGCTGGAATTGCTGGCCTATCTGGGCACCCTCAAGGGGATGCGCCCCTCGGAGGCGCGTGAGCGGGCGAGCCACTGGTTGGAGCGGCTGAATCTGGCAGATTGGGCGGAACGCAAGGTGCACGAGCTCTCTCACGGGATGCAGCAGAAAGCCCAGCTGGTCGCGGCCCTGATGCACGACCCGCCGGTCGTGGTGCTGGATGAGCCGTTCCAGGGTTTGGACCCGGTAAACATTCAGCTGGTCAAACGCTTGGTAGGAGACCTGCGCGCTGCCGGAAAGGCTGTGTTGCTCAGCTCGCACCAGCTGGTGCATGTGGAAACCCTGGCCGACGAGGTGGCGCTCGTCAACCGAGGGCGTATCGTGGCAAGGGGTTCGTTGGAAGCCCTGCAAAAGCATTACGCGCGCGGCGATGTGGCAGTACGCCTTGCCGAAGGCGCGGTGCTCCCTGAAGGCTTGCCGGTGCGGCAGGTGGTTTCCCACAATGGCGCGTGGACCATGCTGCCGCGAGAGGGGGCTTCGCCTCAGGAAGTCCTGCGCGCGCTGGTGGCTTCCGGCGCGCCGGTGGAGCGTTTCGAGGTGGTTTACCCCTCGTTGGAGGAGATTTTCTTGCGGGCCGTGGCAGAAACCGCGGGGGATGCCGCGTCGGCCCAGGAGGTGCAGCCGTGAACCTGCGCAAAGTTTTCCATGTAGCGGTTTATGAATATCGCACCAACGCCCGACGTTGGGGCTATCGGTTGGTCACTTTCGGGCTGCCGCTGTTGGGGGCGGCGGTGCTCTTCGGCGTGCAGGCGCTGAAAGGGCATGCCGATATTGGGGCGTGGGTCTCCGGTGGCATGAACAAGCCCGTCGCGGTTTACGATCAGGGCAGCTTTTTGCCGCACGATGCCGCCTTGCCTGCGCCGTTCGTGCCCGTAGACGACATAGACCATGCCAAGGAAGCCGTTCGCGAGGGGCGGTTCTTGGCTTTGTTGGTTTTGCCTGCCGGTCTTGCCGATGGGCAGAAGGTCACGGTTTACGCGCGCGACAACACCATGACGGTGACCGAGGCTGTGACCAGCCGCTTGCAAACGCTGATGCTCTACGCCGAGTTGCGGAAGGCGTATCCGTCGGCGCAGGCGCTCAAGCTGGCCGAAGGGCCGGAGGTGCAAGTGGTGGTGCTGGGCGGCCGCGAGGTAGTGCACACGGAAGAAGAAGGTGGCAGCCGTTTCATGGTGGGGTATGCGCTGAGCTTTTTGTTCTTCATTGCTTTGTTCAGCTCGGCGGGCTACCTCTTGCAGAGTGTGGCGAAGGAAAAGGAAAGCCATATCATGGAACTGTTGCTTTCTTCGGTCACGGCGATGGAGCTGTTGTGGGGCAAGGTCATCGGGCTGGCGACTTTGGCTGCCACGCAAGTTGTGGTGTGGTTGTTGAGCCTGTGGCTGCTGGGCACCCGCGCTGTTCACAGCTTTCCCGAATACGACGCCTTGAAGGCCGCGATGCACCAGCTGCGGCACCCTGACCCCCAATTGCTGATTGCGTTGTTGGTGGTCATGCCGTTGGGTTACCTGGCTTATGGGCTGCTGATGGCGGGCTTGGGTTCGCTGGGCAGCAATCTGCGGGAAAGCCAACAGTTTTCGGCCGCGGTTTCCCTGCTTGCGGCGTTGCCTTTCATGCTCAATTTTCTGTTCTTCATCAACCCCAACGGCGTTGTGCCGCGCCTTTTGAGTTACTTCCCTTGGACGGCCCCGGCTGCTGTGCTGCTTCGCCTGGCGGTCGGTTCAATTCCCTGGTGGGATTTGGGCGTAGTGGTGCTGGCCATTGCCGCCGGGGCGGCGTTCAGCCTGTGGGCGGGGGTGCGCCTCTTCCGGGTGGGAGTGCTGATGAGCGGCAAGAAGCCTTCCTGGCGGGAGGTGTGGCACATCGTCCGGAATCCGGCTTGAGCCAGGCACGAAAGAGCCCGACGGGGCATTCCCGCCGGGCTTTTTCTTCGCAGCAGCAAGTGAGGGCTTACGGCCATTGCAAGGTGAAGAAGACGCGCTTGAGCTGGTCTTGCACGCCTTCTTTGTCGTAAGGCGTCACGCTGCCGGGGGTGTAGTTGTTGATGTTGGTAGTGTGGGTGTAAAGGTAGACGGTGATGCAACGGCTGTGGATGTAGGTGCGGAAGATGTCGGCGTGGTAGAGGCTGCCTGCCGCGCCTTCCTCACCGATGTAGTAGCGATAGTCAACGCCATTGACCCGCCACGTGCCCACGGCGTCTTGGATGGCGATGCCTTCCGGCGGGGCGTTGAGGCAGGTGTCGGCGTCGTTGATGGGTTCGAGCCCCATCACGAAGTAGGCTTCTTCGAGGTTGGTGTTCATGAAGAAGTCGGTGTAGGCCAGGTTGAGGCCGAAGACTTCGTTGGGGAACACGCCGGGCTTTTGGGGGTGGAAGTATTCGCCGTCGTAGGTCAGTTTGAAGCCCACGCCGGTGTCGAGGACGGGTTTGGGCTCGTGCGGGAGGGGGTAAATCGTGACGCGCAGGGTCAGCCCTGCGAGGCCGTTGGGGGCGGCGATGCTGAGGTGGTAGTCGCCGTTTTGGGGCAGCACACCGCGCCAGTCGGGGCGGCCGATGTTGTAGGTTTGCAGGGGCTGGCCGTTGGGGGCCGCGAGGGCAAGGGCGGCGTCGGCGGGTTGGTTGCCTTGCAGCACGAGGATCTCGGCGCTTTGCCCTTGCATGGCGTCGAAGACGAAGGCGCCGCTGCCGGTGATCGGCGCTTGCCAGGTGATGGCGCCCATCGCGAACCGAATGCGAACCTCGTTGCTTTGCGGGGTAGGGACTGCGGTGGGGGCGGCGGTGGGGGCCGCGGTGGGAGGCGGCGGCGAAGTGGGCGCGGCAGCGCCGGGGAAGGCGGCCTGAACCTGCGGCAGGTTGTCGCAGGGGCCGTTGAGCCCGCCGGTGGCCAGGCTGGCCCATCCCTGGCCGTGCAGGTCGTTTTGGCCGCTATCCAGGTTGATTTCTACCCAGTTGCCCGGGCCGCGCCCCATGACCGCGGCGTATTGGTTGGCCGCCAGCGAGCCAATTTGTTGGAGGTTTTGACCCTGCAAGGCGTAAACCGGGGTGGTATCCATTGCCATGAAGAAGCACACCCCGGCGGGCAGGGGCGGAGCCAGCGGAAGCTGAGCACAGTTGCCGCTCATTTGAACGTCTTTGCCGCCGTAAATCCAGCGCATGCGGAAGATGCCAACATTGCCGGCCTGCGCTACCCCCGGCTCGAAGCCATACCACCCGTCGGGCGTGCGGTAAAGGGCTTGCACCTGTTCGCCGCTGCCAAGGGTGCCGAAGACCTGAGCCTGCGCGCTGGGGCGGGTGTAGGCTTGGATGGGGGCCGTTGCGGTCAGGGTGCAAGCGCCGCCGCTGTTTTGCGCAGGGGTGTTCGTGGGGGGCGGGGGTTGGGGCGTGGGCGCCGCGGGGGTAGGCCCTGCCGTGGGCGGGGGCGGCGCGCCGGTAGTGGGCAGGGTGCATCCTGCCAGCAGGAAGGCCAGCACGAAGAGTGCGGCCAGCAGAAAGCGGAGACGGGACATAGTTGTTCCTCCTTGGGGTGTGCAAGAGCAAGTAAGGAAAGGGGAAGGCGCGAGGTTACGCTTCTTCGTCGCTGATGTAGGGCACGTAGTCGGTGCGGGCGACGCCTTGTTCCAACGCCTTTTCGGCCACGGCGCGGGCCACGGCACGGTGCACTTCGGGCGTGAGCGGGCTGGGCAGCAGGTCGCCCTCGGGCGTTTGGGCGACGATGGCATCGACAGCCGCGAGGTACATTTCGGGGGTGATGCGGCTGGCGTGGGTATCTACGGCCCCGCGAAAGATGCCGGGGAAGCCCAACACATTGTTGACCGATTTGCCGTCGGCGGCAAAGGCTGCCCCCGCAGCCAGCGCTGTTTCGGGTTCGATTTCGGCGTTGGGGTTGGAAAGGGCAAAGATGATTTGCCCTTTTCGCACCATTTCGGGTTTGATGAGCCCGGGCGCGCCGGTGGTGGCGATGACGATGTCGGCTTTGGCCATGATTTCTTCCAGCGTGGCGCGTTGCCCGCCGTGGGCTTCCAGCCGCTGCAGGGCCTCTTCGCTGAGGTCGGCGCCCAGCACGGGCTGGCCGCTGACGTGCATCAACATGCGGCTGATCGCCATGCCCGCCGCGCCGAGGCCGATTTGCCCGATCGTGGCGCGCTGCAAATCGACCCCCGCGTAGCGGCAGGCGTTCTTCAAGGCGGCGGTCACCACCACCGCAGTGCCGTGCTGGTCGTCGTGCATCACCGGAATGTTCAGCATGCGCTGGAGCCGCTCTTCGATTTCGAAGCAGCGCGGTGCAGAGATGTCTTCCAGTTGAATGGCCGAGAAGGTGGGCGCAATGGCTGCGACCGCGTTTACGATTTCGTCCACATCTTTGGTGTTGAGCAAAATGGGCACGCCGGAAAGCCCCACCAGGCTTTCCATCAGCATGGCTTTGCCTTCCATCACGGGCATGCCGGCGACCGGGCCGATGTCGCCCAGGCCGAGGATGGCCGTGCCGTCGGTGATGATGGCTACCAAGTGGCTGATGGAAGTGAATTGCCAGGCGAGTTCGGGGTTGTCGGCAATCTGCAGGCATACTTCTGCAACGCCGGGGGTGTAGACCCGCCGCAGGGTGGCCAGCGAGTCGATTTTGTAGCGGCTGCGGATGGCAATCTTCCCGCCGCGGTGCACTTCCAGCACTTCGTCGCGCACTTCCAGCACTTGCGAGCCGGGGTTGGCGCGCATCGCGGCGATGATGTCTTCCGCTTGCTCGACCGTGTCGGCGTAAATGGTGATGTCGCGCACGATGGCCTTGGTGCCTTCCCGAATGAGGCGGATTTCGCCGATGCTGCCGTTGCGTTCGGCAACGGCGGTGAGCAGGCGGGCCAGTGTGCCGGGGATGAGCTGGTTGCGGACGCGCACGGTGCGCATTACTTTTTGTTGCCAAGCCATAGGGAACCTCCTGAAAGAGCATGGTGCGGCGGGAACGTTCCTGCCGAAAGCGAAAACCCTGGAAGGCGGCGGAAGTTGCTGGCGCGCCTTCCAGGGCCGCGGGGTGCCAGCGAGGGCAGCTATGCCCGCAGGCTGAAACGGGCTTCCAGGGCTTCCAACGCGGTGCGGAAGGCGCTGTATTCCAGCTCTTGCATCGGCAGCATGGCTGCACCGAAGAAGCCCTGCTGGCGTATCCATTCGGCTTTTTGCTGGGCTTTCTGGCGCGCCAGGTCCCATACCGGGTTGGCGAAGACGTCGACCCGCTCGGAGAGTTTGCCTTCCCGGTTGACGGAGTAGGCTACGGCGGCGACGATGGGTTGGGCATAGGGGCCGGTGACCGGGGTGTTGATGGGCACGGGCATGATGGGCATGGTGTGGCTGCCGCGGGCATCCCCTGCCACGTAGGGCACGTTGACCCACGGCATGACCACTTCTTCGGGCGCGGGGAAGATGCCCTGGGTGCGGATGATCATCACCGGGTCGTCTTTGCCTTTGTATTCCCCGGCGATGGTGTGCAGGCGGTCGGTGGAAACCGAGACGACCTGCTGGTGGGGGTATTTGCGGGCGTGAATGGCCTGGATGCCGAAGCGGTTTTCGTCGCGCAGCAGCAGGGCGAGGTCGAGGTGTTCTTCGGGGGCGTTGAGCTCGATGATGCGGTCGCCGTGGGGGTATTCCATGTCGATGACGGTGAATTTGAAGCCGGGGCGCATTTTGGGCATCATCAGCCCGGCGCAGTAGAGCGGGCTGGTGAACACGGCCCACAGGGGGAAGTTGAAGGCGCCGGGGCCGCATTTGTCGGCGGTGAAGACCATGAAGGGCTCGGCGGGGCGTTCCGGTGCGGTTTCGTCGAAGGTGATTTCGGCTGCCCCTGGCCCTGCGCCGCGCACGTTGCCCGAGGGGGCGTCTTTGAGCAGGTCTTGCCCCGCGCCGTAAAGGCCTTGGGCTTTGGCGATGTCGGCGGCGGCTTTGAGCGCATCCCATGCCAGGTTGTGGATTTCCGCGGCGGCGTTGCCTTGGCGGTGCACCATGAGCAGGCAGATGTCGTCGCCGGTGAAGGTGACGTCGTAGTCGGTGAGCAAGCCGCTTTCCAGGGCTTTTTGCAGGTGCTCACGGGCGGTGCGGAGCATGGCTTCGGAGGGGCGGGTGTGTCCTCCAATGCTGCCAACATCGGCTTTGATGGCACTGATGGTCAACATCGCAACGACCTCCTTTGGGAAAGGTTTGGCTTGCGGCATATGAAAAGCCCCCTCGGCAATGCAGAGGAGGCTTACGACCTGGGGGAAGGGGTGGCGGCAATGGGCAGGCTCTCTGCCAGGGCCTGCGCGGCAAATGCCGCCGGTGCGGCGAGGTCGGCCGCCCGAGGCGTTCGCAACAGCAAGGGGGCAGGGAGTTGTGGCGCGGTCATGGCGCTTTTATTGTACAGCAAATTGTGGGGGTGAGGGAAGGGGAAAGCGAGGAATGCGCGCCGGTGGTGTTCATGGCAGGCTCGGTTTTCCGGCTTCCCAGGCTTTGCGGAAGGCCCGGGTCAGCGCGGCGCGCCGCGGCGCGCTCAGGAAGGCGCTTTCGAGGGCTGTGATGGTGCATTGTTGCAGGGTGTTGGAGGAAACGCCGAGGGTGTCGTGGGCGAGGGCGAATTCGTGGCTCAAATCGATGCCCGAGATGCTGGGGTCGTCGGTGTTGAGGGTGACGCGCAGCCCGGCCGCCAGCATTTGGGGCAGGGGGTGGGCTTTCAGCGTGGGCACGACGCCGCTTTGGTAGTTGCTGGTGGGGCAAACTTCGAAAACCACGCCGCGTTCGCGGGCCAGGGCCACCGCGTTGGGGTCTTCCAGCACACGGATGCCGTGGCCGATGCGCTCGGCGTGCAGGCTTTCGATGGCTTCGGTGACGTTGGCGGCGGGGCCCCATTCGCCCGCGTGCACGGTGATGTGCAGCCCCGCGGCTTTGGCTTCCCGAAAGATGGGGGCGAAGGGCGCGGCGGGGTAGCGGCTTTCGTCGCCGGCGAGGTCGAGGCCCACCACGCCCCGCGGGCGGAACGAGACGGCCAGTTCGGCCACTTCTGCGGCCAGCCCGGCCGGTTCGTGGCGGTTGACGCTGACGATCAGCCCCAGCACCACGCCGTGTTGCCGCGCGGCTTCGTTGGCGCTCGCCGTGACCCAGTCCATGACTTCGTAGAGCGAGAAGCCGCGGGCGCGGGTGAGCGCGACGGGGGTGAAGCGCAGCTCCAGGTAGCGGATGTTGTCGGCGGCTGCGTCGGCCACCACCTCGGCCGTCAGGCGCTGGATGATTTCGGGAGAGCGGTAGAACAGCCGCAGAACGCGAAATTTGGAGAGGAAGTTTTCGACGGTGAACGGTTCGTGTTGGCGCACCTGCACCAAGGCGCGGAAGTGCTCGGCGGTGGGGGCGGGCAGGGTCAACTGCTCGGCGCGTGCAATCTCAAAGAGGGAACGCAGGCGCAGCGATCCTTCCAGGTGACGGTGGAGTTCGGCCTTGGGGAGGTTGCCAAAGGGGTTCATTTCCGTTTGCGGCGCCGTTTCTTTTTGCGGCCTTTGCTCTTGGGGGCTGGGGCTGCGGCGGTTTCGCTTTCCTGAGCGGCAGGTTTGGCCTGGCGGGCGCTGGCTTCCACTTCGACCGCTCCGCCGCCTTGGAAGGTGAACATCCGGTTGATGACGCCTGCGCGGATGTCGCGCATGAGCTCTTGGAAGAGTTCGTGGGCTTTACCTTTGTATTGTACCAGCGGGTCGCGTTGGGCAAAGGCTTCCAGCCCGATGGCGATGCGCAGGGCTTCGATTTTGGTGAGGTATTCGACCCACGCGCCGGAGATGACCTGGAGCAGCAGCTCGCGATAGCGCTCGGTAAGGGCTTGCCGCCCCAGTTCGAATTGCAGCAGGTCGACGAGGTCGGCGGGGAATTGTTCCAAGGGGGTGTTTTCGTGGGCGGCGTAGGCTTCGTCGCCGAGGGCTTGCCGCAGGCCGCGGCGGGCGCGCGGGCCCAGTTGTGCCGGCGCGAAGGCTTTCAGGCGCAGGAATTCGGCCTCGCCCAGGTGCCATTGGATGGCTTCTTGCGCGCCTTGCAGGTGTTCCAGCACGGCGGTGGTGATTTCGTCGGCAGCGCGGTTTTCTAGCTCGCGCGCTGCGCGGTAGATGTATTGGAAGCGGGTGATGACGACTTGCTGGCGGCGGTGGGTTTTGGCGTCGAATTCGGTGCGGCTGCCTTGCTGGATGGCCAACATCAGGCCGACCATGTCGTCTTCGCTCAGGCCGGGGGCTTCGCCGCCGTTTTGGGTGCGGAAGCGCCCCGCGAAGCGCTCGACGTATTGACGGATGTCGCGCATGACCTGGCCAGGGGTCTGGCCGTCGCCCAGCAGGCGGGCTTCGCGCTGGGCCAGCGTGTGGTCGATGACTTCCTGCACCGCGGCGAGGATGTCTTCCCAGCTTTCCATTTGCATCAGGGCTTCGGGGTGCAGTTCTTGGATGTTGAGGGTGCGGTGCACGATGAAGATGAGCTGCCGCAGGGTGCGGCCGAGCAGGAAGTCTTCCACCGCGGTTTGGAGGGCTTCTTGGGCTTCGTCGGGGTCTTCGACCCAGCGGCGGAGTTCGCCCGCGCCGATTTTGAGGGGCACCCGCACCACCGAGGCGATTTCGGCGCGCAGGGCTTGGGCCTGGCCTTGGCTTTCTTCCCAGAGGGCATCGAGGTTGTCGACGATGGTTTCGACGGCTTCCATCCGCTCGTCGAGGGCGGTTTGGTAAGCGTCGAGCAAGGTTTCGATGCGGCGTTGCAGGTAGCGGCGCAGGTGGTCGTGTTCGGCGCGGATGGCTTCTTCGGCCAGGCGGCTGAGGGCGGCTTCGGCGGCTTCGGCGCTGGTGAAGGCTTCGTCGGGCAGGCGGTCGAGCAGCAGCCGCAGGGTGTAGGAGGGGTAGTAGCCGCGGCGCAGGCCCAGGGTGGGCTGGATGTCTTCCAAATAGGCGAGGAGGGTCCAGGGGCCTTCTTCTTGGGCGAGGGCGTCGGGCACGCGGCTTTCGATTTCCTGGCGCAGCAGCTCGGTGACGTCTTCGCTGAGGTCGTCTTTGACGAAGATGCGGTCGCGCTGGCCGTAGATTTTGGCGCGTTGCTGGTTGAGGACGTCGTCGTATTCCAGGGTGTGTTTCCGTTGGTCGAAGTTGAAGCCTTCGACGCGGGTTTGGGCTTGTTCGATGACGCGGTTGACGAGGGGGTGTTCGAGGGGCACCATGTCGTCCATGCGGAAGCGCCGCATGATGCCGTCGAGCTGGTCGCCGCCGAAGCGCCGCACGAGTTCGTCTTCCAGCGAGAGGAAGAAGCGGGAAGAGCCCGGGTCGCCCTGGCGGGCGGCGCGGCCGCGCAGCTGGTTGTCGATGCGCCGCGATTCGTGGCGCTCGGAGCCGATGACGTGCAGCCCACCGAGTTCCCGCACTTGGTGCATTTTTTCGACATGGTCGAGGAAGAAGCGGATTTCGGCGTCGTAGATGCCGTATTGTTCGGGGCGCAGGCCTTTGAGCGCTTGGTATTGGGCGTCGAGGTCCATGTCGTAGGGGTCGGGGAAGCCGGCGCGTTTGAGCACGCGCACCACGGCGCTGCGGATTTCTTCGGCCAGCTCGCCGCCGAGTTTGATGTCGACACCGCGGCCGGCCATGTTGGTGGCGATGGTGACCGCCCCGTATGCGCCTGCACCGGCGATGATTTGGCTTTCTTCGGCGTGTTTGCGCGCGTTGAGCACTTGGTGGGGCACACCGGCACGCAGCACTTCCACCAGCCGGTCGCGCACGGCTTCCCAGCGGCTTTGCTCGGTGGGGG
Organism: uncultured Anaerolineaceae bacterium; assembly: GCA_964450875.1. Taxonomy (GTDB): domain Bacteria; phylum Chloroflexota; class Anaerolineae; order Anaerolineales; family DRMV01; genus DRMV01. Next base: position 5,335 of record CAYVHG010000127.1, on the reverse strand, counting down.
TGGGGTAGAGCAGGGTTTTCAGCCGTTCCAGGTTTTCGGGTTTTTCGGGGTTGAGGGGCAGGTTGAGCTTGTGTTCGCGGATGAAGGCGCGCAGGTCGCCGTCTTTGATTTGCTCCAAGGGGCGGTAGAGGGGCTGCAGCTCGGTGTGCATGATGCCCTCGGCCTCGCCGCGGGCTTCCAGGAAGGCTGCACGCAGCAGGAGCACCTGCACCAGGCGCCGAATCATGCTCGCGCTCAGGCGGCGGGAGAGCCGTTCTGAGAGCTCCACCGACGTGGTGCCTACCAGCAGCGGCCGCCCTTGGGTGTGGAAACGCAAGATTTCGCGCACCACGGCGCGGAATTTGGCCTCTTCGGTGCGGTAGATGACGTCGTGGTAGTCTTTCCGTTTGTAGTAGAGCGGCTTTGCTTCGGGGTCGTCGGCGCGGGCGTAGTAGGTGTAGCGGTAGCCTTCTTCGTCCGTGGCCTGGAGGGCTTTGAAGGGGGCGTTGGGTCGGGTGGCGTTGTATTCCAGGTTGGTGGGGATGACGACGACTTCGAGTTTGTAGATTTCGTCGAATTCTTCCGACTCGGTGGCCGCGGTGCCGGTCATGCCCGCCAGTTTGTCGTACATGCGGAAGTAGTTTTGGATGGTGATGGTGGCGTAGGTGATGTTTTCGGGCTGGATGCGGACGCCCTCTTTGGCTTCCACGGCCTGGTGCAAGCCGTCGGACCAGCGGCGGCCGGGCATCAGGCGGCCGGTGTGTTCGTCGATGATGATGACTTTGCCGCCCTGGACGAGGTAGTCTTTGTTGCGTTTGAAGAGGAATTGCGCCCGCAGGGCTTGTTCCAGGTAGCCCCAGAGCTGCTCTTGCCGCGGCGTGAGGTCTTCGGGGCGTTCGGGGTCGCGCAGGGGCTCGCCCAGCCGCGCTTCGACTTTGGCTTCGCCCGCGTCGGTCAGGGTAACGGTGCGGTCGCGCTCGTTGATTTCGACGTCTTCTTCGGCTTTGAGGGTGCGGACGATGCCCGCCATGATGCGGTACCAGTCGGCGGCGTCGCTGGAGGGGCCGGAGATGATGAGCGGGGTGCGGGCTTCGTCGATGAGGACGTTGTCGATTTCGTCGATGATGGCGTAAGGGTGGCCGCGCTGGACGCGGTCTTCCAGGCGCATGGCCATGTTGTCGCGCAGGTAGTCGAAGCCGAATTCGTTGTTGGTGCCGTAGGTGATGTCGGCGTTGTAGGCTTCCCGCCGCAGCACCATGCGCAGCTGGTGTTGGTCTTCTTGGGGTGAGGTTTTGTTCAAATCGACCAAGAAGGCTTTTTTGCCGTGCTCGGTGCGGGAAGCCATTTGCAGCACGCCGATGGAAAGGCCGAGCAGGTCGTAGATGGGGGCCATCCAGCGGGCGTCGCGGCGGGCCAGGTAGTCGTTCACGGTGACCAGGTGCACGCCGCGGCCTACGGGAATGTCATCCAGGGGCTGGAATTCCCATTTTTCGGGGTCGTCGCCCCAGCGCGCGCGGGCGGCTTCTTCCCACGCGGGGTTGAGGGCGAGGGCGTTGAGGTAGATGGGCAGGGTGGCGACCAGGGTTTTACCTTCGCCGGTTTTCATCTCGGCGACTTTGCCTTCGTGCAGCACCACGCCGCCGATGAGTTGGACGTCGTAGTGCCGCAGGCCAATGGTGCGTTTGCTGGCTTCCCGCACGACCGCAAAGGCTTCGGGGAGGATGTCGTCTAAGGTTTCGCCCGTAGCCAGGCGGCGGCGGAAAGCGTCGGTCTGGGTGCGCAGGGCTTCGTCGCTGAAGCCTTCGTACTCTTTTTCCAGCGCGTTGATGCGTTCTACCACGGGGAGGTATTTTTTGAGGACTTTGCGGGTAGGGTCCCCAGCAAAGGTGGTGACGAGTTTCTTTAACATAGTGCCTCGTATGGAAAGGGTTTCTTTACGCCGCGATTATAGCACAGCGGAGCGGCGGAGGTGTGGGGCATGGTATACTCGCCCCCAAAATTTCGAGGAGGTTCGAAGCCATGAGCAAAGCAGGTTGGCGTGAAGTGAGTGCCGCATGGACGGGTGAGGGGCTGGCTTTCATCGGCTCGAATGCCCAGGGCGGCACGGTGCAAATGGGGGAGCTCAACGGTGTGCCGGGCATTCCCCCAATGGAACTGTTGTTGGTGAGTGTGGCCGGATGCACCGGCATGGATGTGGTGCACATTTTGCGGAACAAGAAGCGCTTGCCGGTGCGTGATGTGCGGGTGAAAGTGCGCGGGCGACGGCGCGAGGAATATCCCCAGATCTATGTGGAAGTGCACGTCCATTACGAAATTTGGGCGGATGAACCCATTCCGGCGAAGGATGTCGAGCAGGCGATTACCCTTTCGCAGGAGAAGTATTGCTCTGCGAGCGCGATTTTGAAGGCGGTCGCGGCGCTGACCCATGATTACACGCTGCATGTCGATGCAGAGCAGGGGGAAGGCGCGTGAGGCGCGCGGTTGGCGGGCGGGGAGATGATGGGCGCGGTTTGCTGCGGGGAAGGCGCGGTTGTCTGCCTTTTCTTTTTGGGGCCTCGACCTCATGGGGAGGCGTCGACCTGGATGTGCACGGTCGCTGAGCGTTGGGTTTCGTGGGCGGGGCCGATGGCTTCTGCCCAAAATTGATGCTGCCCTGGGCTGAGCGGCCACCAGGCGGTGCATTCCGGGCCGGGGCATTCGGCCAGCAGGCTGCCGTCGGCCCACAGGCGGAGCCGCGCTTGGGGCAGGGCGGTTTCGGCCGCGACCCGGATTTCTTGCGCCTCGGGGGGCAGGTCGGGGGCGAGGCGGTACGCGCTGCCGTCGGCGGGCGAGAGCAGCCGCACGGCGGCGTCGGTTTCGCCGGTGGTGGCAGGAGAAGAGGCGGCGAAGTCTTGCACCAGCGGCCAGCCGTGGGCGCGCGCCCATTCCCAGGCGCGGGGCGGCAGGTTGAGCGCAAGGATGGTTTGGGGGCCGTCAGGGGTGTTCACGGTCACGCGGCGGTAGACGTCGTCGGCCTGGGTGGGGGCGGTGCCTTCCAGGAACCAGGCGAGGTGGGTTTCCGGGCAGGCGGGCGTCGGCAGCAAGCCCGACAGGGTGCAGACCCGCACCTGCACAAGCCCCCCTGGCCGCGGGAAGGCCGTTGGCGTGTGGTCGGCTTCCAACGCGCGGATGATGCTGTGCCAGATGGGCGCTGCGCCGGTCAGCCCGTCTACCTGGCGCATGGGCTGGAAGTCGGCGTTGCCAACCCACACGCCGACCACCCAGCGAGGGGTGTAGCCTACCGTCCAGTTGTCGTGGAAGCCGGAAGAAGTGCCGGTTTTCACCGCGGCGGGGAAGCCGACTTCCAGCGAGGTGTGGCGGGGGAAGCCGAGGGTGCGGGCGGTATCGTCGGAGAGGATGTCGGAGATCAACCAGGCCACTCGCGGGTCCCAAACGGGGGTGGGGCGAGGGGGCTGTGGGCGGTAGAGGGTGCTTCCCTGGGGGCTGTGCACTTCGTATAGCCACTGATAGGGGCGGAAATAGCCGCCGTCGGCAAAGGCAATGTAAGCGTTGGTGAGTTCCAGCAGTGACACTTCGCCGCCGCCCAGCGCGAGGGAAAGGTCGTAGCGCTCGGCGTCTTCCAGCGAGGTGATGCCCAGCGCGCGGGCGGCTTTCAGTGTCGCCGGGATGCCGACGTGTGCCAACGTGAGCACGGCCGGAATGTTGAGCGAGGATGCCAGCGCCTGCCGCACCGTCACCGGGCCGTGGTAGCGGCGGTCGTAGTTTTCGGGGGTGTAGGGGGCGCCTTCGGCGGTGTGGAAGGTGGTGGGGACGTCCCAAAGGATGGTGGCTTCGGTCCAGGGGGCGGGTTGGTGGGGCTGGAGGGCAGCGGCGTAGATGATGGGTTTGAAGGCGGAGCCGGTGGGGCGCGGGGTGGTCGCCATGTCGATGGCGCCGTGGGTGGCCTGGTTGGTGTAATCGGGGCTGCCCACCAAGGCGCGGAGGGCGCCCGTGTGCGCATCCAGCACGACGACGGCGGCGTCGTTCACGTGGCGGTCGCGTTCGCGCTGCAGGGCTTCCAGGTGGCGGGCAACGGCTTCCTCGGCTATGGCTTGAATATCCAGGTCGAGGGTGGTGCGCACCTCGAGCGGGATGTCGGTAGGCAGGCGGCCTTGTGCTTGCAGGGCGTGGATGCGTTGCAGCACCATCCAGACGAAGTGCGGGGCGCGCATGGGGTAAGGGGTAGGGGTGAAGGTCAGCGGCACCGCCAAGGCGCGGTCGCGCGCGGCTGGGGTGAGAAAGCCGTGGCGTACCATCAGGTCGAGGACGGTGTGCTGCCGGGCGCGGGCGGCTTCCGGGTGGGTGAAGGGGTCGTAAGCAGCAGGGGCCTGAGGAAGCCCGGCCAGCAGGGCGCATTCGGGGAGCGTGAGTTGGGCTGCGGGTTTGCCGAAGAAGGTCTGGGCTGCGGCTTCTGCGCCGTAGGCCAAGCCGCCGTAGTAGGTCGTGTTGAGGTAAAGGGCGAGGATTTGGTCTTTGGTGAGGTGGCGGGTGAGCTGCCAGGCGAGCCAGGTTTCGCGCAGTTTGCGGCGCAGGGTGCGCTGGCGGCGTTCCTGGGGGGAAAGCAAGAGGTTGCGGGCGACTTGCTGAGTGATGGTGCTGCCGCCGGAAACCACGCGGCCGGCGCGCAGGTTTTGCCACAGGGCTCGCGCCATGCCGCGGAAATCGAGGCCGGGGTTGGTGTAGAAAGTGGGGTCTTCCACCGCCAGGGTGGCGTCTTTGAGGCATTGAGGGATGGCGTTGGCCGGCAAGGGGGTATAGCGGGCGTCGGCGGGCAGGGCTGCGTAGAGCAGCCGACCTTGCCGGTCGGTGATGCGGATGCTGGGTACGGTAGGCGCGGCCGCGAGCGCCTTGGCGGGGTCGGGCAGGGCAGCAAGCGTCACGCTCAGCCAAAGCGCTCCCAGCCCCAGCAGGGCCAGGGCGAGGAAAGCAATCCAACGGCTCGGGGAGCGGGTGGGGAGGAGGGGCATAGGGGCTTCCAAAGGGGAGGCGGCAAAAGCAAAGCCAGCCTGGGAGTGGTTTTAGTATAACCCCAGTTGGGCAAAGGTGCTGGCAAGGCTGCGTTGTTCCCCGCGGCGTTGAGCCTTCCCGCGTGGGGTGCTCGGTGAGGTGGCAGGGGAAGGGAGGCTTGCTTCGGCCCTTTAGATGAACTATGGTGTATAATGCACATAATAAGGTGGTAGCAAGAAGGAGCTTTTAAGGGATGGTAGCAAACGCAACGTACAAGGCAGGGGAACACGTTCGCGTACGGGTTGTGAAGATTACCCCCACAAAAGTGTTTGTGCGCCTTCCGAATGGGCGAAGTGGGATGATCCGGCAA
>CAYVHG010000126.1:0-26167 GCA_964450875.1 uncultured Anaerolineaceae bacterium | reverse complement strand
GGTTTGCCGATGCTCGAGCCAATGGTTTGGGTTCTTGGGGTGGCCGTCTGCCTTCTCGGAAGCAGAGCGAGGGACAAGATGGCCTCGGAAGGTGGCCTCACCCGCGGCGCAATGGCACGGCGCAATGGCGAGGAGGAATTTACGGTAAAATACTCCCATGCCTCCTTTGCCTTTTCGCCCCCCGGCGCAAGTGGTGCTGGCCGCCGATGCGCGCCTGGCCGAGACGCCGCCCGATGACGACCACGTGTGGGCGCTGCATGCCGCGTGGGGCGAGCGCGACGCGTTGGCCTTGGTGACCACTTACGGCCTGCGGGTGCAGTCGATGGCGCTTTTCCCCTTCGTGGTGCGCGAAGGCCAGCCTCGGTGGGCTGCGCCGGCCTTTGCCCGTTTGCCGCAGGTGCACGACTTGGCCCCGGCTTACGCCCGCCTGACGTGCGAGCCGTTCCCCGATTTGGTGTTGCAGTGCGAATATTGGGTCGCCCACCCCAACGCGGTGATTGGCCGCCTGACGCTGGAAAACCGCGCCGCCGCGCCGCGCACCGGCACGTTGGGCCTCGCCGCGGTGCTGCGTCCCTTCACCGATGCCGAGCACGGCATGGCGCCCCAGCAGCGTCACGCCGTTCACATCTTGCAGGGGGAAGCCGGCGGATTGTGCCCGGTGGTGTTCCTGACCGGTGGGGCAGAAGCCGCGCTGAGCCCCTTCCCTTCGCTGACGGTAGATTTCGACCTGCCCGTGGAAGGCGCTCGGCGGCTGACGTGGGTGCAAACTGCCCTGGCCGATGCCGAAGCCGGTTTCGACCTGGCCCGCAAACTGGCGGCGCGCCCCTGGCCGCCTTTCCTCGCCCGGCTGGCATTGCTGGAAGGCCAGCAGCCGCGGCTGGAAAGCGCCGCCGCGTCGCGCACTTGGGCCTTCCTGCGCTCCCGCCAAACAGCGCAGAGCCTGCTGGCCCGACTGCCCGGCTTGCCGCACCCCTTTTTGCTCACCGCACGTTCCCCCGACCACGGCAGCCCTGCCGACCCGCGGGCCCTCAACCGAGCGGCTTCGGTGCTGGAGGCTTATTATCTCGCGGTGAGCGTCTTCCTGCCGACCAACCCGCAGCCGGTGCAAGGATGGGTGGCTGCCTTTCTCGACCGGCAAGAGGCCGACGGTTTCATCCCTTGGCGGCCTGCTCAGCCCGAAAGCCGCCGTTTGGCCTCGCCCCTGCTGGTGGAACTGGCTTATCGGGCCTATGCCCACGATCCGGCGGGGCTGGCTGGGCTTTATCGGCCGCTGCACCGTTTCATCGAGGCGTGGTATGCCCAGGGCGACGCCAACCGCGATGGCTTCCCGGAGTGGTCGCACCCGTTGCAGATGGGGTTGCCCGACTTGCCGGGGTTTTCCCCCTGGCGGCGCGATTCGGTCGGCGCCGACCTCGCCCATGCCGAAAGCCCGGCGCTGTACGCGCTGCTCTATCGTGCGCTGGGGCGGCTGGAAGCCTTGGCCGCGGCCGCGGGTGAGACCCCGCCGCCCGACCTGCGCACCCGCCGCCGACGGCTGCGTCAGGCCGTCACCGCCATGTGGGACGCCCACCGCCGCACCCCCCTCTATCGCGATTACGAAACCCACGAGCGCCCCCCTCACCTGACCTTGGGCAAGCATCGCGGCCCCGGCACCTTGGCAGTGGCGGAAACCTTCCCCTTGCCCAGCCGTGTGGTGGTGCATGTTTTCCCCGAGGGGGGGCAGGTGGTGCCCGCCACCGTGACCCTGCGGGGCAGCGACGCCCGTGGGAAGCCGTTGGAAGAGAGCCTCAGCGGCGGGCGCATTCGCTGGCACGAAGGCCGCGGCGTGGCGGTTTCCCGCGGGGTGTTTCGCCACCTCGCCACGGTGACGGTGGAAGGCGAGCGGCTGCGCAGCCGCAGCCGCTTTGTGGTGCTGACGCCCGATTACACCACGCCCGACATCAGCCTGTTGTTGCCTTTCTGGGCCGAAATGTTGGATGCGGACGCAGCCCAGGCGGTGCGGCGGGCGTTGACGTCGGCGCGAGAGTATGGGCGGCCGTATGGCGCTCCCCTTTCGCCGCGCGGGGGGCAAAAGGCAGCCCCCTGGCGGCGCGCCGTGCACATGCCGTGGAACCTCTTTGCAGTGGAGGGGTTGCTCGCCCACGGCTTTGTGGCCGAGGCCGCTCGCCTGCTCGAAAGCCTGGCCGCCGCTGCCGAAGGCGCGCTGGCTTCCCAGGGTACGTTTGCCGAAACCTACCACGCGGATACAGGCGAGGGTATGGGCGGGCGCGATGCCCTTGGCGGCTTGCTGCCGCTGGGGTTGTGGCTGCGGACGGCCGGCATCGTCCCTCTCGACCCCCACAAAGTGCGGTTTACCTGGCCGACGCCTTTCGAAGAAGAAATGACGGCCTCGTTTTGGGGCTGGCGCATCCGCCGCAGCCCAGGCCGCACCCTCATCACCACCCCCGACGGTGAAACCCGCACCTTGACGACACCCGAGCCCTGCGAAGTGGAAATCGCGCCGTAGGGCGTTCCCCCGCACGGGTTGCCCGGCCTTTCCCTGCACGGCACATCGGCGCCCCAGGGCGGGGCAACACCAACCTCCGGAGCGTTGCTTTCCCATGTCGTACTCGATCATTTTTCTCGAAGAGGTGGTCATCTCACTGCTGACCGTGGCGGTGCTGGTGGGCATCTTCAGCCGCCGCTTGCGGATGCCTTACACCCTCGGCCTGGTGCTCATTGGGCTGGCGCTGGCGATCTTCGCCGAGGTGGAGGTGCACATCACCAGCGAGTTGATTTTGGGGGTGCTGGTGCCGCCGTTGATTTTCGAGGCCGCCTTTCACATTCGGTGGGAAGATCTGCGCCGCGATCTGGGCTTGATTTTGGCGCTGGCCGTGGCCGGGGTGGTGCTGGCGACCGGCGTGGTTGGGGGCATCGTGCACTATGGTTTGGGAATGCCCCTGGCGGCGGCGCTGGTTTTTGGCGCGCTGGTGGCGGCCACCGACCCGGTCGCGGTGGTGGCGCTGTTCCGCTCGCTGGGCGCTCCCAAGCGGTTGCAAGTGCTGCTGGAGGGGGAAAGCCTGTTCAATGACGGCACGGCGATTGTGGTCTTCAACTTGCTGCTGGGCGTGCTGGTCACCGGCACGTATAGCATCACCGGCGGCTTGATCGATTTCGTGCGTGTGGCCGGTGGGGGGTTCCTGGTGGGTGGTCTGTTGGGCGCGTTGGTTTCGGCCGTCATTGCCCGCGTCGACGATTACCTGCTGGAAACCGCCCTCACCGCAGTGCTGGCTTATGGCGCTTTCCTGGTTGCCGAGCAGGCGCATGTCAGCGGCGTGCTTGCGGTGGTGGCGGCGGGGCTCATCAATGGCAACATCGGCCCTCGCGGCATGTCGGCCACGACCCGCATTGTGGTCGTCAATTTTTGGGAATTCACGGCTTTTCTGGCCAATTCGTTCATCTTCCTGCTCATTGGGTTGCAAATTCGCCCCGAGGTGCTGCTGAGCAATTGGTACGCCGTGCTGTGGGCAGTGCTGGCGATCATCGTAGCGCGCGCCCTGAGCGTTTATGGCCTTTCGTGGATTGGCCGCGACCTGCCCTCGAAGTGGCGGCACGTGCTTTACTGGGGCGGCTTGCGGGGCGCGGTTTCCCTTGCTTTGGCGTTGGGCATTCCCGAGAGCGTGGGGCCGCTGCGCGACCAGATCAGCGTGATGGCGTTTGGGGTGGTGCTTTTTACCCTGCTGGTGCAGGGCGGCTCGATGCCGTGGGTGTTGAAGTGGCTGGGCATTGGCAGTCACGACGAAGAGCGCTTGGAATTCGAGCGTCGCCATGCGCGCGCGGTAGCAGCGCGGGCCGGTCACGAATACCTCACCCGCGCCTACCGGCAGGGTGTGATTTCGGCGCACACCTGGGAGGTGCTTCGCCCCTTGCTGGAGCAGCGCAACCAGCGGCTTCGACAGGCGGTGGAGCAGATTTTGCGCCAGCACCCTGCCTTGCAGATGGAGGAGCTGCACAAGGCCCGGCTGGAAATTCTGCGCGCACAGCGCATCGCGCTGCAAGACCTCTTCCATGCCGGTGTGATTGGCGAGGAAACCTTTGCTACCTTGGCCGCCGAGGTCGATAGCGCCCTCAGCGATACCCTCCCCGCCTGGCCTGGCATGTTGCTGCGCCGCTCGCCCGACGCTCCGCCCATCCGCCATCTGCTGATGGCCATCGTGCAGGAACGCACCCCCCACGCGGTCGCCGAGGCGTTGGGCAAGTTGGGCATTCCGGTAGTGCCGGTGGAAAGCAGCGGCGGCTTCCTGAAGCGCCCCAACATCACCATGCTCATTGGCGTGCCCGAAGGTCAGGTCGAGACGGTGGTCGAAATTCTCAAGGCGACCTCGCGCCGCCGGGTGGAGTTCGTGGCCGACAAAATCGGTGGGGTGCTGCCCTTGCCGCGCCCCAAACCGGTGCATGTCGGTGGGGCCACCGTTTTCCTCTTCGATGTGGATGAGTACATTGAGCTTTGAGCCGTTGCCATGACCGAGGCCGAGTGGATTCGCGCTGCCCAGGGCGGTGATTTGGAGGCTTTCAACCGCCTGGTGTTGGCTTATCAAGATGCGGTTTACAACGTGGCCTACCGCATCTTGGGCGAGCGCGCCGCGGCCGAAGATGCCACGCAAGAGACGTTTCTGCGGGCGTGGCAGCACATCCGTCGTTACCGCGGGGGCTCATGGCGCGGCTGGTTGTTTCGGATTGCCACCAATGCGTGTTACGACCATCTGCGCCGCCGCAAGCGCCGCCCGACGGTGCCGCTGGAGCCCCTCGATGCCGAGGGCGACGCACTGGAAGACGCTCCTTGGCTGGCTGACGCCAATTCCCAGGTGCAGCCCGAAGCCGAAGCCGAGCGCGCGGCCCTGCGGCAGGCGCTGGAGAGGTGCTTGCAAGAGCTCCCTCCGGCGCAGCGGGCTGCGCTGGTGCTGGTGGATGTGGAGGCGTGGCCTTATGCCGAGGCTGCCCAGGCCCTGGGTGTGGCCTTGGGCACCTTGAAAAGCCGTTTGGCGCGGGGGCGGCTGCGAATGCAAGCCTGCTTGCGCCGCTTTCCGGAACTTTTGGGCGCTTTGGCGCGTCTAAACCCCGGAGGGCATTCCTCATGAGCCGCGCAAACCTTTCTGCTCGCGAACTGCGCTTGTTGACCGCTTACCTGGATGGCGAGTTGCCTGCCGGGGAGGCAGCGCGTGTGGCGCAGCGCGTCGCCAATGACCCTGCCTGGCAGGAAGCCTACGCCCATATGCGGGCCGTCAAGCAGGGGCTTCGTGCGCTGCCTCGCGAGCGTGCGCCGCGGGCGTTCACGCTGCGCGCTGCCGATGCGGCCGCCCGACGGCCTGCACGAGCGAGGTGGGGCTACCGCTGGGCCAGCGCCGCTGCGCTGATGTTGTTGCTTTTGGTCTTTGCGGGCGATTTCCTCTCTCATCATATGTTGCTCGCCGCGACCTCGGCGCCGCCGCAGGCGCTTTCGGCCGCACCCGTGGAGCAGCCAGCCGCCGCAAGCGCCAAGGCCGCTGAGGCAGCAGTGGGAGCAGGGACCCCAACCCCTTCAGCGCGGGGGGAGGCTTTTGGCCCTGCACGCGCGGAGGAGAATGCCCTCGACGCAACCACCTCCGCGCCCGCAGCCACGCCTACACCTACGCCCACAATGCCTTCCACTCCCTCAGCGGCGGCAGCGCCCGCGCCACCGTCGCCTTCGCCCTGGGGGTGGCGCCTCGTCGAGGGGGTGTTGGCGTGCCTGACGGTGGTGTTGGCTTTCTTGGGCTGGCGCCGGTAGGCCGGTCTGCCCTTGGCGGGGGATGTCTTGTGTGGGCACGGCCACCGTTGGCCGCCATCGGGGGAATTTCTCGGCTAAGCACACGCGCGGCCGCGCGCAACCTTAGCCGCAAACACACCAGGCACACGCGCGCGGGGGAATTCCCCCAAATCTCCCAAAACCTGGGTAAAAGCCCGATTTTCGGATAGTCCTTCCCAGATGTGGGGGTGCGGTGTGAGCGCGCGCCCATAGAAAGGCGCACATTTTTTCGACTTGTGGCTGGGTGAGCGGTGCGCGTCGGAGCAAGATTTAAGGAATAGTTCCTTAAAGAAGCGGATGTTTTTAAACTTTCGTAGGTTTCTCCCCATTGCTTCCGCAGCCTTCTCCATGTAGAATAACCCTCGCAGAGGGGGCGCTCAGCCGCCGGATGCATGAAATGGTTGCACCAACACATTCGTCGTACCTTCGCCGATGCCCCACCAGGGGGCGTGGGATGCTGGAGCATACGAGGAGGATAGCGTGGAACAACAAGCCGTACAAGTCTGGCAGACCGTGTTGGGGCAGCTCCAGATGGAGATGCCCAAGGCCGCTTTCGATACGTGGGTGCGCGACACCCGCCCCGTGGATTTGCACGATGGCAAACTCGTGGTGGGCGTGCACAATGCTTACGCTCGCGACTGGCTGGAGAGCCGTTTGCGCAGCACGGTGCGCCGCAAGTTGGCCGGCTTGCTTGCCAAACCCGTTGACGTAGACTTCGTGGTCTGGACGGAGGAATCTCTGGCGAGGCAGCCGGGGGAAGCCCGCGGGGCTTCGGACGCCAACGGCCATGAGCAGGCAGCGCCCGCGCGGGCGCGCCGTCGCCCGACTGCGCTGCCGCCTTCCCACAGCGCGGCTGCCATCAACCCTCGCTATACCTTCGAGAACTTCGTCGTCGGCTCCAACAACCGGCTGGCTCACGCTGCCAGCATGGCCGTGGCCGAAAACCCTGCCAATGCCTACAACCCCCTCTTCCTCTACGGCGGCGTGGGCTTGGGTAAAACCCACCTCCTCCATGCCATCGGCAACGCTTGCCTTGCCCAAGGGCTGGTCGTGCGCTACGTTTCCTCGGAAGAGTTCACCAACGACCTAATCAACGCCATCCGCAGCCACGACACCGAAGCCTTCCGCGACAAATATCGCAAGGTCGATGTGCTTCTCATCGACGACATTCAGTTCATTGCTGGCAAAGAATCCACCCAAGAAGAGTTCTTTCACACCTTCAACACGCTGCACGGCCAGAACAAGCAGGTCGTGTTGACCTCCGACCGGCCGCCCAAGGCGTTGGTGACCCTGGAAGAGCGCCTGCGCTCCCGTTTCGAATGGGGGCTGACCGCCGACATTCAGCCGCCCGATTTCGAAACCCGCGTGGCGATTTTGCGCTTCAAAGCCGAAGAAGCGGGCAAGACCGTGCCGATGGAAATTTTGGAAACCATTGCCCGCTACATGCACACCAACATCCGTGAATTGGAAGGCGCGCTCACGCGGGTGCTGGCGTATGCCGAGTTGCGGGGCATGCCCCTGACGCCGCAGTTGGTGGAAGCCGCCCTGGCCGACATGCTGCCCCGTCGGCAGGAGATCGCCCCCGAGCGCATTTTGCAAGCCGTGGCGGAAGCCTTTGGGGTGAGCGTCGAGCGCCTGCGCAGCAAAAGCCGCGCCCACAAGGTGGCGCTGCCTCGGCAGGTGGCAATGTATTTGCTGCGGGAAGACGCGAAACTTTCCTTGCCGCAAATCGGCGAACTGCTGGGCGGCCGCGACCATACCACCGTGAAGTACGGCTACGAAAAAATTGCCGACAAGATAGAAAGCGACGAGCGTTTGCGCCGCGATGTGTTACTGCTGCGGGAGAAACTCTACCGCCGCAGTGCGCCGTTGGAGGCGTGACCCTTCTCCGGCTTTCCAGCGCGCCTTAGAGTTTTTCGAACTTCAAGGTGCCAGCATTGACAAATATTCCCAGGGTGGCTAAAATTAGCCCGCGTTGCGGGCGTCGCCAAGTGGTAAGGCAGTAGCTTCCCAAGCTACCATTCGCGGGTTCGAATCCCGTCGCCCGCTCTCGGGTTGTCACCCCTTTGCGGGTGTGGTAAAATACCCTCCGCTCCGGGAGGGATGGCCGAGTGGACGAAGGCAACGGTCTTGAAAACCGTAGTGGGCTTTTGCCCACCGGGGGTTCGAATCCCTCTCCCTCCGCCTGAACCACAGGCGGGAAGCCCCCAGGGTAGCCCATCCTCCCCAGGGGCGGTTGCACCCACACAATTCGGGGAGGTGCCGGAGTTGGACGATCGGGGCCGCCTGCTAAGCGGTTGTGGGGGCTAAAACCTCCACCGCGGGTTCGAATCCCGCCCTCCCCGCCTGTGAATACCTGCCCTCGTAGCTCAGTGGAGAGAGCACTTGCTTGCGGAGCAAGGGGTCGCGTGTTCGAATCACGCCGAGGGCGCCATACGGGAGCGGCAATCGCCGCTCCTCTTTCGTTTTCACACCATGAAGACCGTCGACGTCTTGATCATCGGCGGCGGCCCGGCCGGGCTGAGCACCGCCCTTCACCTGTTGCGTGCGGCTCCATCTTGGGCCTCGCGCCTTCTGGTGCTGGAGAAGGCACACCACCCCCGCCCGAAATTGTGCGGCGGCGGGGTGACGCCGCTGGGGCGAGATGCCTTGCGCCGGCTGGGCTTCCCTTGGCCGCTGCCGCTGCCCCAGGTGCCGGTTTTCACCAGCCGCTTCGACTATCGCGGCGACGTCGTCACCCTGCGAAGCGCCGAGCCTCTTTTCACCGTCTTCCACCGCCCGGCGCTGGATGCTTACCTGGCGGCCGAGGCCCGCCGCCGCGGCGTGAATTTGCAGGAAGGCGTGGCGGTGCGGCGCCTGGTGGCCGATGGCGAGGGCTGGCGGGTGCTGACCACGGCGGGCGAATTCCGTGCTCGGGTGGTCGTCGGAGCCGATGGCTCGCGCGGCGTGACGCGTAACGCGGTGATAAACCGCCGCCGCCACCATGCCACCGCTCGGCTGTTGGAAGCCATCACCCCCGCGCCGACCAACGACGACCTGCCGCCGCACGCGGCTTTTTTCGACTTCTCAGCGGTGAGGCACGGCCTGCAGGGCTACACTTGGCGCTTCCCACTGCGGTTGCAAAATAGCCCGCACCGCAACCGCGGCATCTACGATGCACGCGTGGCCCGCAAAGCGCCCAAAGCCCCTTTGCTTTCCCTGCTGCGGGAAGCCTTCCCCGACTTGCCGCGCCCGCAAGGGCACCCGCTGCACCTCTTCAGCCCATTGCAGCGGCTGGCGCGGCCGGGGTTGCTGCTGGTGGGCGATGCCGCCGGCGCGGACCCGCTTTTTGGCGAAGGCATTGGCCCTGCCCTCGCCTATGGCGAAGTGGCGGCGGCGGCCGTGGTGGCGGCCTTCCGGCGCAACGATTTGGCCTTCCGCGACTACCGGCGGCGTTTGTTGCTTTCCCCCCTGGGGCGATACCTGACGCTGCGTTGGGCAGTCGCTTGGTGGGCGTATCGCCTGGCGCCCCATCGCGCCCCCATGCGGCTCATTTGGTGGATTGCCCACGCCCTCGCGGCGTATGCCAATTTCCGCACGAGGTAAACCATGCACATTTTGCTGACCAACGACGACGGCATCCGTTCCCCTGGCCTGTGGGCTGCGGCAGAAGCCCTTTCCGCACTGGGCTGGGTCACTGTGGCGGCCCCGCGCGAACAGTCTTCCGGCGCAGGGCGCAGCCTGCCTTCCACTTCCGACGGCATCATTACCGAAGAAACGATTACCGTGCACGGCCAGCGTTGGACGGTGTACGCGGTCGGCGGCACCCCCGCCCAAGCCGTGCAGCATGGCGTGCTGGAAATCATGTCCGAACCGCCCGACCTGGTGGTTGCGGGCATCAATTACGGCGAAAACCTCGCCACCGGCGTCACGGTTTCGGGCACGGTGGGCGCGGCGTTGGAAGGCGCGGCGTTGGGTTTCCCGGCTCTGGCTGTTTCGCTGGAAACCCCCAAAGATTATCACTTTTCTTATTCCCGCGAGGTCGATTTCAGCGCCGCGGCGCATTTCACGCGCTATTTTGCCGAGCGCATGCTGCGCACCCCCTTGCCCGACGACGTGTACGTGCTCAAGGTGGATGTGCCTTGGCACGGCACGCCGGAAACCCCCTGGCGGGTAACGCGCCTGGCGCGAAAGCGTTATTACCGCACCGTGCCGCCCAAGCGCCGCAGTTGGCAGGAACCCGGTACGATGGGCTACGGCCCCGGCGACCCGCCTGAGACTTTCGACCCCCGCAGCGATGTCTATGCTGTGCGCGTGGATAAGGTGGTTTCCGTGACCCCCCTGAGCCTGGATTTGACCTCGCGGGTAGACCTGAAAATGCTGGAGCGTTTGCTGAAAGGGGGATGAGGGCGGTTATCCCGTCGGCACCCATTGCAGGTGGGCCAGGCCAAAGTGGAGCGCGAGGGCATACACCACCGCGACGTAGAGCAGCCACGCCAGCAGAAAGAGGACGTCGCCGCGGCGGATGACCATCTGCCGGTAATAGGTGCGCTGCGGCAGCGCACCAAAGGCCTTGGCGTCCATTGCCAGCGCGGTGCGTTCCGATTTCCGCACCGCCGCCGCCAGCAAGGGGATGGCATAGCGGCGGGTTTTCTCGATCCAGCCCCGTAGGCCTTGGCCTTCCCCCACGCCGCGCACCCGATGCGCCAGCCGGATGGTTTCGTATTCCCGCTTGAGCAACGGCAAAAAACGGTAAGAGACCAACACCCCGTAACCGAAGCGGGGCGGGATTTTCAGGTTTTGGACCAGGCTGAGGGCAAAGTCGGTGGGGTCGGTGGTGGCAATGAACAGCAGGGAAGCCGCGACGAACACGGCCACGCGCAGCCCCATCCCCAGGCCGTTCCAC
This sequence comes from uncultured Anaerolineaceae bacterium, assembly GCA_964450875.1. Classification (GTDB taxonomy): domain Bacteria; phylum Chloroflexota; class Anaerolineae; order Anaerolineales; family DRMV01; genus DRMV01. The sequence goes on along the minus strand of CAYVHG010000126.1, from coordinate 15,479 downwards.
AAACCTTCGGTGCTCAAGGTCCAGATGCCCCAGTGCCAGAGGATGTGGGGGTGGGCATAGCGGCTGAGGTCGGTGTAAAGGGCGTTGAAAAGCGCAATAGGCAGGGGCAGCAGCGCGAGGGGCACGCTCCAGCGCAGCATCTGCCGGAAGGGCACCCGGCCCAAACGCCAGGCTGTGAGCCAGAGGGCGGTCAGCAACATGGCAGGGATGAAGGGGTCGAACGCGGCGGTGGCTGCCAGCGCCACCACGGCGATGGCGGCGAGTTTCATCACGGGGTTCAGCCGGTGGAGTGGTGAGGCGTGGGCAAGGTAGGTGAACATGGGGAGAGGAAAGCGTTGTGAGGGGTGGGGGTTATTGGCGGTGTTTTTCCTGGCGAGCTTCGGCTTCCATTTCCAAGAGCACGCGCACCACCTCTTCGAGCGCGATGCGCTGTTTGCGGTAGAAGTTGGCTTCCGAAAGCGCCAGCCGCTGGGCGACTTCCCGCACTTTGCGCCCTTGCAAGAATTTCATTTCCAGGATGTTGTAAAGCAGCCACTCGGTGGTGAAGCGGCGCTCGCCTTCGGGGCGCAGCCGCTCGACGGCGTCGCGCAGCACCGAGCGGACGGCTTGCGAGGCGTCTTCGTGGCCGTCTTCCATCGCTTGCTGGATGACCTGCAGGCGGGTGAGGGGGCTGCGCGAGAGTTTGGGGCCGCCCCAGTAGTGGCTGAGGGCGTCTTTGACCCATTGGGCGAGTTCGGCCGAAGGGGGCAATTCTTCGGGGGTAGCGAGCACTTTTTGCTGGTCGTAGCGCGCCACGGCGCGCAGGCGGGGGATGAAGTCGTCGGGGCGGGTGAGGGTTTGTAGGGCGTGGGCAGCGGCGCGGCCGCGGGCGTGGTACGTCAGGGCGAGGGCAGCCCGCTCGGCCAGGGCGCGCAGGGTGGCGCGGGCCTCGGTGCCCAAGTTGGCGTCGCTGGGGAAGCCCAACACGCCCAGCAGCGCCCCGCTTTCTCGGTGATGCAGCGGCGCCAGCAGGTAGCCATCCCAGCGCAGCAGCCCCCGCTGGGAAGCCGCCTCGGCCAAGAGATGGGGCGGCGTTTCGGGCAGCGGCGGGCCTTCCCCCACTGCCACCAGCAGGCTGAGGTTGCCTTCTTCTACCACGGCGATGAAGGCTGTAGGCACCCGCAGTTGATCGCACAGGGCGGCCAGCACGGCTTCCAGGAATTGGGCGACGTCTTCCCGCGTGAACAGGCGCTCTTCCAGCCGGTGTAGCGCCGCGAGCAGGGGGTTGTTCTGCCAGCCGCCCAGCCACGGCTCCCACAGGGGCGCGGTCGCGCCGATGAGGTGCTCGACCAGCAGAAAGCCGAGCACCATGGTCAGAGGCACGAGCACGGTGTAAGGCTGGCCGAGGTAGCGTGCGCCCATCCGCCGGACGGCCGTGGTCAGCGCCAGGGCCGTGGAAACCGCCACCGGCCCCCGCAACAGCCAGTGCACCAGCCGCACCCGCACGACGCGGTCGGGCCAGGCTACGCCGAAGAAGGCCACCGCGTAGGCCATCAGCACCAGCAGCACGGTGGTGAAGAGGTTGCTGAGCGTCGCCAGCAGCCAGAAAAAGAGCGGCGCGCTGGCGGTTAGGCTTCCCAAGAAAGTGGCGTAAGGGAAAGCCCCCAACGTTGGGGCGAGCGCGCCGAGCAGCAGGTAGGCCATGCGGCGGCGGCTGGCGCGCACGACGGTGCGGCGATAGGCGCGCACGAAATTGACCCATGCCCATCCCATCGTGCCGAGGTAGTAGAGGGCGAAGAGCGCGGTCCAGCGGGTGGCGGTGTGGTGGGGCAGCGGGGCGTCGGCGACGAACGGTCCCAACAGGCGGTTGGCGGCCAACAGCGCGGCGAACCCGCCCGCCGCGGCGTAAAGCAGCCGCACGCTCAGCCGACGCCGCCCTCGCGACGGGCGGCCTGTGGTGGCCAAGAGAGCGTCGGCAAAGTGAACATAAGCCGCTGGCAGCAAAATGGCCCCCAGCCATTGCAGCCGATACCACAGGTCGGCCAAGGCGGCGCTGGCCGACGCACTGCCCAACGATTCCCCCCCGAAGGTGAGCGCTACCGCCAGCAGCACCACCGAATACGCGAACGTCACTCGGTTGCGCAGGTTGAAGGTCAGGGCATACAACCACAGGGAAAGCGCTGTGATGCCGATCCCCGCGGCGAGCACCTGGTTGAGGGCGCGCAGGAACGCTGTAAAAGTCATGGGAGACCTATGTCAGCGAGAGGGCAAAGAACAGCGCGACGTCGCCGTTGGGGTAATAGCCGTATTGGAAGCCGCTGAAGGTAAAGCCGAGGTGCTGGGCGAATGCGATCGCCGGGCCATTGCGGAAAGAGGCTTCCAGCACCATCTGGTGCAAGCCGCGCTCACTGCCCCATTCCCCCGCGGTCAGCACCAACGCGCTGCCGATGCCCTTCCGCCGCCAGGGGGCATGGACGACGACGTCGGTCAGCCAAAGCCCGTGTTGTGGGCGGCCGGGTTCGGCGGCCAGGTAGCCGATGGGAAGGCCATCATGCACGGCTACCAGCAGCAGCCCCCGCCGCTGCCAGGTGTCGAGAAGTTTTTGGGGGTCGTGGGGGTAAGGCAACTTGAGCGGGCGCGGCAACGGTGCGGGCTGGAAGGTGGCGCCCAGCCCGCCGTTTTCTGCCCACGCCATCTTCCACACGGTTTCCGAAACGCTGTGGTGGTCGATCTTGGGCAGATAGGGGATGTCGGTTGCCAGGGCGGTGCGAATTTCGATTTGCGGCATGGTCGCTCTCTGGAAGGGGCCGCGGCGGCAGGGTGGCGGGGCGTTCCGCCGCGCTGCCCGCAGGTGCTATGAAGGCGGCGCGATGTGAATGCGGATGCGGCAGGGCGGCAGGGCTTTGCCTTGGTTGTCTACCACCACCAGCTGCAGCACGTAGTCACCAGGGGGAATGGTGGCCGTATCCCATTTTTCCACCAGCGTGCCCTCTTTCACCGGCGTGTGGCTGGCAAAAATGGTGAGGAAGAGGGCTTGGTCTACAGGGGCAATGTCGACTTTGTAAAAGCCAAAGTTGGGGATCAACGCCGACCCCTCGATGTTCACCTCGCCGCTGATGGTCTTGCCGTTTTGGGGCTGGGTGATTTCCACCTTGGCGGGCACGCAACCTTCGGGGTTGATGGTCGGCGGGGGAATGGGCGTAGCGGTTTCCTGCGGCGCGGGCGAGGCTTGCGGCGTGCCGGTGCCAGCCGTGGCAAGGACGTTCACCGTGGGTGTAGGGAGCAGCACGGCGCTGTGGTAGGGCGCGACATACGTCGCGAGGGAAAACACCACCAGCGCGGCCAGGAACGTCAGCCCCATGCCCCACAGGTTGCGCCGAAAGCGCTGCTCGGCGTGTTCCCGCTCCAGCCCAAAGATGGCGTCTTGCAGCCGCCGGTAGGCTTGAGCGGTGCGGAGGGCATAGAGCAGAAAGGCCACCCCCAGGAAGAGGTAGATGAGCGTCTCGTAAGTTTGCAAAAAGCCCAGCAAAGATTGCATGACGCCTCGGCACGAGCAGGGGGAAGGTGTTAGAGGGCTTGCAACACGCCGCGCAGCAGCGTCAGCAGTTTGGGCGCGATGATGCGGCCGGCTTCCAGCACCTCTTCGTGGGTGGTGATGGTGCTGCCGTCGAGGTTGGCTTTGTTGCTGATGCCCGAGATGCCGAGCACGCGGGTGCCGCCGTGGCGGGCGACGATGACTTCCGGCACGGTAGACATGCCTACGGCATCCACACCGGCGCCGCGCAAGAAGCGCAGGTCAGCGGGGGTTTCGAAGGAAGGCCCGGCCAGGGAGGCGTAGACGCCTTCCCGCAGCAGAATGCCGGCTTCGTGGACCACCCGCCGCGCCAGGGCTTGCAGTGCGCGGTCGTAGGCCTGGCTCATATCGGGGAAACGCGGGCCGAGTTCGTCCAGGTTGGGGCCGCGCAGGGGGTTCAACCCTGCCATGCCAATCAGGTTGAGATGGTCGGTAATCAACATCAGGTCGCCAGGGGCGAACTCGGGGTTGACGGCCCCGGCTGCGTTGGTGACGATGAGCGTTTCTACCCCCAGGCGCTGCATTACCCGCACCGGCAGGCCGACCTGGGCCATGGTGTAGCCTTCGTAGTAGTGCACCCGTCCTTGCAAAATCAGCACCGGTTGGGAAGCCAGCGTGCCCAGCACCAGCCTTCCGGCGTGGCCCGGCACGGTGGAAACCGGCCAATCGGGAATCTCGGCTGTGGGGATGACCGCCACGGCTTCGGCCTCTTCGGCCAGCGCGCCCAGGCCGGAGCCCAAAATCAGCCCTACACGCGGTCGAAAGCCTTGTGCTCGGCGGCGGATGACGTCGGCTACGGCGTCGATGTCTTGGAGCGAAAAGTAGTCGGGTTTTTGAAGCATGGGGGACCTCGTAGCGAAAAGATGGTTATTCAGCAGGGGAATCGAGGGTGGGCAATTCGGCGGGCGGGGTGTTGCCGCACGAAGAGCGCAACCGGCGCACCAGCAAAGTGGTGGAAAGGGGGTTGGTATGCCCCAGCGCCACGCCGAGGGTTTTCAGAGGCACTCGGTGTGCCAGCAGCCGATGGGCTGCTGTGGCGCGCAGCACCCGCGGCGTGAGCGGGGTGTCCAAGCCTGCCTTTTGCCCCCAGCGGCGCAGGCTGTGCCACACGCTTTGCCGGGAAAGCGGCTTCCCTTGCTGGCTGATGAAGAGATGGGTCTCGCCTTCTTTGGGCGAAAGCCCTTCCCGCCCTTGTTCCACGTAGCGCTTCAAGGGCTCGAAAGCGTTTTCGAGCTTCCAGGAAAGCATAGTGCCCGAAGGGCTGGGCAGCCAAAGGGTGCGGCGTTCGGTATCGAGGTGTTGCAGGTGCAGCTCCAGCAAGGTGCTGACCGGGAAGCCCCATTCGAGCAGCAAAGCCATCAGCGCCAGGTCGCGCAGAGCCTGCCGCTTTGGGGAAGCCAGCAGGGTTTGCCACAGGCGTTGCAGGTCTTCGCTGCGCAGGCAAGTGGTGGGGCGCGGGGCGCGGCTTTGGCCGAGGGTTTCTTCCAGCAGGGGTTCGGGGGGCATGAAGGGTTTTTCGATGCGATGGGTGAGCAGCAGGCAGCGCTCCAACACCCGCAGCGAGGCCATGCGGCGCTGTACCGTGGCGCGGCTGCGGCCGGCGGCCACTTCGTGGGCCAGGAAGCCTACCACATCGTCGGCGTTCGGGTGGGTGGGGGGCACTTCCTTGCCTTCTTGGGCCAAGTAGGCCAGAAAACGGCGGATGTCGCTGGCATAGGCTGCCGCGGTGGTGGGGCTGTAGCCCAGCAGCCGTTGCACTTCATCGACGAAGTTGGGAAGCCAGGTTTCCATAGAAAACTCTCTCGGTGTGTCGGAAGGGTAAGGATAGCGCTATTATATTACATCTTTTGGGAAGATGACAGGTTTGCCGTGGAGAGGTGGGGCTCAAGCCTTGTTTTCTACCAGCGAGCGTAAGGGGGCTACGGCACCGGGCTCGGCAACGAAGGTCAGCCGGTCGTTGGGCAGCAGCAGCGTGTCGCCGTGCGGAATGAGCAGCTGATGCCCCCGCTGGACGCGTACCAGCACAGCACCTTCCGGCCAGGGCACTTCGGCCACCATTTTGCCTGCCACCGGCGCACCTTCGACTACTGTCATTTCCAACACAGGCGCCTCGGTGATGGCTTCCAGCCGCATTTGTTCGCCGCGGTGTTCCAGGGAAGCCCGCCGAGCGAGGGCCAGTTCGTAGGCTCGGATGATGGAAGCCCGGTTGATCCACCCCAGCAGGTGGTCGGGGTGGGAGGGATCGACCACAGGAAGGCGCCCGATTTCATGCACGCTCATGCGGTGGAGGGCTTCCTTGATGCTTTCCTCGGGGTATGCGACCACCAGCCGTTTACGACACACATCGCCCGCAGTGCGTTGGGGGTTTTCGGGGTCTTCGGCCAGGGCGCGTTGCAGATCTTGCAAAGTGATGATGCCGATGAGCCGACCCTCTTTGTCGACCACGGGCAGGCCGTGAGTGTGGAACTGGTCGAACATCGCGCTCACGGTGAGCAGGGGCATGTCGGCGCGGATGGTCACCGGTCGGGGCTCCATCACTTCCTTGACCTTGATGGATTCCAGCACGTCGATGTCGCGACCGCGCCGCAGTCGCAGGCCGTCGCGCACCAGCCCCAGCGAGTAGACCGACTCCGGTTGGAAGTATTGGCTCACCAGAATGCTCACGGTGACGGCGAACATAAGGGGCAGCACGATGTGGTAGTCGTCGGTCATCTCGAACAAGAGCATGATGGCCGTGACCGGCGCATGCACCGTGCCGGCCAACACCGCGGCCATGCCCACCAGTGCGAATGCGGAAGGCACGAGGTGCAAGGTGGGGAAGAGATGCTGCATGGCCAGCCCATAGGCGCCGCCCAATGCCGCCCCAAGGAAGAGGGACGGTGCGAACACGCCGCCGATGAAACCTGCTCCCAGGCTGAGCGCCGTGAAGATGATCTTCAGGAACACCAGAATGACCAGCGCCCCCAACACCATCTCACGCCCGTTGAGGATGTCGCCGACGGCTTCATAGCTATCGCCCAGAATTTGCGGGTAATACAGCCCCACCGCCCCGATGAGCAGGCCAATGAGCACGGGCGAGAGCCATTTGGGGAGCTTGAGGTGGTGGAAGAAGTCGTGCGTCCAGTAAATGGCTTGGATGTAGAGCAAGGCTACCGGCGCGGCCAGCAGCCCCAGGCCGAGGTAGAAGGGCAAATCCATAGGCCCGTGGTAGGTGTAGAGCGGAATGGGGAAGGCAGGTTGGGGGCCGACCAGGGCGCGGGTGAGCACGGCTGCCATCACGGCGCTGAGCACGATCATGCCAAAGGAGGAAATGAAAAAGTCGCCGGAGATGATTTCCACTGCGAAGAATACGCCCGCAATGGGGGCGTTGAAGGCCGTGGCGATGCCCGCAGCGACGCCCGCACCTACGAACACCCGCGTGCGCTGGTCGGACATGTGAAATTTCTGCCCGAAAAAGGAGCCGATGCTGGCACCGATTTGCACGCTGGGGTCTTCCGGCCCGACCGATGCGCCACTCCCCAGGGAAATCGCCGACACCAGGACTTTGAGCGGCGTTTCTTTGTACCGCAACCGGCCGCCTGCCAGCGCGACGGCTTCCATCACCGAGGCCACACCGTGGTGGCGTTCCTCGCTCAGCCACCACGTGCGAATCAGCCCGACGACCAGACCGCCGACGGCCGGCACCAGCAACAGCACCCAGCGGCCGGTGTGGGGCACCAACAGCCCGGCGCCGTCTTCCCAAAGCAAGGCGTGAATCCAGCGGATGGTTTGTTTGAAGAAAAGCACACCCGCGGCGCTGAGCAAGCCGATGATCGTTGCCCCCAGCGCCTGCATGAGGTCGCTGTAAGAAGAGGGGAGGGTCCAGAAATCTCGCCACTGTTTGACTTTGGAAACCACGATGCTTCGCCTCACAAAAAAGGATGAGAAAGAATGCGATTAGATTATACCGCCTTTGGACATAAATCGTTGTATAATGGATTTCGGTTTGTCGGCAGTTGGTCTACTTTGTGCTTGGCCAGCAGTGGGGCGTGAGACGTTCCCCTGGTGAACTTTGCTTCGAGGAGTGCGTTTTGCAGGAAATCCCTTCATCATCCGTTTATCAGTTGGTTTGGGAGCGCGTGCTCGACCGAGTGCATGCTTCGGGTATGGTGGCCTGGTTGTTGTTGGCTGCGCTCATCGGTGCGGGCACGGCCTTGGGGGCTGTGTTCTTCATCGAGTTGATTTCGTGGGTCGAGAGGGGGCTGTTCTTTCACCTCCCCAAAGTGTGGCCTGAACTGGGGCGAGGGTGGTACATCGTCGCGCCGGTGATTGGTGGGCTGGTCGCCGGGCCGATTATCGCCTTTTTCTCGCCAGAGGCCAAGGGCCACGGTGTGCCGGAGGTGATGGAAGCCATTGCGCTGAAAGGTGCGCGCATTCGGCCGCGGGTGGTGGTGGCCAAGGTAGCTGCGTCGGCGGCCTGTATTGGCTCGGGCGGGTCTGCAGGCCGTGAAGGGCCGATTGTGCAGGTGGGTGCGGCTTTTGGCTCGACGTTGGCGCAATGGTTCCGCCTTTCGGAAAGCCGCACGCGCAACCTGGTCGCGGCCGGCGCCGCGGCCGGGATTGCTGCGACTTTCAACGCCCCGATCGCGGGTGTGTTGTTTGCCATCGAGGTCATTTTGGGCGAACTGACCCTGCGCGATTTGAGCAGCGTGGTGCTGTCGGCGGTGACGGCCAGCACCATCGCCCGCAGCATTTTGGGCGACCGCCCTGCTTTTGGCATTCCTTTTTACGCTACCCGCAGCGGCTGGGAAATTTTGATTTACCTGCTGCTCGGCGTCTTGGGGGCGCTCATCGGCGTGGCGTTCATTCGGGCACTGTATTTCACCGAAGACCTGTTCGACAACTGGGATTTCCCCGCTTGGCTCAAGCCCGCAGTAGGCGGCCTGTTGCTGGGCACGATGGGCTACCTCTACCCCCAGATTTTGGGCTTGGGCTTCGTGCCCGCCGATGAATTGCGCTTGGGGGTGCCTTTACATCAGGGGTTGCCCCATGTGTTTGGCTCGGGTTTCCCCGTCATCGAAGATGCCTTGCTGGGCAACTTGTCGTTGACTTTGATGGTGGTGCTGGTAGTGCTCAAACTGGCGGCGACTTCGTTGACCCTCGGGGCGGGGAATTCGGGCGGCGTGTTTGCCCCGGCTTTGTTCATGGGGGCGATGACCGGCGGCACTTTTGGCTGGGTGGTGCACAAAGCGCTGCCCACAATTGCCGCTGGGGCTGGTTCTTATGCTACCGTGGGCATGGCCGCGGTGTTTGCCGCCGCGGCTCGCGCCCCGCTTACGGCCATTATGATCGTCTTCGAACTCACCGATGACTACCGGATTTTGCTGCCGCTGATGGCCGCGGTGGTGGTGAGCGTGGTGGTTGCCGAGCGCATGGAGCCGGAATCCATTTACACTCTCAAACTCGTGCGCCGCGGCATTCGCTTGTTCCGCGGCCGTGATATGGACGTGCTGGCCTCGGTCAAGGTTGCCGAGGTGATGGATTCCAATCCGGTGACCGTGTCGCCCGATATTCCCGCGGCCAGCCTGGGCGGTTTGTTCTTGCAAACCAACAGTCACGGTTTCCCTGTGGTGGATGAGCACGGCAATTTGTGGGGCATCGTTTCGCTGGCCGATTACCGTCGAGCTATCGAGGGCCGCCGCGGCAACGACCCCAGTTTGAAGGTGCGCGATATTGCCGTGCGCTCGGTGGTGGTGGCCTACCCCGACGAAACTTTGCGCGACGTGGCCCAGCGGATGGCCCCGCGCGATATTTCGCGCTTGCCGGTGGTGGACCGTAAGAACCCGCGCAAACTGCTTGGCGTCATCCGCCGCAACGACATCGTGCACGCTTATGAACTGGGCATGGTGCGCCGCGGCTTCGCCGTCGGAGAACTGCCCGGTGTGCCCCCCGGCACCGCCGAGGCGCGGTTTGTCGTGCCCCCCGATTCGCCCCTGGTGGGCAAAACCCTCGCCGAAGTGCACCTGCCGGAGAAGTTCTTGCTCATCCACATCGACCGAGGCGGGGAAACCGTCTTGCCTCACGGCGACACTCGCTTGCAGAGCGGCGACATCCTCACCCTCTTGGCGCGGGAAGGCGACGTCGAAGCGTTGGAGCGCCTGTGGGAAACGCTCAATACACCCTCGGAAGAAAAAGGAGAAACGGAACCCCCTGCGTCTTGAACGCGGCTTCGCTCGTAAACGCGCACTTGCCCGGGCTTTCCCAAGCCCCCGACGCCCGTGGGCGAATCGGGGGCTTTTCGTGTGCCCGAAAGGGGGCTTCCTGCACCTCTTTTCGCGCACCCTGGGATAGAATAGAAACACCCTGCAATCCATTTCCTCTTTGCCGAGGTGCTTATGGCCGCTTCTCCGTATATTCAGGATTACTACCCCGACGATCTGGCCTGGTGCTACGGCTGCGGGCGCTACAACGCCCACGGCCACCACTTCCAGACGGCCTGGGAGGGCGACGAAACGGTCACCCGCTTCACGCCAGAGCCGTATCATATCGCCATCCCCGGCTTCGTGTATGGCGGTTTGCTGGCCTCGCTCATCGACTGCCACAGCACGGGCAGCGCTGCCCTTGCGGCCTATCGCGCCGAGGGCCACGAGCCGGGGGATGATGCCCCGGTGCCTCGTTTCGTGACCGCTGCGCTGCATGTCAACTATCTCAAGCCCACCCCTCTGGGCGTGACGTTGGAAGCCCGAGGCCGAATCAAAGAAGTGAAAGCTCGCAAAGTGGTCGTCGAAACCACGGTGTACGCCAACGGCGAGGCCTGCGTTACCGGCGAAGCCGTGCTTGTGAAAATGCCCGAACACATGGTGCCGACGGACCTTCCGACGCCACCCCAAACGTAATTCACGCGCCGTAAGGCGCGTTTTTCGTTTCTTCATACCCGACCAGCACAGGAGGACACGATGGATTTTGCCCTTTCCCCCGAATTGAAAATGTGGCGCGATGCAGTGCACAACTTTGTCGCCAAGGAAATCAAGCCGCTGGCAGCCGAATACAACGAGCGCGAAGAAACCATGTGGCCCGCGTTGCAAAAGGCCGGCGAGCAGCTGGGCTTGATGGGGATGGCCGTGCCGGAAGCCTATGGCGGCAGCGCTGTGGACCCCTTGGCTTTCGCCATCGCCATCGAGGAACTCGGCTGGGGCGATGGCGGTACGGCGCTGGTGGTTGCAGCGCACAACGGTTTGGGGTGCGCGCCAATCGTCATGTTTGGTAACGAAGAGCAGAAAAAGCGCTTCCTGCCGCGCGTGGTGAATGGTCAACCCGGACGACTGGCTGCCTTGGCACTCACCGAGCCCGATGCCGGTTCCGACCTCAAAGGGGTCAAAACGCGGGCCGAGCTGGAAGGCGACCATTGGGTCATCAACGGCAGCAAAATGTGGATCACCAACTCGGGCGACGCCGATTACATCGTGACGCTGGTACGCACCTCGCCGGAACGCAGCAGCCACAGCCTGAGCTTGATTGTCGTACCGACCAGCACACCAGGCTTGCACGTTGGCCCGCCGGAAAAGAAAATGGGGTTGGGCACCACCCACAGCCACGCCATCACTTACGAGAACGTTCGGGTGCCGCGCGAAAACCTCTTGGGCGAAGCGGGCCAGGGCATGTATCAGACCTTGCAGGTGTTGGATGGGGGGCGCATCAGCATCGGGGCGTTGGCGTTAGGCATCGCCCAGGCCGCTTTCGAGGAAGCCGTCGCCTATGCCCAGCAGCGCATGGCCTTCGGGAAGCCCCTGGCCGCCCGCCAAGCAATTCAATTCATGTTGGCCGACATGGCAACGGAAATTCACGCCGCGCGCCTGATGGTGTATCACGCCGCCTGGCTCAAAGCGCAGGGGAAGCCGTTTACCCACGCGGCGGCTATGGCAAAGCTCTTTGCCTCGGAAATGGCCGAACGTGTCACCCGCAACGCCATCCAGATTCACGGCGGCTATGGCTACAGCCGAGAGTACCCCGTCGAGCGGATGTATCGCGACACCCGCCTGATGACGATTGGCGAAGGCACCAGCGAAATTCAGCGCTTGGTCATTGCCCGGCGGGTGTTGAGCACGATGGCGCCGTTGTTCTGACGCCCCGTGAGTGTGCCTCGGCACAGCGTCAGCAAAAAAAGACCGGCCTGCCTCAATCTAAGGCAGGCCGGTCTTGGTTTGAAAAGCGTGCTATTTGCGGGAAAGATACCACTTGTAGAGGTAATACCAAATCACAGCCAGCACGGCACTCAGCCCCCAGATGGGGAAGCCGGCTTTGATTGCCAGCCACCAGTTGCGGTTGCTGAAGATGCCAATGTAGGCCGTCACCGCGGCGAAAACGATCACGAACGTGCCGAACAGCCAAAAGCGCATCAGGTTGAGGAGTTTTTCTTTTTCATCCATGGGTTGCTCCTTTCGTAGAGAAAGCGGGGTAGAGGTCAAACCGTTCTTAGTTTAGCATAACTTGGCAAGTGGAGGGGCGAGCAACGTGGCGCGAGGCAGACCTGCGCGGCCTGTCTCGTGGGAACTCCGAACGAGGGGGCTATTTGGGCGGCTGGGGTTTGCCGTTTTGGGCGAGGGTGAGCGCCCGTTCATAGGCCGCCCACACGGCGCGCGAGATGGCCGTGCGAAAGCCCGCTTTTTCCAGGTAATATAGCGCCGAGGCCGAAGTGCCGCCTGGTGAGGTCACCTGGTTGCGCAGGTGTGCCAAGTGCACCTCGCCCTGTTGGCGTTCATAGTAGGCCGCCGAGCCTTTGACCGTTTGCACGACCAGTTGTTCGGCCACCCGGCGGGGGAAGCCGAGGTGTACCCCCGCGTCTACCAAGGCTTCCATGAAAAGGAAGACGTAGGCCGGGCCGGTGCCGGAAAGGGCTGTGGCCATATCCAGATACACTTCGTCTTCCATGAAGATTTCGTCGCCGAGGGCGGTGAGCACGCCGCGGGCGGTTTCCCGCTGGGGGGCGCTCACTGCCTTTGAGGCCGTCCATACGGTGATGCCCATGCCGATTTGGGCAGGGGTGTTGGGCATGGCCCGGACGATGGCAGGGTGCCCCAGTCCGCTGCTCAGCCGCTCGACCGTCGCGCCGGCTACAATGGAAATCACCAACGCGGCCGGCCGGATGTTGCCGTGCAGTTCGGGCAGCACTTTGGGAAGCACCTGGGGTTTGACCGAGAGCACGACGACGTCGGCTTCCGCTGCCGCGGCGGCGTTCTCGCGGGTGGTGCGAATGCCGTGCCGCTTTGCCAGGCGTTCCAGCCGCTGCTGTCGCGGCCCGGCGGCGATGATGTGTTCCGCCGGCGCTACGCTTTCGCGCAGCAACCCGGTGATCATCGCCTCGGCCATCGTGCCCGGCCCGATGAACGCTATCGTTTGATTGTTCAGAGAGAACGCCATGCTACTTCCGGGTGTTTTCTTCGATGTCTACCATGATTTCCAGGAAGTAGGCAATGCCTTCCATCACTATCACGGCCATGATCAGCGAAATGAAGGCCAGGTATTGCATCAGCAGGTTGCTCCAAGCGCTTTGGCCGGTCATCGAGGCGTTGTGGACGACCTGGTAGGTGACATAGCCCAGCCCGGCGACGATGAGCGCCAGGATGATGCGAGCGGTGACGCGAGCAATGACGGCAAAACGGAGCACTTTGGCCGGGTCGTGCCAGGTGGCGGGGGCTTCGCTTTCGGGGGTGGGGGCGGGGCTTTCGGTGAGGGTGGTGTTTTCTTCGGACATGATTGGACTCCAAAAAGAGGGGATTAGCGGCTCAACGATTGAAGCGCCAGCCGCAGGCGCGTTTCCACATCAGGGGGTGCGTCGGAGGGCAGGGCCTGGATGGCCGTTTGGGCTTCTACCACGCTGTAGCCCAGTGCGATGAGGGCTTCGAGCACTTCGCTGTCGGCGTCGGGCATGGCGGCGACGGCGGTAAGGGTGTCTTCGGGGCGCAGGCGGTCTTGCAGGTGAAGCACGATTTTCTGGGCGGTTTTCTTGCCCACGCCGGGCACTCGCTGGAAGACGTCGGCCTGTTCTTGGAAGACGGCACGCCGCAGTGTGGCGGGGGTGAGCGCCGAGAGGATGCTCAAGGCCAGCCGGGGCCCAACGCCGTTCACGCCCAGCAGCAGGATGAAGAGGTCGCGAGCTTCGGCTGTGTCGAAGCCGTAGAGGGTGAGGGCGTCTTCCCGCACCACGAGGTGCGTGTGCAAGGCAACTGCTTGCCCCACGGTCAGGCGGTCGGCCAGGGGGCGGGGCACGAAGACCCACAAGCCCACGGCGCCCAGCTGCACCGTTAGCCTGTCTTCGTGCCGGGAGGCAAGGGTGCCTTCCAGGAACGCGATCATCGTTGCCTCTCGGTGAGGTGATTTTGCCAGCGGAGGTGCTGGGCGTGGCACAGGGCTACGGCCAGGGCGTCGGCGGCGTCGTCGGGCCGAGGCGGGGCTTCCAGCGCAAGCAGCATTTGCACCATGCGCTGCATTTGGGCTTTCCCCGCGCTGCCGTAGCCGGTGACGGCTTCTTTGATTTCGTTGGGGGTGTATTCGGCGACGCGCAGCCCGGCTTGGGCCAGCGCCAGCAGCAGCACCCCGCGTGCTTGCCCTACGCTCATGGCAGTGGTGACGTTTTTCTGAAAGAATAGCTTTTCCACCGCCGCGCCGTCGGGGTGGTAGCGGTCGAGCAGCGCTCGCAAGCGGTCGTAGAGCATTTGCAGCCGCTCGGCCAGAGGGGTTTTGGCCGGGGTGAGGATGACGCCATAGTCGACGGCCGTGACGCGGCCATCGGCGGTGGATTGGATGAACCCGTAGCCAGTGGTGGCAGTGCCGGGGTCGAGACCGAGTACGAGCACGGGCTGCACCTATGAAAAGGCCACTGAGGCTTTACCGCTGTGCGGCTTCCCGCTTGCCGCGCGTGCAGCGCCTCAGCGGCCTGGAGGCGTTCTCGCGTGGCCGCCTTCAGGCGGCTTCCATTTTCGCGAGGGCTTCTTCGCTGATGCTGAGGTTGGAGTAGACTTCCTGAACGTCGTCCAGCTCTTCCAGGGCTTCGATCACCTTGAGCACCTGGATGGTCTGGTCGGGGGAGAGTTCCATTTCCTGCTTGGGGATCATTTTCAAGCCGGCTTCGTCGGGTTGGATGCCGGCCTGGCGCAGTTGGTCGCCGATGGTTTTGAAGGAATCGACGGGGCCAAAGATTTCGATGAGGTCGTCGTCGAATTTGACGTCGTCGGCGCCGCCTTCGACGGCCAGTTCGAAGATGGCGTCGGGGTCTTGCCCTTCGGCAGGGATGGCAAAGTAGGCCATGCGTTCGAATTGCCAGGCAACCGAGCCGCCCTCGCCCATGCTGCCGCCGTAGCGGCTGAGGATGTGCCGGACGTCGGAGACGGTGCGGTTGCGGTTGTCGGTCACGCAGTAAATCATCAGGGCAACGCCGTGGGGGGCATAACCTTCGTAGTAGATTTCTTCGAAGTTGCCGCTTTCTTTGTCTTCGCCGGTGCCGCGCTTGATGGCGCGTTCGATGTTGTCTTTGGGCATGTTGGCGGCCTTGGCGCGCTCAATGGCCAGCCGCAGGCGGACGTTGGCTTCCGGGTCGCCGCCGCCTTCCCGTGCTGCCAGGGTGATTTCTCGCGCCAGGCGGGTGAAGATTTTGCCGCGCTTGGCGTCTTCGGCTGCTTTCTTGCGCTTGATGGTTGACCATTTGGAATGTCCGGACATACAAAAACTCCTCTACACGAAATCGCAGCGCGGGGAAGCCGCGCGCGCTCGGATTGCTACAACCCGCTGCGTTTTCCATTATACCATCGCCTGCCAAGGGGAAAGCCCAGAACCCCCTTTTCCCCAATGGTATAATGGGTGCGCTTGACGCTTGCTAAGCTATCCCCTTTGCAGGAGCCTGGTTTTGTTCAACCCCATCAGTTGGCTGCTGAGTTTTTTTTCTTTGGATATC